>CAYVDY010000232.1:0-10077 GCA_964450255.1 uncultured Candidatus Solibacter sp. | reverse complement strand
GCACGGCGCGCACAAACCGGTTTTGTCCCGATCAGCTCGAAAAATACGGGGTTCCCCAGGGAACCCCGGGCGATTACCTCGTTAATTCGGGGACGGTCTACTCAATTTCCAATTTCGCGAGGGCGTAGTGTGTCTGGACCGCCCTTCAGCTCTCCTTCGGCCGCAGGAACGACGAGTATATCGCCGCCGCCGCCACAATCACATTCGCTGCCACCACCGGTAGCGCCCCGTTTGCCACCCCATACGCCACCCACAGGCACGCCGCGGCCGCTTGAATGCGCCGCATCTCCGCCTGGCGGAGGAAGATGTACGATGTGTAAACGGTCCCCAGCCGCTTCCCCGCCCAGCGCGTCGTCACTCAGAGTCGTGCGCTGCGCGATCCGCCTGGTGGGCTTGCACAATCCGTTCATGGCTCACCGGCAACCGCAACCGGCAACCGCGATCGAAGTTCGTCGGGCTCCGCTACCCTGCCATGGCCGGCCGGCGCTTTGACGATCGACTCGGTCTCGCCCCTTTCCTGGTTGCCATGGATCCTGTGGCAAGTTCCCCGCCAGCGCCGAGAGGATCATCCACGGCGGCGCGGCCGAGATCGCCTGAAACGAATTTGCCGGCCTTCAGCAGTTGCTCCTTCCGCACTTGTCGGTATTCGGAATTCCCAGCGTCTGGTCGAAATCGCTGACGAGAATGTTATGGGTTTTGAGGCGGGCGGGCTACATGGACCGTGGATCAAGGTCTACTCGTGCTCGGATGTGCCGGCGGCGGGAAGGATTCAACCGCCCATCATCGTGAACTCGAACTCGCGCGGGTCCAGACCGCGTTCCTGCAGCTGCGCGACGCAATCCACAACCGACGCCCCGATCGCTTCAATGCGCTTCAGCGGTAGCGTAGCCGGTGTGTAGACCTCCAGCGCGATCCACTTGCCGGCGAGCGCGCCGCGCTCTTCAATCGAGAGACGCTCGGGCGCCCGGCCAATCATCGTTGCGGAGTCCATTGACTGTGATCTTAACGCATCGCGCGCAACTGCTGGATGACTGCGTCCAGACCTTTGCGGCGGTACATCTCCGCCAGGCGTTGCGCTTCGCCTGACGCCGGCAGAGCGGCCATCGCCGGCGGCACCCACATCTCGCCATCGCCAAACTCCACAGCCGCCGGATACGCCGTCAATCCAGCCACCGCGCGCGAGAAGCGCAGTGTGTTCTCCTTGCGGATCGTGGTTCGCTGACCCGAAGGCAGGCTCAGCTCAGCCGGCAGCGTGCCGCCGGCAAATTCGCGCCCCTGCCCGTCACGCGCCAGCCAGCCCAACTCCACATAGCGCACGGACCTCTTCGACCGGTTCTGCACTTCAATCCTAGGCGACCGCGCCTCAGCCCCATCCATCTGCGCCGAGCCCGACAGCAGTTCGATCGGAGACTCCGGCATCTGCAGGAATGCAAACTCCATCTGCCGTCCCGCTTCCACATTCGTCGATGGCATCGTGCGCGCAACCTGTACGCCGCCGGCCTGCTCCGTTGCCCGGGAAAGCACGGCCAGAAGTTGCTTCTGCAACCCATCGCGGCCGCCAGTCTCCAGCGCCGTCAGCATCGCCTTGCGATCCCGCCGCGCCTCCATCTCCCACGCCACCATCGCCCGCTTGGCTTGCAGGCGGTTCGGTCCGTAGAAGACCAGATCCTCAAACAGCACGCCGTCCAGCCCCACCTCCACCAGTGCACCTGAACCCTGCGCCAGCGGACGCATCAGGCGCAGATCCACGCGGATCGGGAATGTCTCGCCCGGCGCCACGTCGAGACTCGGTACTGTCACGGACGCCTTGCCGCCCGGAGTCACTTCCTGCGCCAGCACCAGCAGCGACACGCCCCGCACACGCCGCGGCGACGTGTTCTTCAATGTCAGCGTCGAATGCAAATCCACTACCAGAGCGCCGCCGCGCGCCGTGGCTCGCGACTGGCCCCAGTCCGCCGAAACCAACGACAGCGGACCTTCGCCCGGCAGGTTCACCTTGAACGAGCTCTTCGGATCCAGCGGCACATCCGGCCCTTGCGCCAGCATCACCGCCGCCGAGGCTATCAACAGGAAAATGCTATTGCGCGGAAACATGATGGATTGTCACCTGCCCCGTTTCCGAATCGACATAGCTCGCCCGCGCACCGCCGTCCCAGTTGACGGTGGTGGTCACGGCTGCTTCACTCGGGTTCAGCAGCGTGAGAGCCGAACCATGATTTTGCAGCGCCAGGCCCTCCGCCTGCGCGTCCAAGAACACAGGCGCACTCGCTGCCTGGTATTGCCTGCTGTATTCCGCGTTTGGCAGCATCCAACTGACAACGGCCACCACTGCCATCGAAGCCATCACCACGCCCAACTGCCATGGCCAGGCGTCCCTCGGGACGCGGCCCTCCACCGGTGACTCCGCCACTATCGCGCCCGCCGTCAGCCCCAGCCGGATGTTGGCGCGCATCTCAGCGGCCATCTCTTCCCAATCGAGTCCGGCCGGCATCTCCAGCGCCTCTGCTTTTAGCGCCGCCAGCGCCTGCCGTACTGCCTGAACTTCGTCAGCGCACTCCCGGCAGCGGTGCACGTGCGCACCTGCCCGCACCATCGCCAACAAGTCCAGATCCCTGCGCACATACAGCGCCAACACTTCTGGAGTCGGATGCTTCATCACGGTTTCCTCTTCTCCAGGTACTTTCTGAACTTCGTCCGCGCGTTGGCGATGTGCGATCGCACTGTCGCCTTCCCGCAATTCAGCCGGCGCGCCACTTCCTCGGCCGGCAAGTCCTCCACGTCCCGCAGTATCAGGGCTTCGCGCTCCCGCGGCGTCAGCCGGTTCAGCCCCTCCTGCAGATAGTCCTGTTGCTCGTTCAACAACAGCAGAGACTCCGGACTGCGTTCCGGCGCGGTCTGCAGCGGATCCATCAATTCGTCGATCTCGGTGAAGTGAGTGCGTCCCTGCCGCCGCAGAAAGTCGATCGCTGTGTTCGACGCGATCCGCGATAGCCAGTGCGCCGCCTTCTCCAGATCCTTCAACTGCTCCTGCCGCTGCAGCGCCTTGATGAAGGTCTCCTGCGTCAGATCCTGCGCGTCCGGCACATTCCCAACGATGCGGTAAATGATCAGGAACACCCGCCGCATGTTCGCCTGGACAAACTCCTCCTGCCGTGCCCGCCATTCGGCCGACGGCGCGGAAGTTAGCGGAGTGTCGCGTCTCTCGCTCACATGGAATTCCAGTACTTGCAGCTTAGCGCGCATAGGGTCTGCTGCCAAGGATGACGTTTCATTCCGCCGATTCGTGCATGCCAACGTTCGGAGCTATGCTGAAATTGTGCGATTCGGCCCACGTTGTCCGATTCGACATCATTCCCATGTCAGGAAGCCCTTATTTCTTATGAAGCTAGCAGCTAGTATGGCCCGTCTCGGCACTGAAACCGCCTTCGAAGTGCTCGTCCGCGCTCGTGGTCTGGAGGCTCAGGGCCGACACATTATCCATTTGGAAATCGGTGAGCCCGATTTTGCCACTCCCAGCCACATCGTGAATGCGGCGAAGGAAGCGCTCGATCAGGGCTGGACTCACTACGGCCCCACCCAGGGTTTGCCCGAGCTTCGCCAATCCATCGCCTCTTATGTGAATCGCACCCGCGGTCTCGAGGTCGGTCCGGAGCGCGTCTGCGTGGTGCCCGGCGGCAAGCCGATTATCTTTTTCCCGATGATGGCGCTGCTCGACCCCGGCGATGAGGTCATCTATCCCAATCCCTCTTTCCCCATCTACGAGTCGATGATCAACTATCTCGACGCCGTGCCGGTGCCCATGCCGCTCATCGAAAGCCGCGGCTTCAGCTTCGATCTCGATCTCTTCCGCTCCAAGCTCTCCAGCAAAACCAAACTCGTCATTCTCAACTCGCCGGCCAACCCAACCGGCGGCGTCATTCCGGCCGAGGATATCGCCGCGATGGCCGAAATGCTCCGCGACCGCGACATCATCGTGCTGTCCGACGAAATCTACTCGCGCATGAGCTACGGCCGCCCGGTGGTTTCCATCTCTACCTTCCCCGGAATGCTCGAAAAGACCATCATCCTGGACGGTTTCTCCAAGACCTACGCCATGACCGGCTGGCGCATGGGCTACGGTGTGATGCCGCCATTCCTAGTCGACGCGGTCACCAGGTTGATGGTGAATTCCAACTCCTGCACCGCCAGCTTCACCCAGCGGGCCGGCATCGCCGCCTTGGAAGGTCCGCAGGAGCCCGCCGAAGAGATGATCGCTGAGTTTCGCCGCCGCCGCGACGTCTTCGTCGCCGAACTCAACACCATCCCCGGCCTGCGCTGCCCCATGCCCGAGGGCGCCTTCTATGCCTTTCCCAATATCGAGGGGACCGGCTGGAAATCGAAGCCATTAGCCGACGCCCTGCTGGACCAGGCCGGCGTGGCGTGCCTCTCGGGCACGGCGTTTGGCGCCTTTGGCGAAGGCTATATTCGCTTTTCCTACGCCAACTCTCTCCAGAACCTGATGGAGGCGGCCAAGCGCGTCCGGGCTTTCTTGTCAAAAACTTAACTGAAATGTGAGTCTAAGTAAAAGTTAACCAATTTGAGTGTCCTCTCTAGGGTTCTTTTTGCGCTTACCTAGACGTGGAACATGCTGGTGTCATTCTCATTGGCCCTCAGGGCCGCGTTCTCGCTGTAAATCCGGAGGCTCGTGCCATTCTCTCCGAGCATGACGGCCTGGCGATCGAGCAGGACCGTTTGGCCACTTCAAACGGAACCTGCATGCAGGACGGCGTGATTCGGGTGGAACGGCCGAGCGGACGGGATCCGTACATACTCTGGGTTACACCGCTGCACAACGGGTCGTCGCTGCCTTCCTACCGGGCAGTGACAATCTACAGCGGTTCGGAGCGCAACCCCCTCGATCTGGCGTTGTTGAAGGAGACGTTCAAGTTCACCCGCGCCGAACTCGCTCTCGCCGAGCAAGTCATGCTCGGCCGGCAGCCCCAGGAGGCCGCCGAGGCGCTACAGGTGACCATCCACTCAGTCCGCACCTACCTGAAGCGACTCTACAACAAGGTCGGTGTCCGCACCCAGGCCAAACTGGTGCGCAAACTCCTTCAAGTCGTCCAGTCTCTCCCTGATAGTCCGCAATAAGCTCCTCCTTTTGTCTCCCAAGACAGCGGCGGCGCGATTTGCGCCGCCGTCTTTTCTCGTGCCGAGCGCCGGAATCGGCTACACTCACAGAGCAGCAACGTCACCTCAGGAGAATCCGGATGATTCCCATAATTGCTCTTGGCGTGCTCGCCACCGCGATCACCGTTTCCGGTCAATCTGGGGAGTGGTCTCAGTTCCGTGGCCCGAACTCCTCGGGCGTTTCCTCATCCACCAACCTGCCAGTTGAGTTCGGCCCCCAAGCCAACGTCGTTTGGAAGACGGCCATCCCGCAGGGCAACTCCTCGCCCATCATTGGCGCTGACCGGGTCTATGTGACCGCCGTCGAAAACGACAAGCTCCTGACCTTTGCCCTGGACCGCGCCACGGGGCGGATTCTCTGGAGGCGGGAAGCTCCTCGCCCCCGCCGGCAGGAGATCGAGCGGCCCGCCAACGGCCCCGCTTCCGCCTCGCCCGTCAGCGACGGCAGCAACGCTTATGTCTTCTTCCAGGATTTCGGCCTGCTCGCCTACGGGCCGGACGGCAACGAACTGTGGCGCATGCCGCTCGGACCGTTCAACAACCCCTTCGGTCACGGAGCCTCGCCCATACTGGCGGGTGACTCCCTGTTGATGGTTTGCGATCAGGACACCCGTTCCTTCCTGCTGGCTGTGGATAAGCGCAGCGGCAAGGTCCTGTGGCGCACGGAACGGCCCCACGCTCAACGCGGCTACGCCACGCCGGTTCTCTACACGGATCCGGACGGTATGCGGCAGGTGGTCGTGGCAGGCTCCTACCGTCTCTCCGGCTACGATGTGAAGACCGGCAAGGAGATCTGGTGGATCCGCCGTCTGCCCTGGCAGATCAAGCCGACCCCGATCGTCGATAACCACGTCGTCTACTTCGTCACCTACTCCGGCGAATCGGACCCTGGGCAGCAGGAGATTGTGCCGCCCTTCGCGGAAGCCCTCGCCAAACTGGACACCAACAAAGACGGGAAACTCTCGAAAGACGAAATCGTCGATGAACGCACGCGCGGCCGGTTCGAGGAATACCTGGATCTGGACGACAGCGGATTTCTGGAGGAACGCGACTGGGTCCAACTCCAGGAACGGCGCCAGGGTGAGAATGCGATTCGTGCGTATAAGCTGGGCGGCAAGGGCGATCTGACCGACACCCACCTGCTGTGGAAGCAGTCCAAGTCTCTGCCCAACGTTCCTTCGCCGCTGCTGTATCGCGGTGTGTTGTACGCACTCAAGGAGGGTGGCATCCTCACCTCGTACAACCCGGAGACTGGCGCGATCCTGAAGCAGGCTCGGGTCGAGGGAGCGCCGGGCGACTACTACGCTTCGCCCGTTGCCGCCGATGGCCGGATCTACCTCGTCAGCGAAGGAGGCAAGGCGGCGGTCCTGCAGCCTGGCGCACAGTGGTCAGTCCTGCAGGTGAACGATCTCAAAGACGGCTCGAAATCGACGCCTGCGTTTGCTGGCCGCCACATGTTTGTCCGCACCTACGAGGCGCTCTACTGCTTCGCGAAGCCGGAGTGAGCGCCTACTGAAGCTCCTCGGCCACCCACTCGTACCAGGGCGTATCCGCGCTCAGCCGGATTCGGTAGCCCTCGTCCGTCTTCTCAATTTCCATCGGTGCCATCCGCCCTCCGTTCGGTTGCAGCGGGTAGACCACCATTCCCGGCGTCTGCGTGCGCAGATGGATGATCGCCTCCACGCGCTCCATCCACACCGGCCCCACGCCGCCGTTCAAATTTCCTGAGGGCTTGTTCGGCAGGTCCGGCTTCAGCGTGAAGTAGCCGCTGCCGTAAGGGACGATGGTCTGCGGCTCGGACGGATTGCTGCCCGGCGCCGTCCGCAAGGTGTAGCCCGGATTCGATAGCAGCATGCGCCGGGACTCCGTGACCGGCAGCCCATCCAACGCCGTTAGCAGAATGCTCGCAAAACCGCGAGCCGATTCCGCCAGCTCCACGTCCATCGCACCCGCCGTCACTCTGGTTTTGCCCACGAACCCGAACACGCCCGCCGCCTGCGGAGCATGCACCAGAAACAGCTTGTTCGGCAGGTCGTAGGTCATCTCGCCGGTATCCGATGTCGCCGGGAACGTCACCTTCGTTCGCGCCGCCTCGGGCAGCGAACCTTCGAGGTCAGGGCGCAATCGCACCGGGTGAATCACGGCGTTGCGCGGGTCGTACTGGCCAGTCGCCGTGAAGAACGAGTTGAATCCGCCGGTGCGCCGCTCTCGTGTGTAGCGGATGCGCTGATCCAGCGGCGCCGGCAAGTCCAGCGGCTCCCGGCCCGCCTCAATGGCGCCGCTCCGGAACAGCCACGCCGATTGCCCGATGGCCGGATACTTGGTCCAATCTCCGTTGAGGTTGAATCCGTTCGGCACCCCGTCATCCCACCCGCGGCCATGCGCGTAGGCAAAGTGCATCAGCGCGTCCCAATCCTGAAACGCCGCGAATACGGAGAACGTGGGATTCATCTCAGCCGCATAGGTGTTCGGCCACGGCTGATTGAACTCGCTTACCGTATACGGGAAGCCGTGCGGCCGCGCCGTCGCCGCCTGCAGGAACACCTCCAGGCCGGTGCCCAGGTTGGACGTATCGCGGAAGCGCCAGTCCCGTCCATCCCACGACACATTCGGAAAGGCGTAGTGATCCACATACCAGTGCTTGTCGAAGTAATCCAAACCCTGCTGGGCATCCACCACCATCAGCCCGGCGAACTCCTGCTGTGTGCCGGTAACCGGCACCAACGCGTCCACCGACGCCCGCACGCCGCTCAGCAATTGTTCCGAATACGCCTTGTCGCGATCGGCCAGGAAGCGGATGAACTCGTTGGTGCGCGCCTCCGTGCCGGGCTGCAATCCGACCGGCAGCGCGATGTTGCCGGCCTCCAGTGATTCCGCGTCGTCCAACCCGCGCAGCCCTGCCTCGCGCAGCGAGGTGTTGCGCACATAGACAGGACCGCCGGCATTCTCCAGCCACAGTCCGAACCGGCCCGAACTCTCCGCGCCCACCGATGCCGTGAATCCCCAGCGCACCTTCTGCCACCGGTTGGTCACCGTCAGCGTGCGGCTGCCCGCCGTACCCCACGGGTCCCGATCCTGGCCCACACGCCATGCCACCTGCCCGGACCTCCCGTCCGCCCGATCGGCCCGGATCTCCACCTCCGCGATGTAGGACTTCCCGGCCAACAGCGTGAAGTTGACCTGCTTGAGAATCACCCAGTTGCCCGTCTGATCCAGCGTGACCTTCACGCCATCCTCGGCCGTCTCCATGCGCGCCCTCGCCGGGCTGTGCACCTCCAGCGCCGCCCACCGCCCCGGCAGGACCTCGGGCCCTTCCGGCGTGCTGGCGCCCCACGCTTCGCGGATCTCCTCAGTGCCTGTGTGATTCGCCCGCAGGTAGGAGTTCCACTGCCGCTGAGCCTCGTCCGCATACCCGCCCAGTACCGTCAGGTCGAATTGCCCCGTCTGCCACGAGTAGAGCAGGGAGGTCTCGTTGTTCAACTCCACCATGGCCAGTACCGGATCGTCCCGGAGTGCCAGTTCGGCCAGTAGCCTCTGGGAGAACTCGGTCTGCAGTGCGATCATCCGCGGCAGCAGCATGTGCAGCGGCTTCGACTGCGTAGGGAACGCAGCGCCGCCCGGCAGCGCCGGCACGCCATCGACGCCGGGCCGGAAGACGTAGCCCACCTTCATGTTGATGTTCGCGTAGATGCCTTCGGCCTTCAAGGCGTCGAGGAAGGTCCGCAGCCGCCCCATCGATACGGGGTTGAACGTCGGATACGGCCCGGTGGTCAGAATCGAGTTGGCGTTCGCAGGATTCGAATCCGGCTGTGAGTCCATGTGGTGGAACCGCACCAGATTGACGCCCATGCGGCGCAACCGGCGCGCGATCCTGGGCGCGTCCGCCGAAGTTGGGAAGTTGGCGCCGAAGGCGAGGTTGACGCCGAAAAAGCGCACACGTTCATCATCGTCCGTGTGCGGCGCCAGGTCCGCGCCCACGCGATAGAACTTGCCCTCCCGCACAAAGATCCGGTCCTTGGCCTCCAGCGGCTGGTTCAAGAAACTGAAGTCGGGCGCGCCGGTCAGCCCATCCTGGTCGATGGGAAACGGATAGAAGGACTGTTGCGCAAACACCGGCAACAGGCAGAAGAGAGCGAGAATCAGCCGCATATCGGACGTTCCAGCCCGATATTATCAGAGCCCGGTGCGGAAGACCCCGTCCAGGGGGATGTCGAGCGCGCCGGACTGGCCGGTGTCGAGGCTCCTCACCAGGACACGCAGACGCACGGCGTCGAAGCGCGGCGTCCATTGGCGGGTGTACGGTATGCCCTCGCGCAGCGTGCGGGGCCAGTCACTGGCGGAGACATTGAGTTTGGCCGTCTCCGTGTATGGCGTCACTCTGCCTTCGGCGGAAACGTCGGCCACCGTGATCTCGATCGTACCGGCATACTTGCCGCCGGCGCCGCTCATCGGAAGCGTCTCCGCATCCACCTGGACGAAGAGCCGGACCGCGCCTGGGCCGCGTTCGGAGTCCGGTTCGCAGCGGGCGTTCATGAGAATGGCAGTGGAGCCGAGCGGATTGCGGAGGGCCGCCTGAAGCTTCTCCTGGTCCTGAGCCTTGGTGGCAGGGGATTCGGGCGCCAGTTGGAAACCCTCGCGATGGCGGAGCCGGACTCCCGGGCGGTTCACTTTGATGGCAAGCGGGATCCATGATTCCGAGGCGGCGTCGTCGGCATAGAAGGCGAGGGTATAGCCGGCGCGCTGCTCGGCCTCGACCGTTTCGATGGCAGTGGCGACGCTGTTGCTGTAGTTGATGTAGTGTCCGCCAGTCAGCTTGGCGAGCAGGCTTGTGCCAATGCGGGCGTCCACGGTGAGCTTGTCGGCGTCCGAGACGAACTGCCGGCGTTCGTCGTCATGCCCGATCCGCGG
>CAYVDY010000231.1:6806-10099 GCA_964450255.1 uncultured Candidatus Solibacter sp. | reverse complement strand
CGGCAGCGTCACCACGGGCTCCGATGGCGGCAGGATCGGGGTGGGCTGCGGCGCCGGCTCGGGCGGCGGCTCGTACTGGACCACCGGCTGCGGCTGCACCGGTTGCGGCGCAGGCCGGAGTTGCCGGTACACCACCAGCCCCACGGCCAGTATCGCAACCGCCGACAGCCCGGCAGCCGCGCCCATCCAGATCTTGCGGGGATCGAACCGCGCAGCCCGGGCGCTGTCCTGGACCGGCTCCGAGAGAACCGTGGCCTTCACGGGCGGCAGCAACGTGCGCAGCGTCTCTGCGAACGATGCAGCGTCCTGGTAACGCTGTGCCGGGTCCTTCTCCAACGCCAGCATCAGCGCCGATTCCACCGGCGGCGGCAGGTTCAAGCCCAGCGCCCGCGGACTGGGTGGACGCTGCTGAACGTGGGCCATCAACAGCTCGTACTCGCTATCGGCCTGGAAGGGCAGCCGTCCGCTGAGCATCTCGTAGAGCAGAACTCCCAGCGAATAGACGTCCGAGCGCACATCGGCGGGCTTACCTTGAATGCGTTCGGGCGCCAGATATTCCAGAGTCCCCACCATGCGCCCTTCGCGCGTCATCTTTGCCGCGCCCAACACCTGGGCGATGCCGAAATCCATCAACTTGATCGTGCCGCCGGGCGTGAGCATCACATTGGCGGGTTTGATGTCGCGATGCAGCACGCCCAGGGAATGAGCGTGCTGGATGCCCTCCAGCATGCGGATGGCATAGTGGAGCGCCTGCGCCCAGGGCAGCGCGCCGTCCCGCTGGATGATGGTTTCCAGACTCTCGCCAGGCACGAACTCCATCGCCATGAAGTACTCGTCGCCGTCCTTGAAGAACGAATAGAGCTGCGCCACGGCGGGATGGTTCAGCCGCGCCAGCGTGATGGCCTCCGTGCGAAAACGCTCGAGCGTTCCGGGTTGCGCGGCGATCTCCGGCTTCAGGGCCTTGATGGCGACCTCGCGCTCGATCATCGAATCCACGGCGCGGTACACCTTGCCCATGCCGCCCTCGCCGAGCTTGTCGATCAGACGGTAATTGCCGACCACCCTGCCCGTCATGCAGCCCCCAGCGCTTCGCTACCCACCTGCACCACCGCCACCGTTACGTTATCCGTTCCGTCGCGAGAGGCGGCCAATGCCATCAACGCCGCGCAGGCCTCCTCGGGCGACGCAGCATTGGCGCACAGGCGCCCGAACTCGTCGTCGTCGATCGTTTCGTAGAGGCCGTCGGAGCAGAGCATCAGGGCGTCGCCGGCCTGCAGCGGGAACGGTTCGCGCCACGTCGAAACGTCCAGCTTCTCGTGCGTGCCCATGGCCCGAAGGATCACATTGCGCTCCTCGTGATGGTTCGCCTCGGCCAGTGTGATCAGTCCCTGATTGACCATCTCCATCGTGGCCGAATGATCCTGTGTCATGCGGTAGGCGCGCCCGCCGCGGATCAGATAGATGCGGCTGTCGCCGACGTGCGCGGTGTAGGCCAATCCGTTCAATACGACGGCAGCGGTGCAGGTGGTGCCCATGCCGGCCATCTTGCGATCGCGCCGGGAGCGCTCCAGAATCGCCGCATTCGCCGCCAGGAACGCTTCCACCATGGCCTGTTGCACGTCGCGTTTCGAGTCGTAGTAGTGATCGGCGACCGTTGCCACCGCCAGTCCGCTGGCGATCTCGCCGGCCTCGTGCCCGCCCATGCCGTCAGCCACGATGGCCAACACGCCTTTGCCATGCAGCAGCGCCGGCTCGGAGGGAACCACCACCACAGCGCTGTCCTCATTGATGGCCCGCACATGCCCTCGGTCGGTCAGGAAGCTGGCGCTTACGGGGTAGCGTTCGAAAGGCAAGCAGTGAAACTCGCCGGTGGCTCTCGGTCTGTCTTGCGGCATACGGGTGTGCATCCTTCTCTCTCAACGCCGCGCTGGCAGCATCGCGTAGCTATAGACCTTTCTCTCTCCCACGTCGAACTGCACTACCTGCTCCTGGTAGCCGTCGCGGCGTAGAATCAGTTGGACAGCGGCCCCCCGCGGCGCTCTCATCCGGTAGGGTGTCGTGCCAACCTGCCTGCCCGATTCGTACACCTCGGCCGGACCGTTCACCACCTCGATGGTGACGATCTCGCCATCCCCGGAGGGACCGCGAAACACCAGCCAGCCGGCCAGCAAGAGTGCCGCGGCGGATCCGGCGGCTACAAGAGTGCGGCGCGGCACTGCGCTTCCCGCCGGCTTGCCGCTATCCTCAAGTGCCTGCCGAAGCTGGCCGCAATTGCGGTAACGCCGCGCTGGCGCCTTCGCCAGACAACGCATCACTACCTGATCGAGTCCAGGCGGAAGGCCCTGCCGCAGACTTGATGGCGGAGGCGGATCCACCTGCTGAATCCGGCGGTAGAGCTCCTCGTCCCCACCGCCGTCGAAGGGCAACCGGCCCGTCAGCATCTCGTACGCCAGGATTCCGATCGACCAGATCTCGGATCGCTCGTCGGCCAGCTTGCCCTGCAGCAGTTCCGGCGCCAGGCTCTCCGGCGTGCCCATGACGGAGCCCATCCGCGTGAGACGGGCCGAATCGCGGAATCGGGCGATGCCGAAATCCAGCAACTTCACACCTCCATCGGGCGTGAGCTTGACGTTGGACGACTTCAGGTCGCGATGCAGCACACCCTCGGCGTGCAGATAGCTCAATGCATCGCAGACGCTTTCGAGCACCGCGGTGGCCTCCGAACCGTCGAGCGGTCCCTGCCGCCGGAGCCGCTCCTGCAGCGTCTCGCCTTCGACAAACTCCATCACGATGCAAGGCCGGCCGTCGTAGAGGAACATCTCGAAGAACGCCGCGATGCCGGGATGCGAGAGCCGCGACTGGATGCGCGCTTCGTTCATGAAGCGCTCCCAGACGCGAGTCTCCGGGCCTGCGCCGCGCAGCGTCTTCAGCGCCCGCACCTCGCCCGTGTCCATGTCCAGCACGCGATACACCTCGCCCATGCCGCCCTCGCCCACGAGGCGCTCCACGCGGTACTTGCCAATCTCCTTGCCCGCTGGGAATGCCATGGCGTCAGCTCAACTCCCAGCTACATGACGCGGTTGATGCCCATCAGTTCCATGCCGTACCGGATCGGCACCGCGAACGTGATGGACACGCCGCCGCTGCTGCTGCCCGATGTGAAGATGCCAATCACCCGCCCCTTGTCGTCAAACACAGGACCGCCGCTGTTGCCTGGCCCCGTGGAATTGACAGTGAGCTGGTAGACATCGCCCATGCTGCTATACGTCGCCTCGGACAGGCCGGCCTGCGCC
>CAYVDY010000231.1:0-6796 GCA_964450255.1 uncultured Candidatus Solibacter sp. | reverse complement strand
TGATCAGCAGCATCGCCATGGGGCCCGCTGTTCGGGCGCAAACGAGTCCGCCGAATCAGCCTGCCGGTCTGGCATCGAGATACGTGGATCCAGTCGCGGGATTGGATCTCGATCGCGCGATCGCGCAGGCACTCGAGCAGGAACCCGCTCTTCGCGCAACCCGGAGTGAGGTGGATGTCGCACGTGGCATGCGTGTACAGGCCGGCCTGCGTCCGAATCACGCGGCCGATATTGCCGACGCTGGGCGTGGGATCCGGAATCACCTTGGCCTCCGATTGCCGGTTGAATACGTCCTTCGATTCCACCGCACCCACCACCACCGGCGACGCCGCCGGATAGCCGAGAACGATTACCGCCTCACCGGGCGTGATGCTCGTGTAGTTATCGAACATGTCCACCTTGCGCAGCGATCGCGGGATATCGAGCTTCACCATCGCGACGTCGATCTGATCCGACGTGCGCGCCAGCTTCGCCGGTATGCGCACGCGGTTCTTGGCGAAGGTGACGTCCATATAGTCGTTGCGGCCCTCGATGCTCTTGCCGCTGATGGACTTCTGCACAATCCGAATGCCGCCGCCTTCCGGCGCGCCGTGGATCACGAAGCGCGCATTGGCGGGCACCCAGGCCGGAAAGTTCTGCGCGCCAATGGGCTGGAGCTGCTTGATGTTCATCTGCTCGTCGAGCTGCATCACGACGCCGACGGGATCGGAGAAGTTGTAGCGCGTCAGCCACGTGGAGGCCACATGGCGATTGGTCAGCGCGAAGCCGTCGGAGCTGACGACAAAGCCGGATCCCGTGTGCATTCCGCCAATCGCCTTGTACTTCCCGCCGCCGTCGTCGGTGGACAGAACCGGCTCCAACTGCTGATTCATGGCGATGAACGCCGGCAGCAGAGCCGGCGCGCCCGGCACCAGTTCCTTCACCGTGCCGTCCTCGGCAGTCACCTTGTTCGGCATGGCGACGTGGTGCAACTGGCGTCCGCTCTCGATATCGACGATCTTCCAGCCAACTTCGAAAAAGAGCACGGAATCGGTGTTTGTCGCCGCGATTTCGGCCGGATTCAGCTTCTTCTCCACCTTGCCGGAGCCGTACTTGGATTGCCAGAATAGAAAGCCGCCCGCGACGGCCACCACCAGCACGGCCGCGAGTGCAATGAACTGATAGACGCGAGACTTCCGCTCGCTGCTCTCAATCATGCGCTCCACGGTGCCCTTGCCGATGCCGGCCTTGCCAACCGGCCCGGAGATCACGGGGGTGACTGCAGAAGAAGACGTGGACGCCTCGCGCGTCATCTGCGCGTTCTGCGCGGCCACGGGCAGTACGCTGGATGCCAGACGTGTCGCCTTGGCGGCGATGGGCCGCGGATCGACATCGAACTCCATCTCCGGCCCGCCCGGACCCAACTGGATCACATCGCCGGGCGTCACCGTCACTTCCCCGCTGATCCGCTGCCGGTTGAGGAAGGTGCCGTTTCGGCTCCCCATGTCCGCCAGCTTGAAGACGGGCGGGTTGCCGGCCTCCACCGCGATTTTGCAGTGGATGCGGCTCACCACGTCGTCTTTGTTCTCGTCGTATGCGATTTCGCAGGAGGGATCGCGTCCCATGCTGATGCCCTTGAAGAGCTTCAGCGGGAACTCCTCGATCTTCTCTCCCTTGCTTCCGCTGCGGTGGCGAACGATGATTTTCTGTTCCATGGCCTTCGAACTCACTTATCGAAGGCCGCCCGCTGGAAGTTGCTACCGGATCAACGAACCTGTTCAAGTTCAGTCACGTCGATGTTCGGGGGCGCGTTCGGCGTGTCCGAGCCGACGATCGTGTTCGTGTTGCGCACGCGCCAATAGTAGTTCTTGCCGGCGGTGCCCTCGAGTTCCTCGCCGGACTCCGGATCTTTCAAGCGAACCGTTCCCCGGATGTAGTCGGAGTAGTTCTGGTTCGTCCGGTCCTGGCTCTTCTGACGGCTCCAGTAGTTGTCGGTGATGATGCGCGAGACCTCTTCATTGGTCTGGGAGACAATCCGCGAGACCTCCGCTGTAGTCTGCTGCTGTTGGCGATACCAGGCGGAGTTCATCTGGAAGGTCTGCATCACCCGCCGAAGTACGGCATTGACAACGCCCGCCTGCTCAGCCGGCGCAACCCATGCCACCAGAGTCGTCACCCACCACATGCCGGAGTCGGCGATGGTGGTGAGCTTCGTACCCGCGAGCACGAACCCCGATGCCTCTTGACCATTGCGGACACAGGAGAAGGACGCCTCCCCGGCGGTGACCTGTTCCTGAGCGATGCCAGAGAGCCGGGAACCCAGATCCGGCCGCTCGCGCACTTCGCGGACCTGTACGTTCGATGCGGCAGTGAGACGGGCGATGGAGTTGACGTAGTTGCGGGCAAAGACGGCGCCCGGCAGATAGCGGCTTACCATGTGGGCGCCTCCAGGGTACATCTGGCCTTCGCGCAAGGCGCCGACTCCGCCAATCGGCGGTGTGGGCAAGACGAAGCCGCTAACTTCCGGATCGCCGATGGTGATGACGATCCGGTTGTCAGGCGAGGTCATGCGCAGATAGCCGCGGGCGTCGATGGCGGACTTGCGAACCATCCCCCCGCGCACGCCCCAGCCAGCGGGCACGTCCACAGTGAAAGCGCCCTCGGCTGGGTCCTGAAATCGGGTGAAGGAGATGCCTGGCGCAGCGGCTGCCGGTTTTTCCGGCCCGCGCGATGCCTCGCCCGTGAACGAAAAGCTGCGCAGGATAGCAACGAGTTGGCCGCGTTGCTGATCATACTGTGCGGCCGGCGCCGCAATCACATACAGCGTGCCGACGCCGCCTTGCGTGAAGCAGAGCACCGACGCCCGGCCCGGTACGGCTCCCGCGCGAAAGTTCACCGACGAGAGCGCTCCGGCATTGCCGACACGGCTGGGATGCACGCCGGTGATCGATGCCTCGGAGAGAAAGGACCGCAGCGCGGCAGCGCCGAATCGCCGCAGATACTCCGGCGCCGCCATGTTGGGCGGCGCGGTGAAGGGCGCAACGGCAACCAGCAACGCGCCATCGCCACTGCGCGCCACCACCGAGGACCCGCGCGTCACCTCCGACCGCCAGCCGGGCGGGAGATTCATGCGGAATCCCTGGTTGGCAGCCGGAGCCGAGGCGGACGGCCCGCCCTGATGCGCCGGCGGCTGAGTGTGCTGCGGCGCGGAAGGTGATGCAACGGGCGGCGCGGCGGGCGGAGGCGCCTGCTTCTTCGGCGCAACCACCCCGTCTTTCAACACCGAGCCCAGCGATTGCGCGGCGGCCGGCATCAGCAGCAATGAGAAAGCCGCGGCCCCCGCAGCCAGCCGGAACGTATTCACCGTGGTGAGATTCATGTCGCCTCGCCTGAGTTATCGGCGGCGCGCCCGTTCAGTTGCGCGCCCGCGCTCAGCCCATGCGGTAGAGCAGAACGAACGCGATGGCCGCAACGATGAGAATCACGGTCCACCGCTCCGCCCCATCGAAGCGCCACCACGCCGGCGCCGGTACGAACGGAGCCGGCGGAACCGGAGGCGCCGGAATGTCGGCGGTTCGTGAGACTTTGCCGGGCGGCAATGGCGCGGGCGCGGATGGAGGCGGCGGTGTCAGCAGGCGCGCCGTCATGGTGTAGCCGGCGATGCGCACTTCGTCAAATGGTCCGCACAACACCGGAGCCCTTTTGGGCAGAGGCTGGCCGTTGACCCATACGCCGTTGCTGCTGAGATCCGTCACGGCAAGCACGCCATCCACCAGCGTGAATGCGAGGTGTTCGCGCGAAAGCTGAGTGCCCTCCAACTGAATGGGACTCTCCGGGCCGCGGCCCAGAACCAGCGGGATTCCTCCCAGTTCGAAGTCGTAGCCCTGACGGGCGGCCGGCGCCGTTTCCGAACTCAGAATGATCTGCAGCTTCACGTTATCTCAAGGCCCGTTCCATGGAGCGCGTGACCAGGTCACGCATGACAGGATCCGCGGAGAGCATCCTCTCCAATTGCTGGCGTTGCGCGGGCCGCAGTTGAGAGGCCACCGGACTCGCATCGATGATCTGCCCCAGCGCCTCGCTGAACATCCTGCCCGCCGCCGCGGGATCGTCCAGCGCGGCCTTGCTCCAGGACGCGCCGGGCCGCACAATGGCGGCAGCCTGGGCGCCGGCCTCGGATGAGGCGGCAAACTCAGCCGGCCGCCGCGGCGCCTCGGGGGACGCCGGCTGGCCGATGGGGCGAGAGTGATTCGGGGGAATCTTCACGGGGAGTGTCCTTAGGATCCGAACTGCGCGACATCTACCAGCACCATCAGGTCCTGCGCCATGTGCCCGAACGGGCCTCCGGGATCCAGGCTCTGCGCCGTCATCAGATGCACGCGCGCCTGTTCTTTGTTCATCAGAAACAGCTCCACCTCGCCCAGGTGCGCATGGGCCCAGGCGCTCTCGGGATTGCGCTGAAGCGCCCGCAAATAGTGTTTTCTGGCCTCTTCGAAGCGGCCGCGCTGGAATGCCACCGTCCCGAGCCCGACCTCCGGGATCTCAGACGACGGCGCCAGACTGCGCACGCCCTGGAAGATGTCGCGCGCATGGTCCAGGCAGCCTGCGTCGCGATAAAGGATGCCGGATTCCAGCAGGACTTCCAGTTCTTCGGTGGGAGGATCGATCGTCCAGTTCATGCGCAGCTCCTACTTCATATTCCTGATGGCGGACATCGAGGCGTCGTGCCGGGACTTCAGAATCGCCGATGCCGCCTCGAACGCGCGCGATTCGGCCTGCATGGAGCGCTGCAATTCCAGATACTGCGTGGCCTCGCCGAGGCCCGGATTGGAGTTCAGCCTGCCGCCCGAAATCATGCTGCCCACCGCCGAGCCCAGGCCCGGCGCGAAGATGTTGCCGATCCCTCCAACGACGCCGCCCAGGACCTGCCGGAAACCGGACGTCTTCGGCGCCTGCGCGGACTGCATCAACTGGTCTATCGAATAGTTGGGCGTGTAGGCTGCCCCGATCGCTCTGTCTACCGACATGATTTCTATTTCTCCTGCACTCCAGTTATCGTGCCGCCCGGCGGCAGGTTGCTACTCCGCGGCGCGCGCAGCCAGATCCTGCAACAACCGCAGCGTGTGGCCATACGCGTTCATGGCGGAGCGGGCCCGCGCGGCCGTTTCCGGCGACGCGGAATGCGCAAGCTCGTCCAACTGGCGGCAGGTGCTGGCGCTCACCGCCATGAACTCCTCCAGCCGCCCGGATTCAAAGACCCGCTGGATTGCGGGGAACTGCCGCCAATTGGCTTCCTGAGTATCGGAATTCATCACCGTCTCCTTCTTCTATCAGGCCACGCGGCCCATCGGCTCCAGCGCGATTTGGGGCGACAACTGGTCGTAGCTCAGCACGGCCAGGTCCGGATGCTGCGTGGACAGAATCTGGCGGACATACCGCCGGATGTCCCGCTCGGTCACGATCACCGGAGTCTGCGCCGTGGAGGGCAGCGAACCGAAGGCGCGGCGGCCGGCGGCCAGCACCTCCTGCAGCGCGCCTGTCGGCATGGAGAACGTCACGCCGCCGGCCGTCTTGCGAATGGCCATGCGGAAAGACTCCTCCAATCGCGGGTCCAGATCGTAGACATATAGCCGCTGATCGCCGCGCGATAGCTGATGACAGATGCGGCGCTTCAGATCGCTGCGCACGCGTTCAGTCAGTTGAATCGGATCGTCCTCGCCGCGCGCCCACTCCCCGAGCGATTCGAGAATGGACTTGAGATCGCGGATGGAAACCGCCTCCAGCGAGAGGCGGCGCAACACGTCGGTGAGCAAGTGAACAGGCACCGGCTTGGGAACCACCTGCTCCACCAGGTTCGGATACAGCTCCCGCATCCTCTCCACCAGTTAATGCACTTCCTGCAGCCCAATCAACTCCCCGCTGTTGCGCCGCAGGAAATTGGTAAGGTGCAGAAGCATAACGTTGGAGGTGTCCCACGGCGTGAAGCCGGCCGCCTGCGCGGCGGCGCCCTGGTCAGGCGTGATCCACGTCGCCGGGCGGCCGTTCAGCGGATGCGCGCCTTCCTCGCCTTGAAAGCCGAACGTAGCCAGCGACGCCGGCGCTTCCCCAATCAGCAGACGATCCGTGCGGATACTGCCGCGCACCGAGGGGATCTCGTTCAGCCAGATCTCAAATGCGCCGGCCGGCAGCGCCGGGGTGGGGTTCACGTTCACGGGCGGAAACACGACGCCGAGATCGAAATAGAGCGAGTGCCGCAGCGAGGCCACGGCTTCCTGGAACGACGCCGCGAGTGCGATATCCGGCGCAACGCTGATGACCACGGGGACCATCGCTTCCGGCCTGGGCGCTTCCGCGGCCGCGGCCGCATTGACGGCCACTTCGGCTTCCTCCTCCGTCACCACGCGGGGCTTCATCAGCGCGTAGGCCAATCCGCCCAGCGCCGCGGCCAGCAGAAAGAACGGGATCTTGGGCAGGCCCGGGATGAGCGCCATCACCAGCATGAGTCCGGCCGCGACTCCGATCGCCTTGGGCTGCGCGAGGATCTGTCCGGCCACCTGCGCGCCCAGGTTCGAGTCGGGCCCCTCGGAGGCCACCCGCGTGATGATCATGCCGGCCGAGATGGAAATGAGCAGCGCCGGAATCTGCGACACCAGGCCGCTGCCGATGGTGAGCACGGAGTAGACCTGCACGGCCTCCATCGCGTCCATGCCATGCATCGCCACGCCGATGATCAGTCCGGCGATGATGTTGATCAGGGTGATCACAATGCCGGCGATCGCGTCGCTTGCGGC
This sequence comes from uncultured Candidatus Solibacter sp., assembly GCA_964450255.1. Taxonomy (GTDB): domain Bacteria; phylum Acidobacteriota; class Terriglobia; order Bryobacterales; family Bryobacteraceae; genus Paludibaculum. The sequence continues at coordinate 26 of CAYVDY010000231.1, read as the reverse complement.
ATCATCAGGGAATAGTCGTTTCTTTC
>CAYVDY010000230.1:0-10100 GCA_964450255.1 uncultured Candidatus Solibacter sp. | reverse complement strand
CATTTTCAGGCGCAAAGCCGATATTTTGAGGACCTGGTTCAATTTGCCGCGTCCTCCCTGTGGAGCCACTCCTACGGGCTCGCGGGTTACGGACTGGACGCGGAAGCGCTACACAACGGCACACTCGCGCTCATTCACGCTCGCGGAATCCTCCCGGACGGACTGCCGTTCCACATGCCCGAGTGCGACGCCACGCCGCCCGCGCGTAACATCACCGACGTCTTCCCGCCGACTCGCGACACCGTGACAGTCCTGCTGGCGATAGCGGCGCGCAAGCCGAATGGGATGAACTGCATACTTCCGGACACGGGTCCGGCAACGGGCACACGGTATGTCGCCGAGGCGCGATCGTTCCACGACGAGACTACTGGCCGCGACGAGAAGGCTGTCGATCTGGGGCGCAAGAACTTCACGCTACGGCTGGACATCGAGGACAGCGAGGGGCAGTTGACGCTGCCTGTGGCTCGCGTACGCCGCAGCGGTTCGGGCCACTTCGAGTTCGACCCCGCCTTCATCCCGCCGTGCACGGCGATCGGCGCCAGCGAACAACTGATGATGCTGCTTCGCCGCCTGATCGACATTCTGGAGGAGAAGAGCACGGCGCTCTCCACCGGCGGCGGCCGGGCATGGAGCGAATACTCCACACGCGACATCGCCAATTTCTGGCTTCTGCATACGGTGAACTCCGCGCTGGCGCCGTTGCAGCAGATCTTCGCGGCGCGGCAGACGCATCCGGAAGAGTTGTTCGGGCAGATGCTGCAACTCGGCGGGGCGCTATGCACCTTTGCGCTGGACTCGCATCCGCGAGACCTGCCGCTGTACGACCACATGCATCTGGACGATTGCTTCGGCCGGCTGGACCACCACATCCGCACGCATCTGGAAACGGTGGCGCCGACGAACGTGATCTCGATTCCGCTCCGGCAAACCGGCGACTACTACTACGAAGCGGACATCACGGACCAACGCTGCCTGGACCGGGCGCGGTGGGTGTTTTCGATTCGGGCTCCTCTGGGCGAGGTCGATCTGATCTCACGGACGCCCGCGCTGGTCAAGGTCTGTTCAAAGCTGTTCGTGCCGAAGCTTGTGGAACGCGCACTGCCCGGCATGACACTCACGCATTTGCCTGTGCCGCCATCCTCGATTTCGGTGCGGGTGGACGCGCAATACTTCAGCGTCAGCCGGGCGGGCCCGTGCTGGGACCACATCGTGCAGTCGCGTCAGGTGGGCGTGTACGTGCCGGGCGAACTGCCGGAACCGCTGATGGAACTGCTGGTAATTCTGGAATCCTAAGACAGAGAGGTCTGCAATGTCTCCGACACAAACTGCGGCGGGCAACAGCCAGCGGCGTCCCCAGAATCTGGCGCTGGCGTTTCAGGAGATTCTGACGGTAAGCGAGCGGTTGCGCACGGGGCGGCAGGCGGTGAGCGATCCGGCGGCGTTCCGGCATTTCATTCTAGAAGGGTTGAAGACCGCCGATGGCGAGGCGCGGCGGCAAGGGTACGCGGCCGAGGACATCAAGCTCGCGATCTTCGCCGTGGTGGCGTTCCTGGATGAGTCCGTGCTGAACCTGCGAGCGCCGGTATTCGCGGACTGGCCGCGGCGGCCGTTGCAGGAAGAGCTGTTCGGCCACCACGTGGCCGGCGAGGTGTTCTTCCAGAACCTGCAGCAACTGCTGGGCAAGAGCGATTCGCACGATTTGGCGGATCTGCTGGAGGTGTATCACCTATGCCTGCTGCTGGGATTTGCGGGGCGGTACAGTCTGGCGGGGCGCGGTGAGTTGAAGGGGTTTATCGACGGCACTGCGGACAAGATCCGGCGCATCCGCGGGCCCGAGCGGCCATTCTCGCCCTACCCGTTGCTGACATCGGGCACTGTGCAAGTGGCAAAGGATCCGTGGATCAAGACCCTGATGATCGGGGCGGCGGCGTGCCTGGCCCTGACCGTTGTGCTGTTCGTGAGCTACAAGCTGATGCTGTCGTCGGGCGTGTCGAGCCTGGCGGACCTGGCGGCTTCCATCCGTCAGTAAGGAGTTTCCATGAAGTACTACGTTGCATCCGCTGGCGCGCTGATTGGATATCTGATTCTGGCCTGGGTGACGGGCGCGATGATGCTGCACCTGGAAGGCACCCGGCTGTACTGGTTCTGGGGCATCCTGGGGATGATCGGAATCACAGGCTGGGTGATATGGGCAGTGTTCATCGAGCGCGTCCGGCAACGCAACGAGCCGGCCGCGGAGGAAAGCAGCGCTAGCGGCGGTGACGAAGTGGACGCGCTGGTGCGCGAAGCCGACGCCAGGCTGGCGGCGTCGAGTTCAGCCAAGTCCGCAAAGCTTAACAATCTGCCGGTGGTATTCGTACTGGGCGCGACGGGCTCGACGAAGACGACGACAATCCTGAATTCAGGGCTCGACGCGGAGTTGCTGGCCGGGCAGGTTTACCAGGATGCGAACGTCGTGCCGACGCGCGCAGCGAACGTGTGGTTCGCCCGGCAAATGGTGTTTGTCGAGGCGGGCGGACGGCTGTTGACGGAGACAGGCTTGTGGGCGTCGCTATTGCGAAGGCTGCAGCCGAGGAAGTTGCAGAGTGTGGTTGGCGGAGCGGCACAGGCACAGCGGGCGGCGGTAGTATGCGTGGATGGCGAGTTGTTCTCGCAAGCCGGCGCGGCCGATGCGCTGAGTGGACTGGGAAGGACGCTGCAGGCGAGGCTGGGCGAGATATCGCAGCAGTTCGGCGTGAGATTTCCGGTGTATGTGATCTTCACGAAGATGAACCGCATCGCGTTCTTCGAGGATTACGTGCGAAACCTGACAAACGATGAAGCGGGGCAAGTGCTGGGCGCGACGATGCCAATCGCGCCGTTCACCGGCGGCGGCGTGTATGCCGAGGAGCAGTCCCGCCGGCTGTCGTTCGCGTTCGATGGGATCTTCCAGGGACTGGCGGATCACAGGCTGACGCAGTTGCCGCGCGAGGCCGACCCCATGAAGGCGTCGGGCGCCTATGAGTTTCCGCGCGAGTTCCGCAAACTGCGCGGGCCGCTGGTACAGTTCCTGGTGGAATTGTGCCGGCCCAGCCAGTTGAATGTCAGCCCGTTTTTGCGGGGCTTCTACTTTTCCGGTGTGAGGCCGGTGACGGTGCGGGACATCGCGCCGGAAGCGCCGCGGGCTGCGTCACACGGCATGGAAGCGCCCAGCAGCGCGACCGGCGTCTTCAAAGTGCCGGGATACGGCGCGCCACAGACCGCCGTGCCCACTGGGGGCACAACGCGCCGCGTGCCGCAGTGGATCTTCCTGCAGCAGTTATTCAACCACGTTCTGGTGAAAGACGAAGCGGCGCTGGGCGCCAGCGGCAGCAGCACGAAGACCTCCATGATGCAGCGCGCTCTGCTGGCCTTCGCAGCGCTGCTGTGCCTGATCGCAATCACCGGGTTCACGGTTTCGTATTTCGGCAATCGGGCACTGCAAAATGAGGTAATGGAGGCGGCCAAGGGGATTCCCGCCAGCGAGGCGAGCGGCATGAATCTGCCGTCTCAGGACGCACTGCAGCGGCTGGAACGGCTGCGTGTTTCGCTGGCGCAGTTAACTGAATATGAGACTCAGGGCGCGCCGTGGCGGCTGCGCTGGCTGCTGTACAGCGGCGGCGATATGCTGCCCCGGGTACGGAAGGTTTACTACGCACGCTTCCAGCAGTTGCTGTTCGGCCAAACACAAGCCGAGATGCTGGCTCACTTGCAGCGGCTGAAGGTACCGCCGGAGCCGACAGACGAATACAGCCCCACGTACGACACACTGAAGGCGTACCTGGTGACGACCTCGGAGTGGAAGCGCAGCGGGGCATGGCTCTCTCCCTTGCTGGTGCAGCGCTGGAGCGCGGGCCGCGCCGTGGAGCCCATTCTGCCTTTGGCGCGCAAGCAATTCGATTTCTATAGTGAGGATCTGGCGCGCGGAAACCCGTTCGCCGAGCGCAATGAGGCGGAGGCAGTGGACCGCGCGCGCGTGCATCTGAGCAAGTTCTCGGGCACTGAGCAGATTTATCAGTTCATGCTGGCCGATGCGGCGCGGCGCTCGAAGAAGGTGAACTTCAACGAGCAGTTCCCTGGCTCGGCCGAGGCCGTGATCAACAACCGCGATGTTCCCGGCGCGTTTACCAAGGCTGGCTGGGCGGCGATGTCGGACAACATCAAGAAGGCCGATAAGTTCTTCGGCGGTGAGCGCTGGGTGCTGGGCGATTACGCCGCGGCTAAACCGGACATGGCGAAACTGGGCGCGGAGCTGCGGACGCGCTTTGAAGCGGACTACATCGCCAAATGGAGGGAGTTCCTCAAGAACACCCGCGTACTGCCATACGCCAACCTGCAGGACGCGGCCAAGAAGCTAAATCTGTTATCGGGCGCTCAAACGCCGCTAATGGCCCTGTTCTGGGTGGCGACGCAGAACACGGCGGTGGATTCCCCGAAGGTTCTGGAGGCGTTCGATCCGGTCCACAAGACGGTACCGCCGCCGGCGACGACGGTGCAGTATGTGCTGCCGACGAACCAGGAGTACATGGGCTCGCTGGCGACTCTGCAGACCACTGTCGGGCAGGTGGCGGATCAGGGCGGACCGCCGGATCCGATGCGCGCGCAGCCCATCCGCATGGCCGCCGACACGGCGCGCAACGTTGTGAAGAAGATGGGATACACGTTCAAGATCGACCCGGAGGCGCACATCGAGACGACCACATTGCGACTCCTGGAAGCGCCGATTCAATCGATCGATGCGCTGACGAAGAACATGGGCGCCGGTGAGGTGAACGGCAAGGCCGGCGCCTTCTGCGCCGCATTCAGCCCAGTGATGAACAAGTTCCCGTTCAATCCGAACGCCACCGCGGAGGCCACGCTGCAGGAGGTGAGTTCCATCTTCCGGCCGCGAGAGGGCCGGCTGTGGATCTTCTACGAAGAGTCGCTGCGCAACTTCCTGCAGAAGCAGGGCAACCTGTATGTGGCGAATCCGGCCTCGGGCTTGCAGATGAATCCGCTGTTCGTGAACTTCTTCAACAACGCGGCGCGGTTTTCTGACACGCTGTATCCGGGCGGCGCCACCGAGCCGAGCCTGCGGTATTCGCTGCAGTTCCAAAGATCGGAGCTGATCCGCGAGATGACGCTGGCCATCGACGGCCAAAGCGCCAAGCTGACGGGCGCCGAACCGGCGAAGCAGTATGTATGGCCCGGCGCTGGCACACGCAGCGTGCGGTTGAGCGGGAAGGTATCGGGCGGACCGGACTTCGAATTCCAGAACCGCGACGGGCTGTGGGCGGTGTTCCGCTTCTTTGCCGACGCCGACCGGCGCGACCCGGCGGGCACGGCGTACAACCTGGAGTGGGTATTCCGGCAGGGCCGCGAGGGGGGCGCCGTTCGAGTAGGCGGCAAGGAAGTGACCTACCGCTTCACAGTAGACACCGGCGGCGGAGCACCGGTGTTCAACAAGGAATTCCTGAACAGTCTGCGCTGTGTGCCGAACGCGGCGAAGTAGAAGGGGCACACATGCCGACGAAGTATGACGAGGTGCTGTATCCGACGTCGCCGCGCAAAGAGGCGCATCCGGAGCGGCTGGCGATGGTTGCTCATCTGATGGGCCTGCAGACGGCGCCGCTGGGAAAGTGCAGGGTCCTGGAACTCGGCTGCGGCGACGGCGGAAATCTGATCCCCATCGCGCACGACTATCCGGAATCCGAGTTCGTGGGCATGGATCTCGCCGAGTTTCCTCTGGCGGCTGGGCGCGAGTTCAGCGGCCATTTGGGGCTGCGGAACATCGAGTTCCAGCAGGGCGATTTGACGAGATGGTCGGCGCCTGGCCGGGAGTTCGATTACATTCTGGTGCACGGCGTGTATTCCTGGGTGCCACAGGCGGCGCGGGAAGGAATCCTGCGGATCTGCCAGCAGCAACTGGCGCCGAAGGGTGTGGCGTTCATCAGCTACAACGCTCTACCTGGCTGCTACTTTCGCAAGTTCGTCTGGGACATGATGAAGTTCCACACGCGCGGGATCGAGGCCCCGGTGGAAAAGGTGGCTGCCGCCAAAGTTTTCGCCGAACAGGCGATGAACGCGCTGGAAGAGAAGGGGCATCCTGTAGCGATTCGCCTGGAATTGGAAGAGTTCCTGAAGCGCCAAGAAAGCGTTGTGTTCCACGACGACCTGGCGGAGATCAATGTGCCCTTCTACGTGGAAGAGTTCACAGCACAAGCGGCGCAATACGATTTGCAGTACCTGGGCGACGCGGATCCCGTGCGGGAGCATGGACTGCCTTATCCGGTGAAGACAAGGGACCGCGCCCATGAGCGGCAATACGCGGACTTCGTGTCGGCGCGCCGCTTCCGCGAGACATTGCTGTGCCGGGCGGGGCTGGAGTTGTCGCCGCAAATCGGGCTCGAACGTCTGCTGGACCTGTGGGTGGGCTCGAAGGTGGAAGCCGGACCGGAGGCTGAAGACGGCACGCAGGCGTTCGACCTGGGGCAGAATCGAAACCTGTCTACGAATCATCCTGTGGCAAAGGCAGTCCTCCTGGCGGCGAGTTCGATCTGGCCGGCCATGATGCCGGCGCGCGATTTGCCTTTGCCGGGAAAAGACCCCGCTGAGGATGTGGATTGTCTTGTGCGATTGTTGATGACCGGCGCTCTGGAGTTTCGTGTGGAACCGCCAAAGGTGGCGGGCGTGACCGCACGGCCGCGGGCCAGCGTGCTGGCGCGGACGCAGTTGGCGCATGGGCGGGACGATGTCACCACACAGCGCCACTTCACGGTCAATCTCGCCGATGAGTTGGCCCGTCAGGTGGTGCAACTGCTGGATGGAACGCGCAGCCACGCGGAGGTGGCTGCGGCGCTTACGGAGAGGATGAACGTCAAAGGGCTTCAGGACGGATTGCCAGAAAAACTGGCGGTGAGCCTGCGGATGCTCGCACGGCTATCGCTGTTGGACGGCTAGTTAGCGCAGGATGCCGCTCAGGTCCTCATCGTCGAGCGTCTGCACCGGAGCAAAGCGCGCGGACTGCATGTAGTTGAGCAGGCTGTGGAGCAACTGGCGAGCTTCCGGTTTGTCCTGCTGGCCGGGCAGATCGATTGTGCAGATCAGCAGGCGCCCTGTGCCGACACGCGCTTCCAGCACAACGCCCAGGCGGTGGGCGCGCTCGAAATTGTCGATGATCTGCACGATGGGGCGGAAGTCCGGCGGCATCGAGTCGAGGATCAGCGGACGCGATTTCATCATCAGGTGGAACCACTGCCAGTTGCTGTGCGACTCCGTGGGAAAGGCCGAAAGGGCGGGGTGGGCCGGATCTGTGAGCAGGCCCAGCGTACCGGGCGAGACGGGCAGCTTGCGCTGCTCCGCAAACCCTTTGAACATGCCGTAATTCCAGAAGTCCGGGGCAAAGCTGCCCTCGATGGACTTGGGCAGAGACTTTGGATCCGGCATGAGTAGAACGTCGCCTCCGGCGGCAAGTAAGCGGCGTGTTTCGTCATTCCATTCGCGGCGGACGGTGACCTTCGGGGCCGTGGTGGCGACGGCCGGCGGGTAGACCCAGAAATCCCACGAATTCCGAAAGCGAGTATTGTCGATGGCCAGTTCGAGATTGAGTTTGGCTGGTGCGCGGACGGTTTTCAGGTCGATGCGGATATCGCCCACATCTCTCACACCACCCGGGGCCAACTCCTGCGGCCCGAACTGACCGGTTCCAATGATCCGTCCCGCGGAATCACGCAGGCTCCAGGTAATCGTAGCGAGCGGATTGAGCGGCCCGTAGACGGCCACCTGAGCTTTGGCCAGAAGGGTCTCAGCCGTGGTCCAGGTGTATTTTGGCAGACGGAGGAGCGGAACGACATCGGAGCAGAACTCACTCCATTTTGCAGGCGCGATCAGGCCCTTGGTTTCCATGAACGCGTTCAGGATACCCACCAGCGCGGTGCCCTGGCCGGGGAAATCCTGCAGGTCGAGGAGTTGAAATCCGGCGAAACCGGGTGTGCGGAGGGCGGCCTCGATATCCTCCCGGTAGCAGATGGCGGCGAGCTTGCCGGAGGCCTGGACGAAGCCGGCGGCCTGGCTCAGCATGCCGCTGCGTTCGAGCCGGTCGCGGGCGATTTCAAAATTGCGCGCCCGGAGTACGCCGGTGTACTTGGGGATTTCACCGAAGTCCGGGTATACCTGGTACTCGCCAATCTCATGGGAGACGACTGGCACGGTCACGCCCTCAATCTCGGCGCCGTAATCCTTCAGCGTATTGGGTGGACCGGCCTGGACGTGGCCCAGAGGCAGATCCGTGGTGGCGAATGACGCGCGGATGTGTTTGGAATTAACCTGAAAGCTCGCCCAGTAGTCGTCGCCTTCTTGAAATTTACTCACCCAGTTGTTCGTGCCCTGCGCATAGAGATGGCGGGGGTCGAGTTGGCGGAAGTGTTTGACGAAGGGTGCGCGCGCTTCCGGCTTGCCGCCAAGTTCGTTGCCGAGCGAGAGCATCACGAATGACGGATGGTTGCCGTAGGCGCGTAGAATTCGCTCGCCCTCCGCACGGAGAAAGTCTCCGTGGTCCTTGTCTCCAAACGCAGCCCAGTTGGGGAGTTCGGGCTGCATGAGAATTCCGACCTCGTCGGCGGCTTGGAAAGCAGCCTCGGGCGGGCACCACGTGTGGAAGCGGTAATGGTTGATGCCGTATTCCTTAGCTATGCGGAAAAGGCGCGCCCACTCTTTCGCGTCCATTGATGGATAGCCGGTGAGCGGGAAGACGCAGTTATCGACCTTGCCGCGAAGGAAGACAGGCCTTCCGTTGAGAACAAACTGGGTGCCTTTCGTTTGAAACGAGCGCAGGCCGTATGTTTGCATTCGCACATCCCGGTACGGGCTGGCAAGCAGTTCAACTCTCAGTTGGGAGACGTTGGGAGCCAACTCGTCCCACTGCCGCACACCGGCAGGGAGGTCGCAAACACCCTCGGCGATGGCGATCTGAGCGCCGGCGGAAAAGGGCAACCGCGCCGTGGAGCAGGGCGTTATGGAGATCGCCCCACTCACCGGGCGGCCTGTCGCGTTGCCAATGGTCACGCGGAAGCGGAGCCTGCCGGCTGCCGGCTCCGGGTAGATCTGCACATCCTCGAGCCACACCGGGTCCGTGACCTGCAATCCGATACGGCCAATCACGCCGTTCCAGTTGGTCTGCGTGTGTTCGGAGATCTGGTGGGGATCCCCGATGGCCGGGTGCTCGGTGTTGTCGATGCGGAGGGTAATCTGATGGCGGCCAGGGGAGAGCGGGCCGAGTTCGTACGTGTGCGGAGCGACCAGCGAGTCCTGCCGTCCAAGCGGCGTGCCATCGATCCAAAGACGGCTGGTCTTGGTGCGTTCGAGGAGCAGGACCACTCGCTTACGCGCCCAGGCGGCGGGGATCTCGATGTCGCGCTGGTACCAGGCGGCGCCCGCGTAGGGATAGAGGCGCGTGAGATGCGCTGCCTCGCGAGCCTCATTGCGTGGACCCTTGCGGGCCTCATCGGTAGTGCCGGGAAGTGGAATAGTGTCCGGCAGAGAGCGCCCGTACCACTTCTGGACGAGACCCTCGTTCTTCGGATCGAGGGCGAAACGCCACTCGCCCTGAAGGCTTTGAAAATCAGCGGCACTGGCGAGGCCGGCAGCGCAGAACAGGAGGAGGAGTAGGCGCTTGGTTTCGGACATGCAACTCCATGATAAGTTGAAGCCGATGAAGTCGATTGCCGGTTTCGCCCTTCTCGCGTCCGCCATGTTCGCCGCGCAACCCGTGACAGAGATCAAGCTGGACCAGGCCGGCTACCTGCCGGGCCGGGCGAAAGTGGCGATGATTGCAGCCAAGGCCGAGGCGCGCGAGTTCACGGTGCACCGTGCGCCGGACGGCAAAGCAGTGCTGAAAGGCACGCTGGGCGCGCCTCAGACAGACGCCGACTCGGGCGACAGCGTCCAGGCGGCGGACTTTACCAAGCTCAAGAAGCCCGGGCGATATTACCTGGAAGTGGCGGGCGTGGGCCGGAGTTGGGAGTTCTCCATCGGACCGGATGTGTACGTGCGGCCCTACTATCTGGCGGCGCGATCGTTCTACGGGCAACGCTGCGGCACGGCCG
>CAYVDY010000229.1:0-10105 GCA_964450255.1 uncultured Candidatus Solibacter sp. | reverse complement strand
CGACACGCATGCGCGACGCGCGCGCAAACCCAAGTGCGCCGATTCCGAAGTAGAGATGCTCTCCGCCGAGCTATGGGAGGAGGGCGCCACCGGCATTCAGGAGGATTCGCTGCCGGCCTCGCGCTGCCAGTTGCGCGCGTGGTTTGAAGATCCGGCCGGCCTGCTGCAGCGCTTCGACCACTACCGGCCGCGCATTGAGGCCGACCCCGAGATCGATTGGGAAACCGCCTCCCGCCAGGCATGGCAGCCGTTCACGGTTGGCAAGCGGCTGTACCTCGCGCCCGAATGGGACGAGGGGCCGACTCCGCGCGGCCGCATCCGCCTCACCATCCATCCGGGCGAGGCGCTGGGCACGGGCGCGCATCCGGCCACACAGCTCTGCCTGGAAGCGTTGGAATCCCACGTCCGTCCGCGAGACTACGTGCTGGATCTGGGCACGGGCTCGGGCATCCTCACCGCGGCGGCGTGCCACCTGGGCGTGCGGCACGCGTTCGGCTGCGACATGGATCTGCACTCCGTCCACATTGCGCACCGGAACCTGCTGGCCGATGGCCTGCCGCCGCATCTGTTCGCTGGTTCGACGCGGGCGATCCGCTCGCATTCCGTCGATGTGGTGGCGGCCAACATCAATGCCCTCACGCATCAGACGCTGGCCGCCGAATACGCCCGCATCAGCCGCCGCCTGCTGATTCTTTCCGGTTTCCCGGACCGCAACTGCGCCAAGGTTTCCGAGGCGCTGGAGCCATTCGGCTACCGAGTTCTGGACACCCTCACGCGCAACGAATGGATCTGCCTCATCCTATGCAACGCCGTCAATTCCTGACCGCCCTTTCTTCGCTGCCCGCCTTCGCCGCGGCTACGCCATCGGAAAAGATCACGGCTCTCGGCCACGTCCGCGTCACCGGCAAACGCCAGACCATCCCCGGACAGGATGGCCAGCACCAGGTTCAGGCGAACCACATCTACGACGAGTTGCGCCCCAAGCCCTATCGCGACAACCCGCAGCCGGCCCGGGAGGTGAACGTCTCCGCGCTGTACCTCAGCATCAAGACCGCCGGCGGGCTGGAGGGGCTGTACGGGCCCATCGACAGCGAAGCCGCGCGCGTCGTCGAGGCGCAACTCAAGCCATTCCTCATGGGCAAGGACGCCCTCGCCGGCGAGACGCTGTACGACCAGATGTACCGCTGGAACCGCCACGCCCGCTCCAGCCACCCGCTAATGGCCATTAGCGCGATCGACAACTGCCTGTGGGACCTGCGGGGCCGGTACTTCAAGACGCCCGTTTATCGCCTGCTGGGCGGCCCTACGCGGCCCGCTGTGGAAGCCTATGGGTCGTGTCTCGGCTTCTCCGTGGAGCCGGAACCGGCCGCGCGCAAGGCAGCCGAGCTGAAGGCGCAGGGCTTCCGCAATCAGAAGTGGTTCCTGGCCTACGGCCCCGGCGACGGCCTGCCCGGACTCGCGAAGAACGTCGAACTGGTTCGAGTGCTGCGCCAGGCAGTGGGCGACGACGTGAACCTGATGTTCGATGCTTATATGGGCTGGAGCCTGGATTACGCCATCGCCTGGGCCAAGCAGGTGGAGCAGTACCGCCCGCGCTGGATCGAAGAGGCCTTCCCGCCCGACAAGCTGGAGGCGTTTGCCGATCTGCACAAGGCGACATCCATCCCCGTCGCCAGCGGCGAACACATCTACGGCCGCTACGAGGCCAACCGCTACCTCAGCGCGCGGGCGCTGTCTGTCATGCAGGCAGACCCCGAATGGTGCGGCGGAGTCAGCGAGCTGGTGAAGATTTGCGCCATCGCCTCGCTGTACGACGCACAGGTGATCCCGCACGGCCACTCGCTGCACTCCGCGCTCCATGTCGTAGCGGCTCAATCGCCGGCGACGTGCCCGCTGGTGGAGTTGTTGATCAGCAAGATGCGCAGCTACTACTTCTTCGAGAAGCACCAGCTTACGCCCGTCAACGGCATGATCGAACTGCCGGACCGGCCCGGCTTCGGCATCGAGCTCGACCAGTCCAGGATCGCCGCGACAACCCCTTTCAATCCATAGCGGAACGGGTCTACCATACGGCCATGAACGCCCTTATCACCGGAGCATCGCAGGGAATCGGCCGCGGCATCGCTCTGGCCCTGGCTGCCACGGGAGCCACGGTCTACATCACCGGCCGGAATCTCCACCGCCTCACGCAGACCGCGCGCGAGTGCGAAATCCGGGGCGGCGCGGCCCACGCCATCCAGTGCGACCATACCGTCGATTCCGAAGTGGACGCACTCTTCGAGCAACTCCCAACCCTGGACCTGCTGGTGAACAACGTCTGGGGCGGTTATGAACCCTACCCCCACGGCCTGCCCCAGCATCCTTTCTGGCAACTGAGTCTTGCCGATTGGGACGCGCTCTTCATCACCGGGTTGCGGCCGCACTTCGCCGCTTCGCGCCTGGCCGCCCCATCCATGATCCAGCGCCGCAGCGGCCTGATCGTCAATACGCTGGCGTGGGTCGGCGGCAAGTACATCCGCCCGCTTCCCTACGATCTGGTCAAACAGTCCCTGGCGCGCATGACCTACGACATGGCGCTGGAGCTCAAGCCGCATCAGGTCGCAGCAGTGGCCCTCGCGCCCGGCTTCGTCCGGACTGAGCGGGTGCTGGCCGCGCACGCCGCACATCCGTTTGATCTCTCCGCGACGGAATCCCCCGAGTATGTTGGCCGCGCCGTGGCGCACCTCGCCGCCGATCCGCACGTCCTGACCAAGTCCGGCCATCTGTTGACCGCCGGCCAGCTCGCACGGGAGTACAACTTCACCGACGTGGACTCCACCCAGCCGCCGCCGTTCGCGATGCCTGCGGGCTACGGGTTGGATTAACCGCCTACTCCTTGCGCGCCACCAGCATGCCGGTCGGAAAGGACTTGGACGGCGTCCAGTCGTTGTCCACCATGCCGGCGTCCAGATCCGCCACACGCAGCAGACGGAAACCCTTCCAACGGGCGGCCTGCTCTGCCGCCGTCACCCGCTTGTTAGTCGAGTCTGAAATACCACCACGCCGCCCGGCTTCAGTGCCTTCAGGAAGCCCTCCGGCCACTGCTCCTCGTCCGGACGCATGTAGCAGTAGGCGCAGACGATCAGATCCCACTGCGACTCGCCGAACTGAAAAGTGTCGTGCCGCGCTTCCTTGGTCTGGATCTTCACCTTGGCCAGATCCGCCGCCGCCTGAGCCGCCTTCAGCGCGTCCGGCGACAGGTCATAACCCGTCACGTCCCAACCCAGAGACGGCAGAAAGATCGTGTTCCGCCCACGGCCCATGCCGGCATCGAGGGCACGCCCCGGCTTCCTCCAGCGGACTGTCTCCTGCAGCAATTGCAGCGGCGCATCGGGACCGCCGCCGCTCTTGAATGCGCCGTTCCAATAGACCTGCTCCCTCTCCGGCGAAGCACGGCGCAGAACTTCCATCCTGTTGTACCGGCGCGCAGCCTCCGGCTCAACAACGCCCGCCGCCACCAAGTCCTTCACGAAGCGCTCCCTCATCGGGATCCGCTGCCCCGGCGGCAGAGCCTTCAGATGCTCCACCCAACCCGCAAATTGTGTCCAGATCTCGGTGTCGCCAATTGGAGACGGCTGCCCGCACAGGCTGAGTGCACACAGAGCGAACAGGATTCCCAGTTTCATTCTGAAGAGTCCAGCGCACCGTCAGGCGAACACGTCCACCACCACCGAGCCATCTGCTGGGTGTCCTTCGACAGCAGCGCATTTGGTGACCGGAGACTGACCGGATTTCGTGGAGCCCGATCGGCGTCCGGGGGATAGCCTATGAGATGCGAGTAGACTTCAGGTAAGAGAAGCAATGCCTGAGGTAAGCCGGTTCTTCGGGAGTGTGGTTCGAATGTACTTCGAAGGCCACAGCCCACCTCACTTTCACGCCGAATACGGCGAATACGCGGCTCTCGTTGAAATTGAGACGCTTTGCATACTCAGGGGCGAACTCCCAAGGAGAGCTATGGCGTTAGTACTCGAATGGGTCGCACTTCATCGGCGGGAACTGAGATCGGACTGGGAGCGAGCTGTCAGTGGAATGCCATTGGAGTCCATCGCCCCACTGGACTAAGGAGGAGCTATGAGATTAGTTCGCATCCGGGAAGTGAAACCGCTTTGCGACCACCGGGTAGATCTCACGCTGACCGACGGTCGTTTGGTCCAGAGAGATCTCGGACCAATGCTCGTGGGACCGGTCTTCGACGAACTCCGGAATGACGAGGCGCGTTTTAGGGAGATGCGTGTAGAGCACGGTACCCTGGTTTGGTCCAACGGCGCCGACCTGTGCCCCGACGCCATAATTTGGGGTGGTTTGCCGCCGGTCGATGCGGCTTCGCCGGCGGCATAAGGGGCCACGGGCGGGCCGGCTCACGCGAACATCACATCGACTCCCACCACCACCGCATTCTCAGCCGCCAACGCAATCACTCGCCGCATCACCACCAGGTCCTCGTTGAGGATCTCGTCGGGCTTCGGTGAGTTGTAGGTCATCGGCGACTCGGCGTTGGCGAGAATGCTCTTTCGCAACTCGGCCATCCCCTCACCAACCATCACGACCTTCACCGCATCCCATCGCAGATGCCTGCGCACTGCCGCGTTGACGTCGTCCAGAGTAAGCCCGCGAAGGCCGGCCCGCACATACTCCGGGTATGGCCCAATGCCGTAGAACTCGCTGTCCACGGCATACCCAAGTTCGGCCGCCTTCGTCTTCAGCAGCAGGTTCACGTATTTCGAGAGGAAGCTCCGTGCCCGCTCGAACTCTTCCTGCGTGAGCCCGTCGCGCACAAACCGCTCCAACTCATGCAACGCCAATCGCAGGGCGAAATGCGCATACTCCCGATCCACCGGCCGCACCCACAACTGAAACATCTGCCACGACCGTGCCACGTTCGGCAGCGGCTCCAGCGTGTACATTCCGCCAGGGAAATGCTCGATATAGGCGTAGTCGCCGTAGTTCAACCCGCGCAATTGACGCATGCGCGTGAACAGCCGCCCGCTGCTCATGCGGTGCTGTCCCAGTGCCGATGCCGCCAGCAGC
Organism: uncultured Candidatus Solibacter sp.; assembly: GCA_964450255.1. GTDB lineage: Bacteria > Acidobacteriota > Terriglobia > Bryobacterales > Bryobacteraceae > Paludibaculum. The sequence continues at coordinate 5,038 of CAYVDY010000229.1, read as the reverse complement.
AGCGCCGGATAGTCCGGATGCCCGCGCTTCACCTCGATCGGGAATCCCAGTGAAATCGACACGCCGCGCGCCGCCTTCTCCACCAGATACAGCTCATTCACCGGCACTTCCGGAGCGGCGGGCATCGGCGTCTGCGCTCTCCCCTTCAACGGCAACACCGCGAAGTCCCGCCGCACGCGGTCCTCGAACCCGGCAGGGAACCCGCCGCCCAGAGCCAGCGTGAAGTTCTCCTGTGCGAACTGCGCCAGGTAGAAGTCCTTCAGCCGCCCCACCGTCAACGCGCGCAGCGAGGTCACCGAACCCGCGTTGTGCCGCTCGTACGGATGCCCCGCATACACGCGGCTGGATAACACGTCCTTCGCCAGTTCCTCGTCGTTTTGTCCGCGCAGCGCCACTTCCAGGTAGTTCACCGCGTCGTCGCGCAGGCGCTCGAAATCATCCTGCCGCCAGCCGGGATCCAGCAGCATCCCGCGGAATATCTGGTAGAACTGCTCCAGATGATCGATGTGCACCTCGGCGGTGAACCCAAGCATCGCCTTGTCCACCTGGCTGGCTATGGTGACACCCATCGGAAACAGCGCATCGAGAATCTGCTTGTAGCTCAGGGTCCGGCTCCCGCCGTTTGCCAGCATCGCTGTGGTCAGCCACGCCGTGCCGCCCTGCCCCGCGGGGTCCTGAGCCGAACCGGTCCGGAACACCACCTGCAGCGTCACCAGCGGCGACCCGTCCCGCTTTGCAATTACTTTCATCGCGCGCCCTCCCACAACGTCACCACCGTCCGCCCTGCCTCACCGAAATAGCGCGCCGCTGCGGCTTGCAGGTCCGCCGGCGTCACCGCTTCATAGAGGCGATACAGCTTATTGATGGTCTCCGGCGTGCGCCGCAGCGATACATAGTGCGCCAGCGTGGAGGCGATCGCCTCGCTGTTGTTCAGCCCCAGCGCGAACCGGTAGCGCAGGTGGCTCTTCACATCCGCCAGCAATTGCCCGTCCACGGGATTCTCTGCAAAACCGCGCAGCGTCGCCAGCACGGCATCGCGCACGGCGCCCACGCGCTCCTTCTCCTTCACGCGGGCCAGCACTGTGAACAGGTATGGATCCACGTGATCCCCGTTGCTCGCCCACAGCAGATCCACGCTTTGCTCTTCAATCACCAGCCGCTCGTACAGCGGCGAACTCTCGGAGAACCCCAGGAATCCGATCAGATCCAGCGCGGCTCCATCGGCGCACTCGTCGGAATACGCCGGCGCCCGCTGCGCCACCATCACATAGGGCAGCGTGTAGGTGGCCCATTCGATATGCGCCTCACGCGGCCCTGCCGGCGCCGGCTCCACCGGCACTACACATTCGTAGCCGCCGCGCGCCCAGCCGCCCCAATGCCGCTCCACCTGCGCCCGCACCTCATCTGCCTTCACGTCGCCGGCGACAACCAGAGTTGTATACTCCGGGCGGTAGAAACGGTCGAAGAACGTGCGGCTGTAGTCGTACATCTGCGGCATCCGCTCGATGTCCCGCAGGAACCCCATCGTCGTGTGCTTGTAGGTATGCGTGTCGAACGCCGTATCGCGCAGCACTTCGAACAGCTTGTTCACCGGCTCCGCGCTGTCCTTGTTGTACTCGCCCAGCACCGCCAGCGCCTCGGTCTGGAAGCCCTCCAGCGGATACGCCAGATGCTGGAAGCGATCGGCTTCCACCTCCAGCACGCGCTCAAAGTCCTCCTTCGTCAGCGTCGTGTGATAGACGGTCCGGTCGTCGTCCGTGTAGGCATTGGAGGACGCCCCAGTCTCCTGCATCACCGCCTCATAGCGCTCCGGCGGGTACGCGGGCGTGCCGCGGAACATCATGTGCTCGAAGAAATGCGCGAATCCGCTGCGGCCTTCTTCCACCTCGTTTCGCGACCCGGCCTGCACCACGATGTACAGGCTCACCACTTCCGGATACGGCGCCGGAACCGTGATCAGCCTCAACCCGTTGGGGAAATCATGCTGCTCGTAGTCGTACGCGAAAACGTCGTGTTGTCCCATTCAGTCCCTCTTGCCTCCTCCAGCCGGACCGCCAGGTCCAGCACCAACTCCTCGCACCACGGCGCGCCGATCAGTTGCACGCCGGCGGGCATGCCATCCTCATCCACGCCCATCGGCACCACCATGGCCGGCATCCCCAGCAGGTTCCACGGCGACACCACCGAAATCGCATCCATCAGCCCGATCTCGCCGCCTTCCACCTCGAACCGCTTCTGCCCATGCCGGAATGCCGTCACGCCGAATGCCGGTGCAACGATAATCGTTGCCTCGCCCATCCAATGCAGCAGCGCGCTGCGCAGCCGGTCACGTTGCAGTAACACTTCGCCCAGCCGCGCCACGTCCACCGTCTCGCGCATCATTCTCCTCAATTGCTGGCTGGTCCACGAGCATTCCTCTTCGCGCCCGGCAATCATCGCCAGTATGCCCGGCGTCAGGTAATCGACAAACAACGTGCGCCACATCTCGTGCGCGCCATCGATCCGCGCGCTGGAGAATCCCTCGCACTCGTGGCCCATCGCACGCAGCAGCGACACCGCCCGCTCCACGGCGCCGGAGCACGCCCGCTGCACGCGCAACCCGCTCATCACCGCGATCCGCGCGCCCCCGCTCGGCATCTCCCTCAACTTTACCGGCACGGAGTACGGATCTCGCGCGTCGTGCCCCGCCAGCACGGAAAACAACAGCCGCACATCCGCCGCAGTGCGCGCCATCGGCCCGCCCACGCCCATGAACCCCGTGGGATTCGCGATCTCCGGCCAGTGCCCGAACGCAGGCACGCGGCCCGGAGTGGGCTTCAGTCCGCAGATCCCGCAGAAATGCGCCGGCTCCCGAATCGAACCGCCGCCGTCGCTGCCGATTCCGCCCGCGCTCATGAACGACGAGATCGCCGCCGCCTCGCCGCCGCTGGATCCGCCCGGAGTGCGAGTCTCGTCCAGCGGGTGATTCGTGCGCCCGATGATCCGGTTCTCGGTGACGTAGTTGTACAGGAACTCCGGAGTGGATGTCTTGCCGATGATCACGGCGCCCGCCGCCTTCAGCCGCGCCACAGCCGTGGAATCGTCGCGGGCGACGGCATCGCGCCGCAGCAGACTTCCGCAACTGGTCACGCGCCCGGCGATATCGAAGGAGTCCTTTACCGTCACCGGCACGCCGGCCAGCGGCCCGTCCACCCCGCCGCCGATGCCTTCTTCGTACACCTCGACAAACGCGTTCACTCGCGGATTCACCCGCCCGATCTGCTCCAGATGGGCGCGCAGAAGCTCCGCCGGCGAGACTTCTCCGCGCCTCACCATCCCAGCCATCCCGCACAGACTCGAACGCACCATACATCACAGGCTACAATACCCACGTGGCCGCACTGTCTTTTTCCGAAGCCCGCCGGACCGTGATCGACAGGGTACGAGCCGCCCTGCCGGCTCTGAAAACAGACTCGGTCCGCCTTTCCCAGGCCGCCGGCCGCATCCTGGCCCAGCCCATCCATGCAGACCGGGACTACCCGCCGCAGCCGCGCTCCATGCGCGACGGCTTCGCGCTTCGCGCCGCCGACCTCCCCGGCACATTCGAGATCATCGGCGAGATCCGGGCCGGGCAGCCATCCGCCCTCACCGTCGCACCCGGCCAGGCGGTTGAGATCATGACAGGCGCCACCGTTCCGCCGGGCGCCGACGCCGTCGTCATGGTGGAGCACACCAGTTCCGAAGGCGCCCTGGTGACGATCGAGCGCACCCTCACGCCCGGGCAGAACATCAACCCGCAAGGCTGCGATGCCGGCGCCGGCCAGATTGTCCTCCAACCGGGCCACCGCATCGGCTATCCCGAACAGGCACTACTCGCCAGCGTCGGCGCTGCCTACGTGACGGTTTACCAGCGGCCCCGCGTCGCCATACTCGCCACCGGCGACGAGATCGTCGAGATCGACTCGCACCCGCTGCCGCACCAGATCCGCAACTCGAACTCCTGGTCGCTCGCACATCAGGTGATCCGCGCGGGAGGGGAGGCACTGGTCCTGCCCGTCGCGCCAGACCAGATGGACGCCACCATCGACCTGCTTCACGACGGCCTTCAGGCCGATCTCCTAGTGCTCTCCGGCGGCGTCTCCGCCGGCAAATACGATCTCGTCGAAAGCGCGCTGCGCCACTATGGAGCGCAGTTCCACTTCGACCGCGTGCTCATCCAGCCCGGCCAGCCCTGCGTATTCGGCGAGGCGTCCGGCACGTTTTTCTTCGGCCTTCCCGGCAATCCCGCCTCCACCATGGTCTGCTTCGAGGTCTTCGCCCGCGCCGCATTGGAACTCCTCGGCGGCGTCGCCGAACCGGCACTGCTCCTCTCCCTCGCACCGCTCGCCACGCCCTTCCATCACAAAGCCGGCCTGACCCGATTTTTGCCCGCGCGCCTCCAACCCGATGGCACGGTTGCCCCGCTCAAGTGGTCCGGCTCCGGCGACATCGCCTCCATCACGCGCGCCAACTGCTATCTGGTGGCCGCCCCGGAAAAGCCGGAGTATGCCGCCGCCGAGCTGATTCAGATCCTGCCCCTATGAGTAAACTCTCTCACTACGACAGCGCCGGCGACGCCCGCATGGTGGATGTCAGCGATAAGGCTCTCACGAAGCGCACGGCGCGCGCCCGGGCCTTTGTCCGGCTCAAGCCGGCCGTGCTGGCTGCCCTGCCCGCCAACCCAAAGGGCAACCCTTTGGAAGTCGCCCGCATCGCCGGCATCATGGCTGCCAAACGCACGCACGAGCTGATTCCGCTCTGCCACCCGCTGGCGCTCTCCCACGCCGACGTCGTAACCACGGTTCAGCCCGGCGGCGTACTGATCGAGACCTCCGTCGCCACCACCGGCCCCACCGGCGTCGAGATGGAAGCCCTCACCGCCGCATCGGTAGCCGCGCTCACCATCTACGACATGACCAAGGCGCTCGACAAGTCCATCACCATCGAGAAGATCCAGCTCCTCGAAAAAACCGGCGGCAAGTCCGGCCACTACCTCCGCAAGTCACCGAAATGATCCGCA
>CAYVDY010000228.1:0-10125 GCA_964450255.1 uncultured Candidatus Solibacter sp. | reverse complement strand
GCCTCCAGCGCCTCGGCGACCTCATGGGCTTCAAAGTCATCGAAGAGGACACCGCCACGTAACGGCCCGCCCCGCGGCTACCTCTACGCCAGCCCGATCTGCACGGAAGACGATCTCACCGGCGCCCACCCCCGGCTACTCCGCCTGGCAGCCGGAACTCCGGCCGGCCTGCTGCGGCGATGCCACGGCCTTCCGAGGCCCCACAGCCTACGTCTTCCACTGCCCCCAATGCCTCATGCACCACTTCCACATCGATCGCCCATGACCATCGCCGCCATCATAGGGAAACTGAACCCACAGCATCGCCATCCTCCCCCGAAGCGCATGGGACTCCAGCCCCAGCCGCCATCTCCTCCACGGCGCAGTAGAACTGCGCAGGGTCGAACGGCTTCACGATCACCCCATCCATGCCGCTTGCCAGGCATCGCTCCCTCGCGTCGCTCATCGCATGTGCAGTCAACGCGATGATCCGCACGTGCCTTCCGCTTCCCCGCTCCCGCTCGCGAATCAGTCGAGTGGCTGTCCACCCATCCATCTCCGGCATCTGCAGAGCCATCAGGATCAATTCGAACGCGCCCGCCTCCGAACGCGCCACCGCCAGGCGTCCATTGTTGACCACCTCGACGCTATGCCCTCGCCGGCCCAACATCGCGGTCGCTACCCTTTGATTGACGGGATTGTCCTCGGCGAGCAGAATGTGAAGCCGCCGGGACGCCAGCCCCATCTCTGAGCCGAAAACCTTCCGCACTGTATGTTCGGGCGGAACGGCCACCCGGCGCGCGTTGACCTGGAAACGAAAAACACTGCCCCGTCCGAGCTCGCTCTCCACGCTGATCGCGCCCCCCATCAGGTGCGCCAGCCGTGACGAGATCGTCAACCCAAGGCCCGTGCCTCCATAAGTCCGTTCCGTCGACCCGTCCGCCTGCCGGAAAGCTTCAAAAATCAGCGCTTGAACCTGATCGGGGATGCCGATACCGGTGTCGCTGACTGCGATGAGTAAATCCACCGTTCCATCCTGGGCGTCGCGGCTGGTTGCCGCCACGCGGATCGCGCCCCGCCGCGTGAACTTCAGCGCGTTGCCCAGCAGGTTCAGCAGGACTTGCCGGATCCGGCCCGCATCGCACTCCAACCACTCCGGAACATCCTGCGCAATCTCCCACGCCAGCCGGATTCCCTTCTCCCTGGCGGCCGCGACGAAGATCGAGCACGCGCTGTCAACGGTCTCGGCGATCCGGAACGGCGCCGGTCTAATCTCCAGCCGCCCTGCCTCGATCTTCGAGAGGTCCAGAATGTCGTTCAGGATGCTGAGCAGCGACTGAGCGCACGAGTTCACGGTGTCCAGCGATTCTCTTTGCTCAGGCTCCAACCCCGTTGCCAGCGTGAGATTGACCATTCCGATAATGCCGTTCATCGGAGTCCGGATCTCGTGGCTCATGTTTGCCAGGAACTCGCTCTTCAGAAGGTTGGCCTGCCGCGCCTGTTCCAGCAATCGCTCGATTTCGGCGTTCTGGCCCTCGATCCGCGCCTGCTCGATCAGCAGTTGGCTCGTTCGCTCCGCGACTGCCGCCTCCAGGCGTGCCTGCTGTACAATCAGACTCCGCGTCCGCCACCGGACCAGTCCGAATAGCACGAGCAAGGCGCCCGCCAGCGCGGCTAGCCGAAACCACCATGTCGCCCACCACGGCGGCAGAATCTCGAATGGGACGCGCGCAGGCTCCCGGCTCCACACCCCGGCCGCGTTGCGCGCCACAGCCTCCAGCACGAATTTGCCGGGAGGCAGGTTGGAGAATCTCACCTCGCGCTGCTTCGTTTCCACCCACTCCTCGTCCAGCCCGGCCAGGCGGTAGCGGCAAAGCACGTCCCCTTCGGCCAGGAACGTGAGCACCGCAAGTTGCGCCGTCAGGGTGTGGCTTCGATACCCTTCCGTGATGCGGCCGGTTGTCTCATGCGGCCGCTCACCGAGTTGAAACCCGGTGAACTCCACCCGCGGTCCCTCCAGCACAGGTGCTGAGGCCGGCGGGCGATAGTGCGCCAGTCCGCGGCTGGTGCCGATCCAGACACTCCCGTCATTGTCTTCGTAGAACGCGTCCGTGTTGCAGTCGTCCCAAATCAGCCCATCCTGCTGCCCGTAATGGTGCCACTTCCCGTCGATCAGTACATCCACGCCGCGGTCGGTGCCAAACCAGACCCGGCCTCGCCGGTCCACTCGTACGAAGATCGCCTGATCGGAGTGGAGCCCGGATTTCTGGTTGAAATTCTCGATTCCGAGAACATCCCCCCGCACTCTGAGCTTAGAAAGCCCGGTCCGGTCGCGATAGCCCAGCCAAATGCTGCCGTCCTGCGCTTCGGCCAGAAATCCCGCCGCCGTGGACGGCAGCCCGTCTTCCTTGGTGAATCGCTTCCAAACGCCGTTTTCGCGCCGGGCCAGTCCTCGCGTTCCGGCTACCCAGGGCCGCCCCCGGCTATCGGCCAGCGTGGTCGAAATCATCTCGCTGGAATCACCCATCGGCAGTTCCTGCCACTGGAACACCGTCTCGCCTTGGAGAGGATGGGCCGAATACAACCCTGCTCGAGTGGAAACCCAGAGAACCCCCTCCCCATCGAAGGAGAGGTGCCAGATGCGATCGCTGCCCGGCCTACGCGGCAGAGCATAAGTGCGCACCACCCCGGTGTCAGCGTCAATTCGCGAAATGCCACCCGGCGAACTGCCTGTCCAGACGGAGCCGTCCGGTGCCGCCGCGAGCGCCCTCGTTTTGTTCCCCGCCAGTCCGTTCGCTTCGTCCCAGACTTTCCAGGTGCGTCGTCCGGTGCGCGCATCGACGGTCAGTTGGTTCACTCCATTGTCCGTCGCCACCCACAGCCGGCCTTGCCGGTCCCGATCCATTTTCCAGACGTGTTCGCCGCTCAGCCCCTCGGCCCGGGTCCAACCCTCCCATTGATTTCGCCCCACCCAGCGTGCCAGCCCGGTCCCCCAAAGCCCGATCCACAACGAGCCCTCGCGATCCTCCAGTACAGCGCTCGTGGCCGCCGCGAGAAGCCCCTGCGGCTGGCCGATCCCGCGCCAACTCCCCTTAGAGAGCTCCCAGACGCCATCGTCAGTCGGTACGAACAACGCCCCGTCCCGGCCCCGGGCGAGCGTGGCAAAATCGCCCAGTGGTGGAATCCGCTGAGGGATCGCCTCGAACCTGCCGCTTCCGCGGGTCTTCCTCAACAGGTGCTTCGAACTTCGGATCCACACCGTACCGTCCCGCTCCGCCAGGAGTGCATCCCACCGGTCGGGGAGTACCCCTTCCCGCTGGCCGTAAGCCGCAACTACCCCGCCTTTCAGATGGCACACCCCGGTGCCGCATCCGTACCACACACTGCCCCCATCCTCGACATGCACCCCATAAGTCGGCACTTGGGGTTGACCGGAGACAGATTCGAACTTCCGTTCGGCGCCTTCCAGGGCAGGCGGGGAAGTCAGTAGACCGGAGGTCGTAGTCAGGTAAAGCCGGCCCGCCCCATCCGACGCCAGCCCAAACCGGCCGGAGCTGTGCACGCTTCTCCCCGGATGGAACGCTTCGAAGCTGGCGCCGCGGCGCCGTGCCAGCCCGCGGGAGGTCGCCACCCAAAGCACTCCATCCTGCGTCTCCACCAGCGCATCCACCGTGGCGCTCGGGAGGCCATCGCTCTCGCCGAAACGCGTGAACCCGGAGCCGTCATAGCGGAACAACCCGTTTTGTGTGCCCACCCAGAGGTAGCCCGCGCGATCCTGAAACAGGCACTCCGTCGCCAGGTTGGTGAGCCCCTGCTCTTGACCGTAGAACTTAAAGCTATACCGTTGGGCGAGGGCCGAAGGACCCAGCGCCAGGGCAATCAACAGGGCGGCGCGAAGAGCTGCCTGATTGCGCTGGAACCTCACTCAGTTGAGACCTCCGCTGTTCAAATTCGGCGCGCCAGGAACCGTCCGGGAGGCAGGTCCGCGACTCTTCTAAACCTCTATATCGGACGAAAGTCCGCAAAGTATGCAGTGACGCTCATTAAAAATCCGCAGGGTGACGGGCGGCCGCCTCTAGATCCCGGCGCCGGCTGCTATGCCTCTGGCAGCCCGCCGTATGCAGGACCCAATCCCGTGCTAACCTGCACCCCATGGAGTTGTGCCTCGCGACAAACTTCTTAGGGGAGCCCTGTCCCTATACAGCCACCATCGGAGACTACTGCGTCCTGCACGCCGGCGGCTGGGACCATGCCAAGGCCAACGCGGCGATGCTCTGGGCCGTGCGCGGCCAGGTGACCACGCTGCTCGGCATCATCACCGGAGTCGGCGTGCTGCTCGGCGCCACCCGCATCGTCAACGTCGTCCAGGACGGCCAGCCCCGTACCCTGAACCTCTACGAGATGCAGGATTCCGCCGAGTACGTCCTGCGGATCCTGGACCTGATGGCCCAAATGGACGAACTGGAGAGCAAGGACCAGCGGGAGGGTATCGAGAACCTCGGCAACACCGTCCTCCGCCTGCACCGCGACGTTCAATTGCTCGTCCAGCACCTCGCCGCGTCCTATCAGACGGCGCAGCTCGCGAACGCCGAACTGGAGGGCCTGGACTCCGTATGACCGCGAGCGATCGCCCCATGCCCCGGCTCCCCGAATTCCGCTACCACCCGGACCCGCTCGCCACCGGCAGCGTCATCGCCTCGCCGGACCCGTGTCTCGCCTGCGGCCAGCGCCGCGGCTACCTCTACGACGGCCCCATCTATACGGAAGACGGCGTCGATGGCGCCCTCTGCCCCTGGTGCATCGCCGATGGCTCCGCCGCCGAAAAGTTCGCCGCCACGTTTGTCGATTCCGAGGCCTTCCCCGAAGGCGTCCCCGAGTCCGCCATCGACGAAATCACCACCCGCACCCCCGGCTACTCCGCCTGGCAGTCGGAACTCTGGCCGGCCTGCTGCGGCGATGCCACGGTCTTCCACGGCCCCACCGGCATCCGGGAACTCCGCCAGCGGGACCGCGCCCTGGAAGGCCCGCTGATGAGCCACATCGTCCACAACATGGCCATCTCCGGCGTCGCCGCCAACCGCCTCATTGAATCGCTCGATCGCGACAAGGGCCCCACCGCCTACGTCTTCCACTGCCCCGCGTGCCTCATGCCCCACTTCCACGTTGACAGACCATGAACGACCGGCCATGACCATCGCCGCCATCATCCTCATGGCAGTGGCCGCCATAGTCTGGCTGGCCACCCTGGCCATGCTCACCGGCCTCCGCAGCAGCGACGCCGCCGGCAACGGCCTCACTGTGGCCTTCTCGGCCATCGCCATGATCGTCCAGTGGCTCCTCATCGCCGCCCTCGTCCTCGCCGCCGGGCCCAAAGGTCAGAAGTTGGCCGTCCTCTGCGTGGTCGTCCTGGCCGCCGCCGCCAGTTGGACCGGCATGGGCCTGCTGAACGACAGCTTCTATCGAGCCAAATGGCCCCTCATCCTGCCCGCCGTGGCCCCGTTCCTGGTAGTCGCCCTCTTGTACCGCGGCCGCCTGCTCGTCTCCGTCAGCATCGCCGCCGCCCTGTTGGCCATCGGTCTCGGGACCACCGCCTACCGCGAGCGCCACCGCGACCGCGATCGCGCCGCCCGCGACGCCGCCTGGCAGCAGGCCGAGCAGGACCAGTTCGCGCGCCTCACCCCCGCCTCGCCCATCGAGCAATGGCTCGAGCACACCGGCCCCGGCAACGAACGCCGCGCCCGGGCCCTCGCCGCCATCCGCCAGTCGCCGAGCCGCCAGGCCGACATCGAACGCCTGATGCGCCAGGGCAGCCACTACCTGACCCGCGACCTCCCCGAATTAGGCGTCGAAGCCACCGAGCCCATCTGCGCCGCCGGCCGCCGCTGCCTCCGCGAACTGATCGACGACATGGCCCGCCCCTCCGGCGGCACAGGCCCCATCTATCTCGCCGAAGGCGCCCGCATCCAGGAGTACAAGGACGGCATCCGCTGGCTGGTGGAAAACGGCTGCCCCTGCCGCCAGGAACTCGACGACCTCGCCGCCGCCGTCGAAAAGTACGAGCCCACCCCCGAACGCGCCAAGTTCGCCGCATTCGTCGCCGCTCTCCGCGCCAAAATGCTACCTTGAAAAGAGTTCGCAAAACTGAGAACCTGAAGGGAGGCAGCTTGGCCCAGACGGAGGTACTGTTCTACCGCGATCCGAAACACCAGACAGTGCCCCTTTTGGAGTGGCTCGACGACTTGCCCGTGAAGGTCCAGGCCAAATGCGCCGAGCGGATTGACCGCTTGGGCCAACTGGGACACGACCTGCGGCGGCCGGAAGCGGACTTTCTCCGAGACGGCATCTATGAACTTCGTGCCAGCCATCAGGGAGTGCACTACCGGATGCTCTACTTTTTCGCCGGCAAGGCCGTGGTGGTCGTCTCGCATGGCCTGGCAAAGGAGCGCGCGGTTCCAGCCCGCGAGATCGATCGCGCGGTCGAGCGCAAGCATTTGGTGGAAACCGATTTCGAGCAGTTCACGTTCAGACCGGAGTAGAGCCCATGTCACAGAAAACAGTCCATTCCAAGGCCGCGCAGTTCCTCTACAACCGCTACATCGCAGGTGATCCCAAGCGCGAGGCGGTATACGAAGAGGAAGTCATCAACGCCGAGATCGCCCGGAAAATCTACGAACTGCGCAAGAAGGCGGGCCTCACGCAACAACAACTAGCCGAACGCGTCGGCACGTCCAAGTCGGCCATCTGCCGCCTGGAGGACGCCGACTACGAAGGCCACTCCCTATCCATGCTCAAGCGCATCGCCGAAGCTCTCGACAAACGCTTAGAAATTCGCTTCATTCCGGCCAAGCGCCTGCGGTCGGCCTGACAATCCCCGGCTGGCGGGAGGCGCAGAACGCAGCGCCTCGGAATAGCGCCGGTGCGGATCTTCTGGCGCGTTGCCAAAATTGGCGTTCGCGGACTGGACCCGAAAAAGCGGTCTATCCAGGCGTGATCGGCGTCAATTAGAACTCCGGGCGGCCGGGAAGTATAGGATGGGGATTCCTGTGCGTAAGCCTCCACTGAAGGCCGTCCAGCTCTAAGCGGATATTTGTGCTTTGGGAGTCAGGTGCCCACTTGTCAGATAAGGCGCCCGGCCCAATCTGCCACGATCTTGAGCACGGCATAGACCTGTTGCGGCTTCAGCTGCATCACCCCATTCAACATTCGCGATTCGCGAAGACTCGCCCGCCGAACGTCTCCACAGCTTCCCCCGGGTCCGCCCGCGCCAGTTCCGCTTCAGCCGTCTCTTGTTTACCCACCGGGTGAGCGGCTAAACGCCCCGGTTTCTCTTCCATGTCTCAAAGTGCCAATACTCTACCCGCTTCGAGCCGCTTTCAGCCGCCGGATTTGGGTTCAACAACTTATGCTCATTGGAAGCGATGCCACAGATGGAGTCGTCACGTGCCGAATGAATCTGGACCCGGGTGCGCGGAGAAAGGCCGCCGGCCGCCAGCGAACGAGTCGACGATCCCTGGGGTGGCCAGTTGGCCCGCGATGCGGAATGCTCCCCGCGGCCGTGGCCCGGTTGTGATCTCTTGGCGTCGGCGCGACACGTTGGACCCGAAGGGTTGCAGGAGGGTGATTGACGCGGTGACACCAAGTTCATGGCGGATGGGGGAGACCAGGACCGGCCAACAGCCAGCGGTTAGGACAACTCGTGGCGCCGCGACTTGACCGTCGGTCCTTCCACGTCGGCGATCAGCTTGCGCACCCACGCGACGCTCCGTTCGATCATGCCGCCCTGCGCCTCGCACTCGATCGTCAGTACGCCACGGTATCCAAAGCCGGCCAGCATCTCGACGCACGTCCGTACGTTCTCAGCGTTAATCCCGTCGCCGACGGCGCAGTGGCTGTTGGCGATCCCCGTCAGATCCCCGCTCGATCCCTCGACGATATCGGCGCTGATATCTTTCACATGGACGTGGCTGATTTTGCTCTGAAACCGCTCGACGAACTTGACGGGGTCCTGCCCGGCGATGAACACGTTGCCGATGTCCATGTTCAGGCGCAAGTAGGGAGAATCCACGAAGGACAGCATCTCGGCCAGAAAATCCGGCTTGGTGGTGTAGTAGCCGTGCGGTTCGATGTTGACTGTCACCTGATGCGCCTCGGCGACTTTCAGAATGCGCCGGTAGCAGCGCCGCATCTGGTCCATTACCTCACGATCCGTCATGCCCTCGGGCTTCTTGTGATCGTCCGTCGTGTCCACGCGCAAACACCCGGCCATCTTCGCCCAACGAATGGTATGCAGCACATACTCCACCCCGACCGTGGAGCCCTCGGGCAACGACAGCGGAAAGGCCGCATCGATCTGAGAAAAGGCTACGCCATACTTCTCCATCAGCGTTCGGACCGCCACCGGATCCTCCCAGATCGCCACGTGAGGGTGATAGCCCAGACCGTGAATCCAACTCACCCCATCGATCATTCCGCATTCGATCCAGTGCACGTCGTTCTTTTGCGCCCACGCCAGACACTGTTCAAAGCTCCAGAACGCCGAGGTGAATGCATCCGTGTGAAATCCGATTTCCAGCATGTTAACGGCTCGCCTCCGAAATTGCTTCGAGACTCATTCTATTCAAGTGTTCCGTCATGGCAAGTTCGGCTGCGTCGGCCTGGCGCTTAAAGATCGCTTCGACGATGGCCCGGTGATCCCGCCGCATCGACTCCAGATCCTGTGCAAAGCCCACGGACGCACTGCGCGCGCCACCGGCGCCGGAGACCAGCAGGCGGCCGATGCGGTTCATCACGGGATTCAGCGCGCCCCGGATGATTGCCGCGTGCAGGTCGCAATCCAGCTGGTCCACCATGCTCCAGTCCTCGTCATGCCGCTCCAGCTTCTGCCAAGCCGCTTCGATCTCCAGCAGCTGCCGTTCGGTGGCGCGAGTGGCCGCCAGCCACGCCGCGCGCGGCTCCACAATCTTGCGCACTTCCAGCACTTCGAGCAGGCGAAACTCCGCGGAATCCCCCTCTGTAAACGCAACCTGAAGTGGTTGCGGCCCGCAGGACTTGACGAATGTCCCGGCGCCCCGCCGGCTTTGCAGGATGTCCACCAGGCACAGCGCCTTGATGGCCTCCCGCAGCGCTGGCCGTCCCACGCCGAGTTGCATGGCCAACGCTCTTTCCGAAGGCAATTTGGACCCCACGGGGAAGTGGCCTTCGTCCAGCAGCGATCGAATTCGGTCAATGACCTCGCGGGAGGGCTCACCAGCAGATTCCAAGCGGTCCGCGGCCTCCCCCACCGCCGCGGCGAATGGCAGGGCTGAGTGTAGCGGCGGCGCCTCCTCATCCACAAGGCGGCGCGGGACGTTCCGAGTGACTGTATCGCGTTTGAGCCAGACCATTTCGTAATCAGGGTATCACAGGCACTTGTGGTCTTACCACTCAAAAGTTTTCATACCAGTCGTCTTTTTGTGTTGACTCCAACTGGCAAACCGCGATAAGATCCCGCTTGTTGGTGGTCTGAGCAGTTGTGCGTGGTAATACCACATGTCAATCTGGAGGTCGGGTATGTTTCGCATTGCGTGCCTTGCTGGCTTTCTGCTGCTTGCGTCCTTTTCCGCGGCAGCCCAGGATTTCCGAGCCAAAATCACCGGCCGCGTTCTCGACGCCTCGGGCGCCGCGGTGGCCTCGGCCAAAATAGAAGTCCGCAGCGCCGCCACCGGGGAAATGGTGGAGGCGGTGACAGACGGCCAAGGCGTGTATAACGTGCTCTTTCTCCGGCCGGGCGACTACTCTCTGACCGTCGCCGCCACCGGCTTCAAGAAATACACGCGCGAAAGCATTAATCTGGTCGCCAGCCAGACGGCCGGTGTGGATGTCGCTTTGGAGGTCGGGCAGGTGACGGATTCGGTGACGGTGACCGCCGACACGGCGCTGCTGGAGACCCAATCGGCCAGCCGTGGCACCACGGTGAACACCAAGATGGTGCAGGAGATCCCGCTGGCGTCGCGCAACCCGTTGATGCTGTCCGCGATGCCGCCCGCGGTCACCTTCCGCGGCGCTGCCATCTGACAGCAACCGTTCGCCAACGGCGCCATCGCCGATTGGTCCAACCACGGCCAGCCCCGGCCCGACAACGGCGCCCTGCCCGAATGGCGTCCAACA
>CAYVDY010000227.1:0-10149 GCA_964450255.1 uncultured Candidatus Solibacter sp. | reverse complement strand
GTTCAGCGCCGCACTCAGATTCGACATCGCCGCCGCCAATATCGCCGCGATTACCAACCCGGCCACACCCACCGGCAGCGAATTCCAGATGAACTGCGGATAGATCCGGTCTGCCGGCTTGGGCGGCTGCAAACCGGTGTTGCCGTAGTACACCCACAGAATCACGCCGATGGTCAGGAACAGCGTGAACTGAAACAGAATCACCAGCCAGCTCGCAAACAGAGCCTTCCGCGCGTCGCCCTCAGTCTTCGCCGATAACAGCCGCTGCACCATCAACTGCTCCGTGCCATGGCTCGCCGTCGTCAGGAAACAGCCGCCCAGCACGCCGGCCCAGAACGAATACTGCCGGCTGAAGAAATCCATACTCCACTCCAGACGGAAATCGAACACCTGAAACTTCGCCGCCTCGCCGGCCTTCTGCGCCACCTCGGCCCAGCCGCCCGGAATCTGATTCAGAATCACGAACAGGCTCACGATCGCGCCGCTCACGTAGAGAAACATCTGGATGACATCGGTCCAGATCACCGCCGTCATTCCACCCTCGAAGGTGTAGAACAGCGTCAGGCACACAATCACCACAATGGATGCAATTTCGCCTGTACCCAGGACGATGGAGACGACGATCGAAATCGCAAATACGCGCACGCCCTCGGCCAGCGCGCGCAGCAGCAGGAACGTCCCCGCGGTCAGCCTGCGCAGCTTCACGCCGAACCGGCGGTGCATCAGTTCGTAAGCCGTGTACAGTTCACCTTTGAAGTAGTGCGGCAGGAAAAGAAACGTGATGACGATGCGCGCCAGCAGATAACCGAACACCACCTGGAGGAAACCGAAGTTCCCATAGAATGCCAGGGCCGGCGTCCCGATCACCGTCAAAGTGGACGTTTCCGCCGAGACGATCGAAAATCCGATCGCCCACCAGGGCGTGGTCCGCCCCCCTAGAAAGTAATCCTTCAGGCTCTTCTGAGAATCCTTGAAGCGGGCGCCAAACCAGGTGATTCCGATCAGGTAGACCACGATCACCGCGATATCGAGGTAACGCATAAGCTCACGATTCTACCATCCCCCTGGCGCACGACCCTCACTTCAGCCCCGCCGCCCGGGAACAAAACGGCCCCCCTCAGCATCTAACCCGCCATCGGTAATATGATGTTCCTTTGCGGTGCTGAAACGTATGGCTTGCGGCGGTCCGGAACCATCGGCTATACTCCGCAATTGCTAAGGTAGTGACGCGGAATGGGTCCCTGTCGCCCTCCCGGGCTCGCCTGGTGTGCAACTGACCCGATCTTTAGGAGGCATGTGGTGCTCAAATCATTCAAGCGCGCGATGACAATCATCGCTCTCGGTTCTCTTTCTCTGACGACCGTATGGGCGCAGGCCCAGACGAAGAACTGGAAGGATCGCGCTGAATACGATCTCGTCCAGCAAATCGGGAAAGAAGCGAACAATCAGACGAAGCTTGACCTTCTCAAGCAGTGGAAGGAAAAGTACCCGACGTCGGACTGGAAGGACGAGCGCTACGCTCAGGTGATCGCCACCTACCAGGCGATGGGTAACGCCAAGGGCATGATGGATACCGCCAAGGAGCAGGTCGCCGCCGACCCCAAGAGCTTCACCGGCCTCTATTACATGAACCTGCTGACCCTTTCCATGAACGACACCTCCGAGGGTGCGCTGGCCGAGGGCGAGAAAGCAGCCAAGAGCTTCCTCGGCATCATGGACGACTTCTTCAGCCCGGCTCGCAAACCCGCGGCCGCCACTGACGACCAGTGGAAGAAGGAACGCGCCAACTCCGAAGCCATCGGGCACAAGACACTGGGCTGGATTGCGATGAACCGCAAACAGTACGAGGAGGCTCACAAGCACTTCGTCGAGGCCCTGACACGCAACCCCGCCGAAGTTCAATGCGCCGTCTGGGCGGGCACCTGTAACGTGCGCACTCGCAAGCTCGAACGCCAGGGCATTGCCCTCTTCTTCTTCGCCCGCGCCGCCGTCTACGACGGACCTGGCGCGCTGCCGCAGCAACAGCGCGATCAGATGAAGGCATCGTTCGAAAAGAACTACATGAACTTCCACGGCGACAACAGCGGCATGGCCGAAATGCTCACTGCTGCCAAGGGAAGCGCGATCCCGCCTGCCGACCTCAAGCTGGAATCCAAAGACGAGATTCTGGCCAAGAACGAAGAAGAGCTCAAGAAGACCAATCCGAACCTGGCGCTGTGGATCAGCATCAAGCGTCAGCTCAGCGCCGAGAACGGCGCAGCCTACTTCGCCTCTGACTTGAAGGATGCCAACATCCCCGGCGGCGCCGAGGTTGGCGGTACCAAGATCGAGAAGTTCAAGGCCAAAGTCGTCAACTGCGACGCTCCGAAGAAGGCCAAGAAGATCGTTGTCGGCATCTCTTCACCCGACATGAGCGAGATCACCCTGAACCTGGAAACCCCCATCGCCGTCTGCCCCGACAAGGGCGCCGACATCGAGTTCGTCGGCTCCCCCAGCGAGTACACAGCCGATCCCTTCAACCTCACCTTCGCCGTGGAAAACAAGGACGTCGTTGGTCTGCCTGCTCCCCCGGCTGCTGCCAAGAAAGCCCCCGCGAAGAAGGCTGCTCCCAAAAAGTAGCCGCACGCCGGACGCATTTCGGTTAGAGAAGGGCGACCCCACCAGGGCCGCCCTTTTTCTTTTCCCTGGAACCCGCCAGTACCAAACCGTACGTCACACGATCCCAAAAGCTCAGTTCCTGCCCGCTCTGCTCCATCTTGTCGAGGTACACCACGAACCGGTGAGCCGTCGCCGGAACCTGCCGTAACGGCGCCACCGCAAACGAGCCCGTCACTAGCGCTGCCGCTGCGATTCCTGTGAGAATTGCTCGTTTCATACTGTAGATGACGCTGAAAACGGGCTCAAGGTTGGTCACAACCGGCTTAAGTTGTGTAAACTCCCGCCCTCAGCTCGGACCGGCGTCCGAACCGGCCAGCACCAAGCCATACGTCACCCGGTCCCAGAAACTGAGCTCCTGGCCGCTCTTCTGAATCGCCGTGTAGTAGCAGACGAATCGATGAGCAGTCGCCGGCACCTGCCGTAAGGGCGTTACTGAGCCTGTGGTGGCCACCAGAGCCGCCATCATGCATCCTGCCAATATCGCCCGTCTCATACTGACTAATACGCAGCAGGACCCCTTGCCGTTAGCGCAATGCGGTTCTCAGATCTGTAAACAGTCGCCGTGCCGCCTCAGCCTCGCCCGAAGCCGCCCGCCACTCCTGGCCTTTCGCCACCAACCAGGCAACGCCATCCCGTTCCACCAAGGCCGCAAAGCCGCCCCGCTCGGTCAATTGTCCGGGCGAGCCGATAGAGCCGAACCCCTCGCCAAGCCGCTCCACCAGCACCACGCAGCCATCCCGCGAAAACACGAAGTGCGTCGGCACTTCCGGCGTGGGAATCAGCACGATGCCGGCCGCGGCGATCTTCTCTAACTGTAACAGGACCAACGGCGTCACCTGCATCGCTTACATCTTATAGCGGCCAAAATCCTCGTCGTTGAGCCCTTCCAGCCATCGCCGCAGCTCTTCGTTCGAGACCTTGTCCGAAACCGTCGCCGTCGATTTCGACGTCCGCAGCACCTGATCGTCCACGTAAATCGGGCAGTCCAGCCGTAGCGCCAGCGCCAGCGCATCCGATGGCCGCGAATCGATGGAGATCATCGCGCCGTTCTTCTCCACCCAGATCACGGCGTAGAACGTGTCGTCACGAAGTTCGTTCACCACCACTTTGCGCACGCCCGCTTCCAGCCCGGTCAGCACGTTCTTGATCAGGTCGTGCGTCATCGGGCGCGGCGTCGAGACCTTCTCGATCTCCAGCGCAATCGCGTTCGCTTCGTAGATCCCCACCCAGATCGGCAGAATCTGGCCGCCGTTGGCGTCCTTCAGAATCACGATCGGCATGTTCGTCACCGGGTCCATCATCAGCCCCCGGATTTTCATTTCGACTTCCATTGATCGCCTGCCTTTCCTTACACCGGGATAGCACACTCGCCCACCAGGCTGTTCGGCCCGGCCCGAGTCACCCGCACCGGCAGATACGTCCCGATCATCCGAGACCGCTCCGCCTGCTGTGCTGTTACAAAATTCAGAGTCCGATTCTGCGAAGTCCGCCCGATCCACTGCCCCGTCGAGCTGTTATGGCCCTCGACCAATACTTCCTGTTGCGAACCAATCAGTGCGGTGTTCTTTCGGATCTGGATCGCCCGCTGCTTCTCCTGCAGGATCGTCAGCCGCCGGCCCTTCTCGTCTTCGGAGATGTGGTCGTCCAGCCCCAGTGCGCTCGTATTGGGCCTCGGCGAGTATTTGAAGCTGAAGATCGAGTCGTACTCCACTTCATCCAGCAACCGCAGCGTCTCCTCAAAGTCCTCTTCCGTTTCTCCGGGAAACCCGACGATCACGTCCGTGGACAATGCGATATTCCGGCTGGCGTTCTTCATCCATTCGATTCGCGTCAGATACTCCTCGCGCGTATACTGGCGTGCCATCGCCCGCAAAACTCGCGTGGAGCCGCTCTGCACGGGCAGGTGCACCTGGTTGCACAGCGTCTCCTGCCTATCGATGGCGTCCACGATATCTTTGCCGAAATCCCGTGGATGCGATGTGGTGAAGCGCACTCGCCGGATACCCTCCACCTGCCCCACCGCCTCCAGCAACTGCGCGAAGTTCCAGCCCGCTGGCGAAGGATCGCGGTAGCTGTTCACATTCTGCCCCAGCAGTTGAATCTCGCTGTAGCCCTGCTCCGCCAACCCGCGCGCCTCCCGCAGCACGCTCTCGGAAGTGCGGCTTCGCTCCGGCCCGCGCGTGAACGGCACCACGCAGTAGGCGCAGCTCTTGTCGCAGCCCTCGATGATGGTGATGTAGCCTTTGTGCGGGTTGTCCCGCCGGGTTGCCGCCGTCTCGAACGTGTCTTCCGTATCCAGACTCAACCCGGTCACACGCCGCTCGCCCCGTTCAAGCTGCACCAGCATCTCGCCCAGCTTCGTGTAGCTCGCCGAGCCCGCCACCAGGCTCACATGCGGCGCGCGCTCAAAGATCTTCTCGCCTTCCTGCTGCGCCACACAGCCCAGCACGCCAAAGATCTTGTCTTTGGTCCGTTTGTTGCCGTCCAGCCGGTGGAAGACTTTCTGCTCGGCCTTGTCCCGGATGCTGCAGGTGTTGTACAGCACGAGGTCCGCAGCCTCGGGCGTCTCCACCTGCTCATAACCGCGCTGCTCCAGCGTGCCGATCACCTTCTCGGAATCGTGCACGTTCATCTGGCAGCCGAATGTCTCAATGTAGAAGCTCTTCATCGCCCTCTCTATTCTCCATTGTAGCGGTCTATTGTTTCCCGCCCGGCCGGCCGATAATTTAGATATGAGGCTACTGGCCATCGGTGCGCTCTGCTGTGCGGCGTTTGCGGCGTTCGCGTTCGCCCAGTCCGAATCCCGCACGTCCGTCTACGACGGCATGGGGAACCGGCGCGACTGGTCTACGGTCCAGGCCGGCGACACCCGTAGCAACGAGACTTTCCGCAATCTGAACGGCCGCCGCGTACCCTTCGAATCGTCCGAGGAAAAGGTGCTCCGCAATGAGGGCGGCGTTCGCATCGTCGAGCGGACCACCCGCCGGTTCGACGCCAACGGCAATCCCCTGCCCGCCGAAAAGGCCGTGGTGGAAACGGTGACGCGCCCCGATGGCTCCGCCACGGAGAAGACCACAACCTACCGCGGCGACATCAACGGAGCGCTCCAGCCGGTCGAGCGCGCCACCGCCGAGATTCGCAAGGCGGACGGCGCCACCCAGCGCGAAACGGCCGTTGAGCGCAAAACCCTGAACGGCGGATTCGAAACCGTGGAGCGCCGCGTCGCCAGCGAGACCGCTACCAAGACCGCCTCAGAGCGCAACGAGACGGTCTACGCGCGTGATTCCAACGGCCGCTTCGCCGAATCGTGGCGAACCGTCGTCAAGGCCACCATCACCGGCAACGAGATCCGCGAACAGACAGACGAATACGACGCCGCAACCACCGGGCGGCTCCAACTGGCGCGCCAGTCCGTCGCCCGCACCGTCAAGGACCCTTCCGGCGCCGAACGCCGTGAGATCGACATCTTCGGCCCCGCCGCCCAAGGCCGCGCCATCGAGGCCGGCACCCCCGCGCAGTTGCGGGAGCGACAGGTCTATACGACGCAGCCATCAGCCGACGGTACTGTGATCCAGGTCTTTGCCGTGCAACGCCCATCCATCAACTCCACTCGGGAACTCGAACCGCTCCGCAAGGTCAGCGAGACGGTTTGCAAAGGGAAGTGCCAGTAGCCGGCCGGATTGCAATACAATCGTCGTGTAGATTCTCAACCCACAGGGAGACGACGATGAAGAAGGTAATCGGGGCTGGTTGGCTGATGGCGGCTGTTTTGGCCGCGGCACTGCCGCTGGCGGCTGCGCCGCCCATCCAGGTCATGCTGCTTGACGGTGAACAGGGAGGTCCCTACCATGCCTGGCAGGAGACCACTCCCTACCTCAAGAAGATGCTCGATGAAACCAAGCTCTTCCAGGTGGATGTCGTCACCGCACCGCCGGCCGGAGCCGATTTCTCGAACTTCAAGCCCGAGTTCAGCAAGTACAAGGTGATTGTCTCCAACTACGACGTCCCCGATGCACGCTGGTCCGCCGAGTTGAAAGAGTCGTTCGAACAGTACATGAAGAACGGCGGCGGCCTGGTAGCCGTGCACGCTGCCGACAACGCCTTCCCGCAATGGAAGGCGTACAACCAGATGATCGGCATCGGCGGCTGGCGCGGCCGCGACGAAAAGTCGGGCCCGCTCTGGTACTACAAAGACGGCAAGCTGGTGTCCGATCCCTCGCCCGGCAAGGCAGGCAGTCACGGCGCGCGTCTCGCCTACAAGATCGTCAACCAGAACACCACGCATCCCATCACTAAGGGCTTGCCGAAGGAATGGATGCACGTCCCGGACGAACTGTACGCCACGATGCGCGGCCCCGGCGAGAACATGACGGTGCTCTCCACCGCGTTCTCCGTCGCCAGCAATCGCGGGACAGACCGCGACGAGCCCATCCTGATGGCGCTCTCGTTTGGCAAGGGCCGCATCTTCCACACCGTCCTGGGCCACGACCTGGCCGCTCTCAACTGCGTCGGCTTCATTGCCACCTTCCAGCGCGGCACCGAATGGGCCGCCACCGGCAAAGTGAAGCAGAAGGTACCGGCGGATTTCCCCACGGCCGATAAGGTCAGCACCCGCCCCGGCTACACGCCCCCGGCCGGCTGGACCTCGCCGGGAGGCCGTCCGGCCCCGAGGCCGAAGCCAGCCGCGTAGCTCGCCTTCGGCACCAACGGCTGTCCTGCGACGTTGATGTCAGGAACCACCCGCCTTGGTCTGGTGTCCAGAACAGCGAATGAAATTGAGTTGGTTCAGTTCGGACGGCGAGGGCCCCGAGACGCCCCTGCATTGGTCTGGAATCGCACTTACGACGGCGACGCTGTTTCTCAGCTTCCCTGCTTGGGAGCAGTTTGGCGCCGGTTTTTCAACGCCCGTTTCGCTACTGCACTACTGCTGTGTTTTGCCAATTGCGGCGCTTTTGATCACGGCGCTGTTTTTCGCGGCGCCAGCGTTCGCTTCGTCCGCCGCAAAGCGACCGTTGTTTGGCATCGTTGAGATGTCGCTCGGGTCGATTCCAGCATGGGGAATCCGCCTCTGTTCCGCTTGCTTCCTGGTGGCTTGGATCGCGGAGCTGTGTTCCTGGCCGCTATCGAACCTCGATAGGCACGTTAGGATCTCCCAACCTGAGTGGGTTGCGATCACCGTCGCATTGGTCGGATTTCTTTTCCTGACAGGTCTTCAGGGTTATCAAACAAACGTGAGGCTGGCATTCTTCACTGACAAGCTCGGCGTCGCAATCCTAGTTGCCGCGCTCATTCGCGTGCATCGGGGGCTGCCGGCCGCCTTCGAAAACATCTTTGACTCCACCAGGAATGTCGCCGTCCCTGACGCGTGGATCGGGTTGTCATGGCTTGCGTTCAGCGTCGGGCCGATCGTCTTCCTGGCGTCCGGCCTGTGCCATCACCTGCATGAGCCTAAGCAGGTCACGCTAACGGCCGGAATGGGAATCGCTGTCCCACTGTTCGGCACCTTGCTAGTCGCCGATGTGATAGCCCGGGCCACTTTCGCTTCTGAGTACTATCAGCCGAGTCTGATACCTACCGTGTGGATGGCGGTGCGATCGGACGTGTCCAGGGTTGCCATTCCCGGCCTCGTGTTGATCGGCGCGATCTCAATCTTTGGCGCCGGTCGGTTAGGAGTCCGGTTGCTCCAGATCTCGACGCCAACGCTCGGGATGAGTCGCCGGCGACTCTATGGCGTCTCAGTATGCCTGGCTGGCGCGACCGCGTGGTGCGTGCTGTATGCCTCAGAATTAAGGGTCCTGTTACCTCTGGAGATATCTGCCGCCTGCCTGTTGGCTACCTCAGGAGTCATAGCCGGAGATTTCCTCAGCGGGCGGCGGTGGACCTGCCATACCCGGCGAATCGACTGGGTCGGTGTGGGCGCACTGGCGGCAGGATTGACTGTCGCGGCGTGCATGAATCGCTGGACGACCAGCGATCCGATTTCTGACCCCCTTTCCCCGTGGTGGCATCCCGAGTTGCTGCCTTCCTATGGAACCGCCTTCGTTGCCTGCTTCGCAGGCCGAAGCATACAGAGAAGGTATGGGCGCGATTTTTCTTCCGCGTAGCTCGTTTTCGGACTAACGCCCCGGCAAATCCAGGCGAAGCTCGCGGTGGAACCGCCCCCGCATGTCGCCCAGCCACGGATCCGGCAGCCGCTGGTTCAGATTGATCGTGAAGTCCGCCACCGTGCCGTCCTTCTCCGTCCGGACCAGCGTGCGGCCCAGCGGATCGATCAGCATCGAAGGGAAGTCATAACCCGACGAAGCGAGATAGATCTGGTTCTCAATTGCCCGTGCCTGCGCCAGCGTCTCGTTGCCGCCCCAGATCGGCATCAGGATCAACTCCGCGCCCTGACGCGCCATGGCGCGCGCCGGATCGGCGTACTGCACATCCCAGCAGATCATCAGCCCGATGGAGCCAAAGTCCGTCTGAAAGACCGGATAAGTAGATCCGGGCGTGATGCCGCCTTCCAGTTCCTCGCGCGGAATGTAAACCTTGCGGTACTTGCCCGCCAACCGGCCCGCCCGATCCAGCAGCACGGCGGTGTTGTAGATCGCATGGCCGTCCCGCTCAACAATGCCGGCGACGACGTAGGCGTTCTTCTCCTTGGCCAGCGCAGCCAGCCGAGCCGTCGTGGGCCCGGGGATCGTCTCCGCAACGTCGATGTACTTCTTGCCGGTGCCAACCATGGAAATGCCTTCCGGCAGCAGGATCACGTCCGTGCCACTCTTCACGTCCGTCCGCGCCAGTCGGAGAAACGCAGCTATCGGATCGGCTCCTTTGGGATGCAGCCGGATCGTGGCGACCTTGACGTTCCGCGCCGCAGGCGCGGCCACCGGCGTGAGTTGAATATCCCGCCATGTCACCTTCGCGTTCGGCGCGTTCTGCAGAAGCAGTTGGACGTTCACCGCGGCCGCATTCGGCGGCGCGGGCGCATCCAGCGTCACAAGGCGCTCGCCGTTCACTGTGGTAGTGCGCCAGGCGTAGTCCGGTTGGCCGGCGCGCTTACCAACGGCGGATTGCCAGTCCAGACGGATCGGCAGTTGCAGCGGCTCGTAATCCAGACCGCTTGCCGTATAGCGCACCTGCAGCCGGTACCAGCGCCCCGGCTGAATGTCGGGAAAGCTGCGTACCCATCCGCCGAACACCGCCGGATTGCCGCGTCCCTCCAGCGTCAGTTCACCGGTGGCCCCCTGCGCGTGGGCCGGAGTGATCTCTTCCCTCGGCGACCATACCCGCCATCCAGTGGCGCCGTCAGCAAGAAACAGGGCAAGCAGAGCCGTGAGCATCATGCCTCACAGCGTACCGCTATTTCTCGTAGGTGATCTCTTTGGGTCCGTCGTCCAGGCCGGATATCCGGATGGTGCGCTTCTGCGGAAGCGGGGGCGGCCCCGGAGCCGCAACCACCGGCCCGGGCCTTGGCATTAAGGCCGCCGCAGATTTCCACGGCGG
>CAYVDY010000226.1:0-10181 GCA_964450255.1 uncultured Candidatus Solibacter sp. | reverse complement strand
CGTTCGTGGTGGCTAAGGAAGCCCGGCGTGAAACCATCGCCAGTTGGCGCGAACTGATTGTCTACCTGAAGAACGAAGGCATCCGCGACTGCTCCGTGCAGCGCTACAAAGGTCTCGGCGAGATGAACCCGGATCAGCTCTGGGAGACGACGATGAACGCCGAGAAGCGAACGCTTTTGGAAGTGAAGCTCGAAGACGCCGTGGAGTGCGAAGAGATCTTCACCACCCTGATGGGCGAGAACGTGGAAGCGCGCCGCAAGTTCATCGAGGACAACGCGCTGGACGTGCGGAACCTGGACGTTTAGTCCACATACAAACGAGCGACGCGGTTGCCAAGGCCGCAGAGAACGGCATACGGAATGATGCCGGCCTCTGCGGCCATGTCTTTTGCATCGTAGGTGACCGCGCCGTCCTGGCCGAGAAGAGTCACGGCTTCGCCAATCTGGACTTGCGGCGCGTCGGTGACATCCACCGTGATGAGATCCATGGAGACGGCGCCCAGCATCGGCAGCAGTTTGCCGGCCGCGATCACACGGCCTCTGTTGGAGAGCTGATGCGGAATCCCGTCGGCATAGCCGGCTGCGATGACAGCCATGCGCGTATGGCGGGCGGCGCGCCATTGGGCGCCGTAGCCGACCGGACAGCCCTTGGGAATCTCCTTAATCTCGACGACGCGGGCTTTCCAGGAAAGGGCTGGCTGAACGTCCAGTTCGACAGGATCCGCGGGTCCGTGTGGCGGGCTGACGTATCCGTACAGGGCCAGGCCGGGGCGCACCAGGGTTCCGTAGGCGCGGCGCAACCGGTATGCCACGGGGCCGCTGCTGGACAGATGCAGAAGAGGCGGCGTCACTCCGGCCTGGCGAAATTCGTGGACGGCGGCCTCGAAGGCGAGTATCTGATCCGCCGTCTGCGATGTGGTGAAGTCGTTGGCGGAAGCGAAATGCGTCATGAGGCCGTCCAGCCGCAGGTGAGACGCGCCTTGGACTGCCAGCAGAATCTCGTCGAGACCGCACCGTGCGCCCAGGCGGCCCATGCCGGTATCGATCTTGAAATGGAAGGCGATGGTGACGTTGCGCTCCGCCGCGTAGGAATTCAGATCGCGAAGCCGGGCGAGGGAGTGGACTACGGGAGTGAGACTGGCTTCGAGCAGCGCTTCCCGTTCGTAGTCGAGAAAGTCTCCCATGACCAGGATCCGCGCAGTGACGCCGGCCACGCGCAGAGACATCCCCTCTTCAGTGTTGCTGACCGCAAACCACTGGGCGCCTTCTGCCTGGAGCCGCAGGGACACCGTCGCGGCGCCGTGCCGGTAGGCGTCGGCTTTGACGACCGGAGCTAACTGCGATGCCGGAGCGGTGGCGGCGCGCAACGCATGATAGTTGGCGCAAATGCGGCGAAGTGAAATTTCCACCCACGTGCGGTGATTCGGCGTTGTCATGACACGATACCCAATAGTCTGCGGAACATCTGTTCGTAGCTGTCAGTGACCGCCTCCCAACTGTACCTCTCAAGGACGCGCGCGGCTGCTGCGTCCCGATATTGATTGCGCTCTTCAGGTGTCATCGCGAGAACTTGCCGCAAGCGCGCTGCCAAATCGTCCGCGTCCCGGAACGGGATGCCGGCGCCTCCGGCAACCTCGTGATTTTCCGGCGTCATCAAGTAAAGCACCAGTGCGCCGCGGCCCATGGCCTCGATGAGGGCGGGGTGCGTACCGCCGACCTCCGTCGCATGAATGTAGGCGAAGCTGTGCGATTGCAGTTCGTGGTAGCCATCGCCATACACTCCGCCTGGAATCACAACGCGAGGATCGCGGGTATCCTTGACTTGGCTGATGTAGTCTGCCGCGTACGGAGCGTCGCCGATGAGGGCGAGTTTGAACTCGGTCTCCACCTTCTCGAACGCCTGCCGGACCAGTAGCGGGTTGTTTTCCGGTTCGAAGCGTGTGACATAGAGAATGTAGCGCTCCGGCTCGAGGCCAAGGCGATCCAGGGTCACGGTGGTGGCGAGCTTCCCGGTTGGCGCGCCGTACGGAATGAACGTCGACTCTGCGCCATACCGCTCGTGGTAGTAAGTCTGGATCTGTATGGCGTCCGTGATGAGTTCGGTCGGGCAGAACGTGGAGAGTGCCTCGGAGAAGAGATACCAGCCTCTTGCGAGGAAGTTCCACTTCTTTCGCTTTCGTTCCAGTCCATCGACGTTGAGTGCTACTGGCATGCCGGCGGCGCGTGCCAGCGGCGTAAAGATGGCGTTCGCGCCATTGCAGTACATGGCGGCATCGTGCGGATGGCGCATCAGGTCCAGCGTGGAGAGGAACGTGTGCGCGAGCGTCTCCGCGTACTTATGCCGCAGTGGCGGCAGATAGCGCAGCCGCACTCCTCGATAAAACTCCTCCGTGTGTTGCTCACGGCAGTAGACCGTGACGCTGTGGCCGCGCGCGACCAGCCGCGTAGAGAGTTCCTCCGCGAAGGTCTCAAAACCGCCGTAGTTGGCTGGAATGCCACGCGTACCAAGAATCGCGATACGCATCAGCGGCATTCCCAGGCGGGGCGGCTGGTGTGATCGGAAGTCGCTGTGAACATCTGCTGTGATTCGGAGTCTCAGGACTCCGCGGTTTGGGTACGGGAACGGGTGGCGATGACGTTCGCGGGCTTCTTCGGGCCGGGCCGGCTGACAGGATCGTAGTGGAACCAGCCGGCGATGTACTCGTCAGTAACGCGCTTGCGTGCCATGATGTCGGCGCGCTTCTGCCAGACGGAACTCCAGTTTCGTAGCACCTTCCAGAAGGCGCGTAACGAGTAGAACTCATACACCAGGCAGCAGGAGAGCACGACGACATCGCGGGCGGTGATGGAGAACCAGTGACGCCTGTAGAGATCCCCGGTCATGTTCTTGATCCGCATCAGGAAGCGGTTCTTGACCGAGTGCATGTTGATCTGCTTTGGCAAAGCGCGGCGGTTGCCGGGCAGGACGGCGCGAACATGATAGCCGCGGGCGTATGGGGTGTACAGGCAGCGCCAGCCCATCAGTTGCGCTCGCCAGGCAACGTCGGCATCTTCGCGGTAGACGAAGAAGTCGGTATCGAAGAACTCGCCGTTCACTGCGATGTCGTCGATCATCGTCCGGCGATAGAGGGCGGCGGCGGCCGTCGCGCCGAAAACGTACTCGCGCTTGAGGTAGTGACCGTTGTCGATCTCGCGGCTGCCGCGATCCAGGTGGCGAAGATTGGGCGTGAAATAGATGCCGGTGGAATCCACTCGCGGCTTGGCGTCGATGTCGAAGTCCGGGCTCATCGCCAGCAGCTTGCCGCAGACTGTGCCGATTCTGTTGTCCAGACGGCCCGCTTCCAGCAGCGCCTGAATGAAGTATGGCATCAGAAGGACGTCGGGGTTCAGAGTCAGTACCCAGTTGCCCGTCGAAAGACTGATGGCCTGGTTCTGTGCGGCGGCAAAGCCGCTGTTCCTGGAATTGTAGGTGATACTGCAGCGGTCTTCGTAACGCTCAAGGATGTCCCGGGTGCCGTCGGTGGAGTTGTTATCCACCACCACAATTTCTACTTGCGGGCCCTTCTGAGCAAGCACGGATTCGAGGCAGCGCTTGATGTAGCGTCCGCTGTTGTAGGTCACGATCGTGACCGATACTATGTCGTTAGAAGCCATGCATGAATTGGCAAGCTGATCCGTGTCCACATTACGAACCGGACGGCCCACTCTCCTCAATTACCGGCGGCGGTACCAACTGGTCGGAATGCACTCGGGCGCTTCCTCTCCAAAGATAGGTCAACACAAGCCGAACCACTTTAACATACATGGCAAGTGGCCGGCAGGACCGCTGCAGGAACATCCCCGTTACTGCCCGCGGAAGTAATCCCAACACTATCGATCCGCCTATCAATCCCCAACTGAATTTGCGAAAATGGCGAACCGCGTATCTTAGCAGATTAGCATACCAATAGCCTTGCCGATCCTCCCAGCCAACCCCTACAAAGGAATGGCCTCCCGCATGTTGCGCGCGAAACCGGGGCGTGAAGCGAACGCGCCAACCGAGTATCGTAAGCCGTCTGAGAAAGTCGACATCCTCAAACCAGACGGGGTGGAATGCTTCGTCCATTCCTCCAGCCGCCAGCCAGGCCTGCCGCCGAATGAGAAGGCAGGCGCCCGGCGGTTGCTCGACGTCGATCGGGCGGGAGAGGTCCATATCCAGGCACCGGTATCTAGCGTTCACCGGGTTGCCGGGCCAAATCCGGTTCAGGCCCAGGTTCTCGAACACGAGAGCGGAAGGCGTGGGGAAGCGCCGCACCTGAAAGCCCCGCTGCTGCGCGCCTGATGGGCCAACCAGGACTCCGGCTGCGACGCCCACATCGGATTGAGCGAGTTCTTCCTGGAGCTCTACCGGGGACTGAAGAAGAATGATGTCCGGGTTCAGAACGAGCACGGCATCCGCGCCGGAGGCACGGGCGAAGCCCTGGTTGACGGCGCAGGCGAAGCCCGTGTTGGTGGTGTTGGCCAGCACGGTGACTGCGGGTCGCCGCCGGACCTCGTCCAGAGTGGCATCGGTGGAAGCGTTGTCGACGACGATGATCCCGGCCGCGAGATCGGACTGGAAGGCAAGGCAGGAGTCCAGGCACCGGGCAATGTGTCCGGCGGAATTGTAGGATACGATCACGGCCGCGATCTTCACAGTCTTCCCTCCGGGACGCAGAGGAAGTAGGCGGACCAGAATCGTTCGGGTCCCATACTGTTCTGGAGCTCGCGCAGGCGGAACTCGCTATCGGAGAGAATTCGTTCGAAGGTCGCCGGATCCGCTGGACGACTGGTGGAGCGGTATTGCCGGAACATCCGGATTCCGGCCCACTTGCCTCGCACCCACGCGGCGCCGGCGCCGCGGCGGCACGCAAGCAGGCCCCACAGGAGTTGTCCTGCCAGGACCGGCCAGCCGTAGCGCAGGAACCAGTTCCGCGGCCAGTGCCGGGCGACGAGCAATAGTTGGTTGCGCGCGATGAGCTCCACCATTCTCGGACTCCAGGCGCCGAGAGTGGCGCTGCCTTCATGCCGGGCGACGGCGGTTGGCACATAGAGCCCTGAAAGACCGAGGAGCGCCACACGTAAGAAGAACTCGATGTCTTCGAGGTAGGACTCAAAGCGCTCTTCCAGGTATCCCGCCTCGAGGAAGACACTGCGATTGACGAGGGCCGCCGTCAGCGGAATGAACTGCGCGGGCACGGTCGAGGCAGAGTCCGGCATCACGGGGCGGCCATGGCCGGCACGCCAGGCACAACCGGAGCGGGCGAGCAGGTCGAATGAGCCGTCAAGACGATCAGGCTGCCTGAGGCTGAGCAGCTTCGGGGCGGCGAAGGGAACGTTGTGCCGCTGGCAGGTTGAGACGAGAACCGCCAGACAATCGTCCTCCAGGATCACGTCGTTGTTGAGGATCAGGACCCAGGTGGTGGTGGCGGCATGGAGCCCCGTGTTGACGGCACGGCTGAAGCCGGAGTTCTGAGTGAGGCGGATCAGTTGCGCGCCGGCGCGCTCAGCCGCCAGCGGCGAGTCATCCGTTGAGCCGTCGTCGATCACAATGACGGATTGCGGAGTCAGAGTCTGTCGCGCCACCGATTGCAGTGTGCGCTCCAGGCGGCTGCCTCCGTTCCAGTTCGGGATGATGACTGTGATTGCTCCGGTCATGACTGACTACGATTCGACGCGTAGCGGCAGTTGGTGAGAGTAGGGGAACGCCGGACCAGGGTTGATCCAGGTGACACAGGCAGCACTTGCAGGTTATCACTCCGCGCGGTGCCGTGCAAAGCGTTTTTTGAGAAGGAAGAACAGGTTCTGGAATCCATCCCGCCAGGGATTGAGCTTGATCTCACCCAGCCGCGACGAGTACATGATGGATATCTCTTCGAATCGGGCGGTCGGATGGAGGAGGGCCTCTATCTTGATCTCCTCGGAGAATGCCATGCTGTCGGATTCGAGAATCATGTTCTCGAGGATCGAGCGGCGGAAGACCCACATCCCGCTCTGGGAGTCGCGGACCCATCGGAAGAACAGCAAAGACATCGCGAACGAGAGCACGAAGTTTCCGAACTTGTGCTTGAAGCTCATCGCCTGCGAATCACGGACTGGGAAGCGTGAAGCGTTCAGGAAATCGGCTTCCAGATGGAGGAATGCCTCCAGCAGATAGCTGATGGCATCCGGGGGATAGCTATGATCTCCATCCAGCGTGACGATGACATCGCTGGTGGCCATCGAAAAGCCCTTCTTATAGCTTCGGCCGTAGCCGCGGACGCCTTCGCAGATGACAGTTGCGCCGTAGCTGGCGGCGACTTCGGCAGTGCGGTCCGTGGAAGCGTTGTCTACCACGATGACCTCGTCGACGAAGGCGGGCATGCGGCTCAGAACGCGCTCAATGCCCTGCTCTTCGTTCAGGCACGGGATGACGACGGTGATGGTGAGATCTTTATACACGCTGTGTTTCGACTTTTCCTGGAAGCAAAACGTCTATTGTATGGGTGGCGGGATATGATGAGGTGTCGTGATGCTCCACTTAGCCATAGTTTTGATGTTACAGCAGGCTGCCGCGCCAGTTCCGCCGGCCGATCCTAAGCCGCCCGCTGCGCCGCTTGCCGTAGTGCAGCCAGCGCCTCCGTCGACACCTGTGGCGCCGGTTGTTTCGACCACCGAACTCCTGCAGGTGAAGAACGTCTACATTCTGCCCATGGGTTCGTCGTTGGATCAATACATCGCGAATCGACTGACTCGCGGCGGCGTGCTGCAGGTTGTGACCGATCCTGCCAAGGCGGATGCCGTCCTTACAGACCGGATTGGCAAGACGCTGGAGACCAAGCTGGAGCAGTTGTACCCGGATCCCGCCAAGCTGGCTGCCGCCGAGGCGCTGGCGAAAGAGGAAGCGGAAAGTAAAGAAGATCGGCCGATGCAGCTCAAAACGAATCCGATCGAGCGAGGCGGTTCCGTGGGGCGCGCGAAGGGTACGCTGTTTCTCGTACACCGTGGATCGCGCAACGTGATCTGGTCCGTGTATGAGCCTCCAAAATCAACCCGTCCTGATGACCTGGATGACGTCGCAATCGCTGCGGTGAACAATCTGGGGTCGGCCATTGGCAAGGAGGCCAAGGCTGTAGGTGTGGCTAACTCACCGGCTGAGAAAAAGAAGGGCTGGCGGCCTTGGTAGCGAGCGTCTCTCGATAGACGTGCTCCAGGTCGCGCGTCATCTTGACCATGTCCCGTTGATCCGTCACAAAATTCCTGGCGCGGCCTGCCATTGCCGCAGCCTCGCCTGGGTCCCGAAAGAGTTCCAGTATCTTCGCCGCAAAGTCCTGCGAGTCGTCGGCCAGACGGCAATACTCCCCATCCTGCTCACCAAGGCCCTCGGCGCCGACTCGCGTCGAGACCGTCGGGATGCCGGCGGCGAAGGCCTCCAGGAGTTTCACGCGGACGCCAGACCCGCTTAGGATCGGGCAAACAAACACCGCGTAGTCGAGCAATGGCTGCTTGATGTCTTCGACGAATCCCAGTAGCTCGACAGAGCCGTTGAATGTTGGAATGGTGTGCGCGGGAGGCGGATCGGATCCGATAACGATCAGCTTCGCCTCAGGTTCCGCTCGCAGGACATGGGACATCACGTCATCGAGAAACCAGCGTAGCGCCGCATGGTTCGGCATGTGGCGGAAGCTGCCAAGAAACAGCATTGTCTTCGGCTGGCGGCCGTGCGGGTGGAAGTCGTAATCGGCGGTGTGGATGCCGGCGCGGAGATTGTGGTGCATGCGTTCCTGCAGGCCTGGCAGGAAGGAAAGTAGTTCACGGCTGTTCTCAGCGGTGCAGGTTTGGATTTCGTCAAACGCAGGTAGGAGTTTCAGTTCGTAGCGAAGGGCCCGCAGATACTCCATGCTGGCCTTGAGACGTTGGAGGATCGGCATGCTGGAAAGGCAGCGAGCGATGGATTGGAAATAGACGTCGTGCTCGAACAGCGTCCAGGCGATCTGGTGGTAGGGGCCTACATACTGGCCCATATTGGTGTACTCGATCTGAACCACATCAATCGCCTTGTTGTAGATCTGGCGATGGATCAGCCATTCGAGGTCCTGATTGTAGAACTCACGGACGGCAAACGGCGTGATGGCTCCGATGCCTTTCGGCTGACCTTCCAGGCGAACAATGAACTCCAGGGACTTCGTGCAGTTGAGGAGCACGGCGTGCGCCTGCATCTCCTTGGGATCGTCGATCAGCGCAATGATATGCAGGTCCGTGAGCTGGCCCAACTGTTGGACGGTCTGATACATGAACACCCCGCCGCCGTGGATGGGCGGGCAGATGGGGTAGGGGGAAACGAAGAGGACGCTGAGTCGCTCGGGATTGGATTCGATTGTTTGGAAGCGGTCCCGGAAATACCCGGCCATGGGGCGCCGGAATGCTTCGGAGTCGTCGATCGCGGCGAGTGACTGGGCATTCCAGCGTGCGCGGAGAGCACCGGGCAACTGCAGAAGTGCGCGTGCTAGTGCGGTGAGGGTGGCTCTCTCCTGCGAATCGCCGGCGACGTAGCTGAGGAGCGAGCCGGCCCATGTGTAGAAAAAATGACCGGCGAGGCGGGCTGGTTCGTGGATGTTCTTCCAGCAGAAGAGGAGGAAGTTCTTGCCGATGATGCCGTCGATGTAGGACCTGGAGAAGTTCTTCCCGATGGTTCCACGATGCTCGTGCCACACTTTACTCGCAGGTTGGTAGAGAACTTTCCACCCGCGCTTCCAGGCCATGTAGCCGAGATCGGTGTCCTCGAGATAGAAGGGGCGCAGGAGATGATCGAAGCCGCCCAGTTCCAGGAACTTGCGGCGGTCGAATGCTGACGATCCACCTCCGGGATAGAAGCACGGGAATAGACTGTCAACCTGGCCGTCGTCGTAATGACGGACGCGGAGAGCCCCCTGCGACCACCAGCCTTGGGTGAGTCCCGTTTCCTCACGCTTTTTCGCGGGGTCCGTGAAGAAGATCTGGCAGGTGGCGGCGAAGACGCGATCGTCGGCGAATGCATCGAGTAAGGGTTGTAGGAAATCCGGCTCGACGCGCATGTCGCTGTTAAGGAGGATGACGATATCGTTGGACGCTTCCTGAAAGCCTCGGTTCGAGCCGCCGCCAAAACCGAGATTCTCGGGGAGTGCGATGACGCGAACATAGGGGAACGCAGAGCGCAGGAAGTCGGCGCTGCCGTCGGTGGAGCCGTTGTCCACGACGATCACCTCGTTGCGCATATTGGTCGACATCGCGGCGATGACGCTGGGCAGGTACTTTTCGAGGAGGTCGCGTCCGTTCCAGTTCGGGATGACAACGGAAGCGGCAGTGTTGTCTGGACGGTCGTCAGACGCGGCCTTGCGTCGTCCCAGCAGTTTCCATAACAGGTCCGTGCCGGCTAGGGCTAGCCAGGCGAAGAGGATGAGGAGCGGAGAGAGGACGGCGAGTGGAAGGAGGCGGATCAGGCGGAGTAGAATTGCTGGCATTTATCGGTTTTGAAAGTCCGGTCCGATTCCGAATGTGCGCCCCAGGCGAATCCAGCGGGAGCCTTGCGCGGCGGCAAGAGTGTCCTGGAGTTGTTGGATGGTGCCCTGGAGTTGCTGCGCCCAGATCGTGCGTTCTTCGAGCGTTGTCTCAGCTTTGTGCAGGAGTTCCACGCATGCGCCGAGTTCTTCAACTTTGGCCGCCAGTTCGGATTCCAGTTGGCGCTGAAGCAGGAGTGCGCGGGCCGTCCGATCGGCTAGTTCTGCTTCCAGTGCGGAAATCTTGTTCTCGTAACCGGCAACGGTGGTGGCCGCCGCAGTTTGCTGTTGGTGGAGTTCTTCCTGGAGAGCGGCGATCCTTTGTTGTGCGGCCGTGAGGTCCGCCTCCAGGGAAAGCGCCCACTGCGTGCTGGCGCTGAGCTCCGCGGCTTGATCCTGGTGGAGTGAGTGGAGAGCAGCGTGTTTCTGTTTGAGGTCCTCCAGCCACGTGTCTTTTTGACTGAGCTCAGTCTCTAGTTTTGCGATGTGCTGTTCGCGTTCCCGAAGTACGTTTGTCGCCGTAGGGAGGTAGAGATACTGGGGTGCGCCTGTCTGATGGGTGAGGGCGCAGACGGCGACAAAGAAGTGGCTCTCTTCGGGGGCGGCAGCGCCACGATCGGGGGCGGTTTCGGCGGCGAGGACGCTGGCC
>CAYVDY010000225.1:0-10188 GCA_964450255.1 uncultured Candidatus Solibacter sp. | reverse complement strand
CAATCAACTCCTCCTCGGTCACGCCGTTCTGCCGCGCGATGCGAAGGTGCGAGCGAAGCTGGTCTGGACGGTTTAACGCAATCAGCGCTGCAACAGTCGCCAGGCTTCGGTCTCGCTTCGACAACTCCTGACGCTCCCAAACGTCGCCGTACAGCACGTCGTCGGTGATCTGCGCCAACTTGGGCGCGAAGTCCCCGATCGCGCCTTGAGACGGCCGCGGACGCGCGGTCGTGCCGGTGCTTGCCGCCTGACCGCGGAGCGGCGCGCTGTATTGCTCATTGCTGACCTTCTCCAGCCAATCGACCGTCTTGCCGTCAAGCTGCTCGGTGATGGCGATGTGCGTCATCGAGCTGTTCGGCGCGGCCCCGTGCCAATGCTTCTGACCGGGCGGAATCCGGACCACGTCTCCTTGCCGGATTTCATCCACCGGATCGCCCCAGCGCTGCACCCTTCCAATGCCCGCTGTCACGATCAGGGTCTGCCCTAGTGGATGCGTGTGCCACGCCGTCCGGGCGCCCGGGTCAAATACAACCCTGGCGCCGGAGATACGTGCCGGCGCGCTCGCCTGAAAAGGAGAATCCACCCGTGCTGTGCCGGTGAAGTAATCCGTGGGCGCCGTCCGGGGAGGTGCCGAGGAGCTTCGCGTGATCCTGATCACTTCCTGTTCACCCGCTGTTTGGCTGTGCGCCGATGGCGAGAGTATGCAAAACGCAATCGCAATTGCTGGAGAGACCCTCATGTGTTTCCTCGTCAATCCGCGAAACCGCTACCGTCCTGGTTGGCCCACCTGAACGGCCATCATCTTCTTTTGATCGCGAATCAGCAGCTTCCCGTCTGACAGCGCTATGGGGGCCCAGTTGTTACCCGGCTCCATTAGTTCGGCGTTGGCCAATGGTTTGAAACCTGCTGGATCGGGGTCAATCAGATACAGTTTCTTGCAGCCGTCAGTGGCGAGAAGAAGACCTTCGACGAGGATGGCGCCGCCTTTGGAAAACGCCGGCTCCTGTCCGGTCTTCCACTTGACCTCGCCGCTCATGCTCATGCTCACCAGGCCATCGCGCCGCTCGTTGGTTGTGTACTGCGCATAGAAATGGTCCTTATACAGAATTGGTGGCTGTGTGTGCGACCCGAAGTCCCGGTTCTTGAACAACTCGTTGACTCCGTACGTCCCGTCTTCCTTCTTCACGATCTGAACCATCGCGGACCCCGCATTGTAGCCGCCGGCGAGAAGCATGCGCCCTTCGCCAGCGTCCACAGCGTGGGCGACGGGGATCATGCAGTTCCAGTTGGTGTAGGTCCACAGGGTCTTCCCGGTCAATGGGTCGATGCCGTTGACGCTGCCACCCTTCGCATTGCGGCCAAAACCCTGTGAGCCGGTGATCATGACGAGGTGATCTCCCGAGGGGCCCTTGATCACCGAAGGAGTATCGTATCCGGCGCCGCCGGTGAGCGGGTCTGATTTCCATTTCAAGTCACCGGTCAGTTTGTCATAGGCAACCACGCCGGCCCCAGGCGCCTGCGAGGCCACGATGAGCAGATCGCGGTAGATCAGCGGATTCTGAACAATGCCCCAGATCGGCAACTGGCCGCCTTCGGGCGGAGGTGCGAACGGGCCGGTGGGTACGGCACCCCCGCCGCCGAAATCTGTCCAGATGTTCTTGTGCCACACGGGCTTCTGGGTGGTCGTGTTGAGGCAGTACAAGTCCCCACGCAAACCGACGGTGTAGACATGGTTGCCATCCACGGTCGGAGTGGATCGGGATCCCGGAAATTCCACCCTGCCCGGGCCGGCGTAAGCGAACGTCCACAGCTCCTTGCCGCTGGCAAGATCGTAAACTCTCAACGTGTCGCCGACCTTATCGTCGCGATCCAGCAGATAGACCTTTCCGGCCCTGACAGCGGCGCCCCCGAAACCGCCGCCGAGTGGGGCGGTCCAGAGTACCTTCGGGCCGCCTTCCGGCCAGGTTCGCAGTATGCCTTTCTCGGCGGATGTGCTGTTGCGGCCCGGCCCATAGAACTGCGGCCAATCCGCGGCAAACGCGCTAACCGCAATCAGCGGCGCGAAAATCATCGTGATGAATGTTGTTCTGGTCTGCATCGGTGAATGCCTTTCTATTGACTCTTGCCGGTCTCACTCTTATCCGCGGTGATGGCGTACAAAAGGGTTCTGGTCATCACATACAGCACGCCGTTGGCTGGGACCGGGGTGCTGTAGACCGAGTCCCCCATATCGATCACGGAGGGCTTCGACAGCTTCGCATCCGCTTTGAAAACCGCCAGATCGCCGTCGGCATCGCCCAGGTAGACTTTGCCGTCCGCCAGCAGCGGAGATCCCCAGACCGGAGACTTGAGGTCGAAAGTCCAGTGTGGCTTTCCGGTCTTCGCATCCAGGCAGTGCAGAACGCCGTCAAAATCGGACAGGAAGGCCAAACCGTTGCCAACCGCCGCCGTCGAAATGGAACGATTGATCTTCTCGTACTGCCAGACTTTGCCGGATTCCGTGATATCCCCTCGCTTGGCGGGATCGATACTGAAGGTACGTCCAGGTCCGCTGCCCTTGTCGGGATCCTGCCCAGCGCTCATCAGCACCTTGCCTTCGCTGAACACAGGCGTGGCGATTCCGTAGTTGCGGTCATCCGGCGCGGTGCTCTTGGGGTTCAACGCGAATTTCCAGAGTTTTTCTCCCGTCCGGGCATTGAATCCGTAGAGCCATCCGTCGCCGGCAGCGAAGAAAGCCTGTTGCACTCCATCCACCAGACCAAGAGCCGGGGACGACCACTGGCCCAGCAGGATGGCCTCGCCCGGTGAGTTGTCCTGCCAGACGACCTTCCCGGTGTTTTTGTTGACGGCGAGAAAGCTGGGCGCTTTCGGGGAGGGAAGCGTTTCATCGTTCCGGCCGTTGGATGTCTCCACAAAGACCAGGTCTTCCCAGATGACCGGCGACGAGTTCGACATGTTGCGTTGATAGACGCCCAGTTCTTTCATCATGTCGAGCTTCCAGACAATGTCGGCGTCGCTGGCCCCCTTGTGGACCTCGCCCTGGAATGGCCCGTCGTTCTTCCCGTCCAGGAACCCCTCGGTGTCCAGGCAAACCAACTCTCCGCGGTTGCTCACGTAGTAGAGCCGCTTCCCCTCCACGGCCGGGGATGAGCAGACGCCCTGCTCAGGAAAGTCGTTCTGCGGTCCGGAGGCCAATTTGTCCGTGACGGCTTGCCACAGGAACTTGCCATCGGACTCCCGGAAGCACATCAGCACGCCCCGATCGCCCTTGATAGCCGGGTTCCGGGGATTCCCATTGTTGGTGCCGAGAAAGATCTTCCCGTCCGCAACTACCGGGTTTCCATATGACGTCGAACCGATCTCCGCCTTCCATTTGATGTTCTTACCGCTATTGACATCCCAGGACTCCGGGAGGTTCTGAACGGTGGAGGCCATGTTGCGCTGCACCGTGCCCCCCCACATCGGCCAGTCCTGCGAGAGCAGCGGGAACGCAGCCACGGCGGCGAGCACTAGCACCGCGGAATCGATCTTGATGTTCATATGCCAGTTCACTTCACACAAGGTCCGGCGCCAGTTTGTTCAGCCTCATCAGCCATCGGCCGAAACTTCGAGAGTTCCAATATTGCGTTTCTTCATCGCTTCTTCCGTCCCTCGACGCTCGTCCCTTTACCGAACCCGAATTCCTGGTCGGGATTTGGCCGGTGCTTCAAGTTTAGGCGCGCCGGTCGCGCGCCGGTTAGCCTGAACCTGCCGAGTTTTAGCCTATTCCTGTCGATGGCTAGCGGAAATGCTCGCCGGAGATGTACTCTGGGCTCAAAGGAGCCCGCGTGATGATCCCCAGTCCCGCCCGAGACCTCAGTTTGGCGCCAGACCGGCTTCAGGAGCTAAAGGAAGAACTGGCTCGCAGGATTGCGGCGCACATTGGCTCGGAACAGAAGCGGATTACCGAGGTGCCGGGCCTGACGGTGCACCAGCGAACGGCTCCGACTCCACCCTGTTCCATGACCTACGAGCCGTGCCTGATCCTGACCGCCCAGGGGCGCAAGCGGGTGGAACTTGGCGGCAAGTCCTTTACGCACGGTTCGTCCCACTACCTGCTGGCTTCCGTCGCCCTCCCGGTGGTGGCCAGGGTCGTGGAGGCGAGCGAGCAGACGCCTTGTCTGGCCCTGTCGTTGAAGCTGCAAATGCCCGTCGTCAGGGAACTTCTCAGCCGGGAGGAGATACCCGCGGGTGCTCCCCATCTGGGGATGGGTCCGGCCATGGCAATCGGTGAGATGACCGTCGAATTGGCTGACGCCTTCTGCCGCTTGATTCGCCTCCTGGATCAGCCTCGGGAGATCGCTTTCCTCCACGGCTTGATTGAACGCGAGATCATCTTTCGAGTCCTCCAGGGGCCGGAGGGCGCTCGCCTTCGAGCCATTGCCACGCTAGGCGATCAGAGCCACCGGACGGCCAGAGTAATCGCCTGGATCAAAGAGAATTTTGCTAAACCGCTCCATGTCGAGGAGCTCGCCGAAATCGCCGGCATGGGTGTCTCCACGCTGCACCACCACTTCCGGGCCCTGACATCGATGAGCCCCCTCCAGTATCAGAAGCAGATCCGGCTCCAGGAAGCGCGGACGCGTATGTCGATCCATGGCCTGGACGCTGGCAGCGCTGCGTTGGAGGTCGGCTACGAAAGTGCCAGTCAGTTCACGCGCGAATACAAGCGCCTATTTGGCCAGACGCCGATGCGGGATACCCGCACTCTCCGTTCGACTGACGGCACGCAACTGAGGCCCCTCGGAGTTCGTTAACCCGGATCCCGTTACATTGGGATCCGCCCGACCGGGACAGAAGTGATTAAGCCCCCATTTTTTGGGCGTGAGCCTTGAGCCGCTCACACGCTTGAATGTCCGCCTATCTCCCTGCAAACAAACAAAACCACCCTACCAATAGCGCCATTTTCCTTGACACCCTGTAGTAAACTCCATGCGGGAGATCGAACTATGGCTCTGGTCCGCATGACCGAAAAAAGACTCGCCGCCAATCGCGCCAACGCTCTGAAATCCCGAGGTCCGTCTACGCCCCAAGGCAAGGAGCGCTCCTCCCAGAACGCCTGCCGGCACCATCTCTACGCCAAAAAACACAAACTCCCGCCCGCCTGGCGGGCCCGCATCTGGGAAGTCATCGAGCCTTGCCTCGCCACCATCGACGACCCCCGCGAACTCGCCGCCACCATCCCTTACCTCGTTCTTAATCAGTGGATCATCGAACTGTTCGCCTTCGAAACCCGCCTCATCAACCAGTCCATCGCCCGCCAGCGCAGCTACCCTCGCGGCGTCCACCACTATGCCAAGCACAACCCCCTCTTCCTCGCCATCGAAGCCCGCCGCCACTCCCTCCACGTCCAGGCCCAGCGCGCCCGCACCGAATGGCTCCGCCTCCGCCCTGAAACTGCCGGGAAGCGAACGATCCCAGAGGTTATTGAAACAAAATCACTTGTGACGGCAGCCCACGCACTACCGGACGCCCGCCGGCGCGAAAGGGCCCTATGTTCTCATCCGCGTCATCAAGTAGATACCCGCCAGCGCAAACAAGGCATCCGGACTCCAGGCCGCCATCTCCGGAGGCAATTGAGCCACGTTCCCCAATTGCTCAAACAGGTAATTCAACGCGAAATACGCAATCGCCACGCCCAAACTCACGCCCACCCCGGTCATGGCCCCCCGGTTCCCCGTCAAAAATGCGAACGGCACGCTCAGCAGCGCCATCACCAGCGCGAACAACGGCACGCTGAACTTCTTGTGGTACTGAACCTGCAACGGAATCGTGTTGAATCCCGATTGCCGCAATTCCACGATATAGTCGCTCAACTGCAGATAATTCATCTGCTTGTACGTCTTCACCTCTTTGGTGAACCACGCCGGCGACTCGTCCAGCTCGGAGAACGTGGCCGTCTCCCCCTGGAACGCCCGGAACACGTCTTCCTTCAACCGCACGTCGCGCACCCAGCCGTTCTGGAAAATCCAGGTCTTCAACGCCGGCTCCCACAGCGCGCGCTCTGCCGAGATATGCCGGTGCAGACGGAACGTCGTGGGGTCGAGCTCGTACACGCTCACTCCACCCAGCACGCCCTCGGTGTCGTTCAAATACTTGTAGAAGAAAATCCGCGAGCCGCGGCCGAAGATCCACTGCCGCTGCGGGTTCAAATACGTCTGCACCGGCTTGC
Organism: uncultured Candidatus Solibacter sp.; assembly: GCA_964450255.1. Lineage (GTDB taxonomy): Bacteria > Acidobacteriota > Terriglobia > Bryobacterales > Bryobacteraceae > Paludibaculum. The sequence continues at coordinate 3,977 of CAYVDY010000225.1, read as the reverse complement.
CCTTGATCTTGTTCCGCAGCGCATCCTGAATCAGGTTCGCGTTCGTCACCACGAAATGGTCGAACCCGAAAAGCGCCCCGCTCAGGCCCAGGCACGTGAACAACACCGGCAGCGCCAGCCGGTAAAGGCTCACGCCGCACGCCTTCATCGCCGTGATCTCGTTGTTTTTCGTCATCACGCCGAATGCCACCAGCACCGCCACCAGCACGCTCACCGGCGCCGCGTCGTAGATCAGCTTCGGAGCCAGGAAGAACAGGTACCGCAGCAGGTCGCCGATCGCGATATTGTTCTTGAACACATCGCCCAGCAGCTCGAAGAAGTTGAAAATCTCGGTCAGCAGCACCAGCGAGAACAGCAGCAGCCCGAAGTAAAACAGGAAGCTCGTCACCACGTACGCGTCGATCACCTGCGGCAGCAGGAAGAACCGCGTGTTCGAAAACCCGCTCAGCCCGCCGGCGATCGGCCCCTGGTCCTTCGAGAAATAGTGGCGCAGCCCCTGCCAGCGCTCGCGCACGAAATGTTTCGGACCGGCGAAGAAGTCCTTGTCGCCCGGCCGCTCCAGCCGGATCAGCAGGATCGCCGCCGCCAGCGCGAAAAACGCATTCGGAGCCCACACCGCCGCCTCCGCCGGGATCTTGCCCTCGCGCGCCAGACTGATCAGCGAGATCAGCGCCATGTAGTAGAGGAACGCGAAGATCACCGTGATCACGAACGCGGCCGATTTGCCACCCTTGCGCGACGAGACCCCCAACGGGATGCCCGTCAGCGCCAGCAGCAGGCACGCCAGCGGCAGCGCCAGCCGCTGATGGAACTCGATCCGCGCCTCCAGCGACTTCCGCGTTTCGCCCATCAGCTCCAGCGTCGGCGTAGCTGTGTAATTCTTGGCCTTCACCGCGCCGCGCTGCCGGGCCTCCAAAACCTGCTCGCCCACCGGGAACGTGATCTTGTGATACTCGGACGGGTCTGGCGCCGTCTCGTAAGTCGAGCCGCGCAGCAGCGAAAGCTGCAGCCGGTTGCGCGCCGAATCAGCCGTGACGATCGCCTCGGAGGCGATGGTCACCCGCGGCGCGTCGCTCCTCTCGCCCGGGCCCGCCGACTTCCGCTGTTCCGGCGGCGTCAGATCCGCCATGAACACGTTCCGCCACCGCACCGGCTGTCCCGGCAGCACGTCGCCCACGTACAGCACCGTGTTCGGGAAAGACTCTTCAAACACGCGCGGCTGGATCTCCGCCGTCAACTGCGCCGCGCCCATCTGGTTCACCACCCGGATCAGCTCCGCGTTGCACCACGGAGTCAGATGCAGCGAACAATAGCCAGTGATCGCTACCGCCAGCAGCGCGAATGCCGTCACCGGCAGCGTCACCCGCCGCGCCGGCACGCCCGAGGCGCGCATCGCCGTGATCTCGCCGTCGGACGACATCCGGCTCAGGCTGATCAGCACGCCCACCAGCGATCCCAGCGGTATCGTCAGCGGCATCGTCGCCGGCAACAGCAGCAGGAACAGGTAGCCCACCGTCTCCGGCGTCGTGGTCGAGGAAACCAGGATCGAGAACAGTTGCCCTGCCTTTTGCAGGAACAGCACGAACACGAACAGCAGTGCGCCCAACAGTGCGCTGCCGGTGATTTCCAGAAAGATCGTGCGAGAAAGGATGCCCATGCGCCGCGCGGAATGTCCTCTATGAGATTAGCGTGAATGAAAACACAACGTCCCGCGCCAATGTTGCGGGTAGAATTCTTGACAGGAGATTCAGATGAACTCACGGACCCTGGCCTTCGCCCTATCCGTCATGGCCGCATTCGGAGCCGATGACGCTCACCCCACCCTGGCCGTCGGCGCCCAGGCCCCGCCGTTCTCCCTCCCAGGCGTCGATGGCAAGACCCACACCCTGGCTGACTATGCCGCCGCCCCCGTGCTCGCCATCGTCTTCACCTGCAACCACTGCCCCACCGCGCAGCTCTACGAAGGCCGCATCAAGAAGCTCGTCGAGGACTACCGGGCCAGGGGAGTCGCCTTCGTCGCCATTCAGCCCAACGCCGCCGATGCCGTCCGCCTCGGCGAACTCGGCTACACCGACGTGGGCGACACTTTCGACGACATGAAGATCCGCGCCGCCCACCGCAACTTCAACTTCCCCTACCTCGACGACGGCCCCACCCAGGCCGTGGCTCAGGCCTACGGCCCCCAGGCCACGCCTCACATCTTCATCTTCGATAAGGAGCGCAAGCTGCGATACGAAGGCCGCATCGACAACAGCCAACGCGAGTCGCTCGTGAAGATCCAGGACGCCCGCCTCGCCCTCGATGCCCTCCTCGCCGGCAAGCCGGTGGGCACCCCGCACACCCCCGTCTTCGGCTGCTCCACTAAATGGCGATCCAAGCAGGCCAGCCAGCTCGATGAATTGCGCAAGATCGAAGCCGAACCCATCCGCCTGGAGCCCTCCACCGCCGCCGATCTGAAAAAGCTCCGCGCCAACCCGACAGGCAAAGTCCTGCTCGTGAACTTCTGGGCCACCTGGTGCGGCCCCTGCCTGATGGAATTCCCGGGCCTCAACACCACCTACCGCATGTACCGCGGCCGCGACTTCGACATGGTGACCGTCGCCACCAACCTCCCCGACGAAAAGCCCGGCGTCCTCAAGGCTCTGGAAAAGTTGAAGGCGACCATGCGCAACTACCACTTCGCCTCCGAAGACACTTACGCCTTACAAGCCGCCTTCGACGCCAAGTGGGAAACCGGAGTCCCCTTCACGATGCTAATCGCCCCGGACGGCAGGCTCCTCTATCAGAAGCAAGGCGAGGTAGACATCCTGGAACTTCGCCGCACGATCCTCGCCAATCTCCCCGATCCCGACTACATCGGCCAAAGGGCCTACTGGCAAGCCAAGTGACCCCGCCCGTCGCCCGCAGCCACCGCCGCCCGAACCGCGCCACCCTCGCCACCTGAACCGCGCACCCTCGCCGCCGTCTCAACCGCCGCGTGTCTGAGCCGCGACCAAAGAGAGCGGTTCGCTTCCAGCGAGCCCCACCCCCTAAATGTCGTAATACAAATTGAACTCGTGCGGGTGCGGCCGCAAACGCACTGCATCCGCCTCGTTCTTCTGCTTATAGCTGATGAACGTCTCCAGCAACTCCTCCGTGAACACGTCCCCCTTCAGCAGGAAGTCGTGGTCATCCTGCAAACAGGCCAGCGCCTCATCCAGAGAGGCCGGCATCGAAGGCACAGCCTTCAACTCCTCCGGCGACAGGTCGTAGATATCCTTATCCAGCGGCTCGCCCGGGTCGATCCGGTTCAGCACGCCGTCCAGCCCCGCCATCAGCAGCGCGGCAAAGCACAGATAAGGGTTCGCCGAAGGATCTGGCGGACGATACTCCACGCGCTTAGCCTTCGGGCTCGACGAGTACATCGGAATCCGCACGGCCGCAGACCGGTTCCGCCGCGAGTACGCCAGATTCACCGGCGCCTCGTAACCCGGCACAAGCCGTTTGTAAGAGTTCGTGGTCGGAGCAATAATCGCCGAAAGCGCCCGTGAGTGCTTCAGCAATCCGCCGATGTACCACAGCGCCATCTGGCTCAGCCCGGCGTATCCGTCGCCGGCGAACAGCGGCTGGCCGTTCCGCCACAGCGACTGGTGGCAGTGCATGCCGCTGCCGTTGTCGCCAAACAGCGGCTTCGGCATGAACGTCACGGTCTTCCCATGCCGGTTCGCCACGTTCCGGATGCAGTACTTGTACAGCATCATGTTGTCGGCCGATTTCACCATCGTGTCGAACTTCTGATCGATCTCGCACTGCCCGCCGGTGGCGACCTCGTGATGGTGGCACTCGATGTTGAGGCCCGCCTTGAGCATCACCTCCACCATCTCCGCCCGCAGGTCCTGGTAGTGATCGGTGGGCGGCAGCGGGAAGTAGCCCTCTTTGTATCGGGGGCGGTAGCCAAGGTTGTTCTCGACCCGCCCGGAGTTCCAGCGGCCCTCTTC
>CAYVDY010000224.1:4753-10192 GCA_964450255.1 uncultured Candidatus Solibacter sp. | reverse complement strand
CTCCCCCTCCCCTACAGCGTCGGCCTGACCCGCTCCGGGGCCGCCACCGCCACCCGCTCCGCTCCGCCGCCCGGCGACCTCCGGCTCCTCCGCGCCTACGACGCCCTGCTGGATCGCTTCGTCCCCCCCAGCGTCCTCGTCAACGAACGCGGCGAGATCGTCCACACCTTTGGCGACGCATCCCGCTACCTGCGCCAGCCCGCCGGACGCGCCTCGCTCGACATCACGCAGTTGATCCACGACGACCTCCGCATCCCAGTGAGCGCCGCCCTACAGCGCGCCGCCAAGGAGCGCACAGCCTCCAGCTATCAGGGGGTCCGCGTCCGCATCGGCAATGTCGAGGAGATCGTCAAGGTCACGGCCGACCCACTCCCGGAACGCGGCGCGGACCAGCACTTTCTCTTCCTCAGCATCGAAGCCCTGCGCCAGACCGAGCCCGCCGCCCTCCCCTCCGAGGAGTATCAACCCGAGCACCAGATCCGCGAGCGCCTCGGCGACCTGGAGCAGGAGCTCCAATACACTCGAGAGCACCTCAGCGCCACCATCGAGGAACTCGAAACCTCCAATGAAGAGTTGCAGGCTACCAACGAGGAACTCGTCGCCTCCAACGAGGAGCTCCAGTCCACCAACGAAGAGCTCCACTCCGTGAACGAGGAGCTCTACACCGTCAACACCGAATACCAGAACAAAATCGACGAGCTGTTGCAGTTGACCAATGACATGGACAACCTGCTTCGCTCCACTGATATTGGCGTTGTCTTCTTGGACACCCAACTCCGCATCCGCAAGATCACACCCGCCATCAGCGCCTCGTTCTATCTCATTCCTCAGGACATTGGCCGCCCTATCGAGCACATCTCCTCCAACCTGGAACACCCCACACTCATGGAGGACCTCCGGGACGCCCTCGAATCCCGCCGCCCCATCGAACGGGAGGTACGCACCCGCTCCAAAACCTGGCTTCTCATGCGCATCCTCCCCTACCGCGCTGAGACCGGCGCGATCGAGGGCATCGTTCTCACCTTTACCGATATCACCGTCATGCGCCGCGCCCAGCAGCAGTTGCGGCACAGCGAGGCTAACTTCCGGGAGATGGCGGACTTCGTCAACGCCATCTTCTGGCTCACCTCCCCCGACGGCGCCACGATCATTTACGTCAGCCCCGGTTACGAGAAGCTCTGGAAGCGCTCCCTGGAAACGCTCTGCCACACACCCAGCAGCTGGCTCGACGCCCTCCATCCCGACGACCGTCAGAACCTCGTCCACTCCTTCGCCACCCGCGATCTGGAAGAGGAGTGGGAGGAGCACTACCGCATCGTCTGGCCCGATGGCTCCGTCCGCTGGATTCGGGATCGCCGCTATCCGGTGCGCGACTCGCACGGCAAGGTCATTCGCCTCGCCGGAATCTCCGTTGATGTCACCGAAATGAAGGCATCCCAGCAGCGGCTCGAACTCACTCAGTTCGCTGTCGATAACGCGGCCGACATGGTCTTCTGGGCTCGCCCCGACGGCCGGATTCTTTACGCCAACGATTCCGCCGCCCGCGCCCTGGGATATTCTCGCGACAACCTGCTCACCATGAGCATGCCCCAGCTTGACCAGCGCCGCCCGGCCACCGCCTGGCCAGAGTTCGTCGCACGTCTCCAGGTCGAGGGCTTCCTCACCTCTGAGTCCCTCTTTCGCACGGCGGACGGTCGCCAGATCCCCGTCGAAATCAGTTCCACCTGCCTGCAGCTCGACAACACGTTTTACTGCTGCTCCATCGCCCGCGATATCGCCCAGCGCAAGCACTCCGAGCGCGAGCTATCCCGCTACGCAAATGAGCTGGAACGCGCCAACGAAAGCCTCCGGCATCACAACCGCGAGCTCGATGAGTTCGCCTACCTCGCCTCCCACGATCTCAAGGAACCCCTCCGCGCCATCACCACGTTCTCTCAACTCCTCACCCAGGACATCGGCTCGGATCTGCCCGAAGACGCCATCCGCGATCTCGAATTCATAACCAGCGCCGCCGCCCGCATGCAACGGCTGATCACGGACCTGCTCGCCCTCTCCCGCGCGGGCCGCGCCGACATGAAGACAGCCGCCGTCAACCTCCATTCCTGCGCCACCTCCGCCCTGGATGCCATCGCCGTCAGCCTTCAGGAAACCGGCGCGGAAATCCGCATCCCGGACCAGCTCCCCACCGTCACCGGCGACGCCACGATGCTCACCCAGCTCTTCCAGAACCTCCTCTCCAACGCTCTCAAATTCCGCAGCGGCCATAAGCCCGTCATCGAGATCACCGCCTCCGAAACCGATGGCGCCTGGACCTTCGGCGTCCGCGACAACGGCGTCGGCATCAAGAGCGAGTACGTCGAAAAGGTCTTCCAGCCCTTCCGCCGCGTCCACGTGCAGGCCGGCCAGGAGGGCACTGGCATCGGACTCGCCATCTGCCGCAAGGTCGTAGAACGCCATGGCGGCCGCATCTGGGTCGAGAGCACACCCAATACCGGATCCCACTTCTACTTCACGCTCGGCATTTCGGCACCGGAGCTCACTCATGTGCGATAGCCCGCGCCGCGTCGTCCTCGTCGTCGAGGACAGCCCCGCCGATCAGGAGATCCTTCGCCGCGCTTTCCTCTCGGTCGACAACGGCTGCGACGTCCGCATGGTCCTGGACGGCGAAGCCGCCCTCAGCTACCTCCAGCACACCGAACCCTTCGCACCGCCCGCCCGCGCCCCGCAGCCCGACCTCATTCTGCTCGATCTCAACCTCCCGAATCTCACCGGCCGCGAGGTCCTGGAACGCATCCGCGCCAATCCGCGCATCCGCCACATCCCCGTTATCGTCCTCACGACCACCCAGGCCCAGAACGAGATCCTAGAGTGTTACCGGCTCGGCGCTAACTGCTTCATCACCAAGCCATCCACCTTCCAGGACTTCGTCCAACTCATCCGCACCACTTGCGATTTCTGGTTCCACTTCGCCAAGCTCCCACCGCATTCCACCCCGGGCCCAAACCCCTCACCCGGACGGCCTCAGCCATGAGCCGCTACCCGGATTCCGTCCAGTTCCTGTACGCCCTCGGCAACGAGTTCAAAACCATCAAGTTCGGGCTCGATCGCATCGCTACGCTGCTCGACGCACTGGACCGGCCCCAGCACGCCGCGCGTGTCATCCACGTCGCCGGCACCAACGGCAAGGGCTCCACCTGCGCCTATATCGAGCGCACCCTCCGCGAGGCCGGCGTGCGCACAGGTCTCTATACCTCCCCCCACCTAGTCGAGCCCACCGAGCGCATCCGTATCAATGGCGACCCCGTCTCCCCTGACGAATTCGCCGCAGCCTTCCAGGAAGTGCACCTCACCGCCGAGCGCCTCATCGCCTCCGGCGCCATCGACATGCACCCCACCTACTTCGAGACCGTCACCGCCATGGCCTTCCTCGTTTTCCGCGCCCGAGGCTGTGAAACGGTCGTACTCGAAACGGGCATGGGCGGCCGCCTCGACGCCACCAATACCGTCAACCCCGCCCTCTCCGTCATCACCCCTATCGACTTCGATCACGAGAAGTTCCTCGGCCACACCATCCCGGAAATCGCCGCCGAAAAGGCCGGGATCATTCAGCCCGGCTGCCCAGCGGTCGTTGCGCGCCAGCACCCCGAAGCCTTCCAAGTCCTGGAACAGCGCGCCGCCGCCGTCCAGGCCCCACTCCTGAGCGCCGCGGACTGGCGTGTCGATCATCTTCAGCTCCATGCCACCGGCAGCCATTTTCACGTCCACGGCCCCGGCGGCCAGTCGCTCGAAATCCACTCCCCGCTGATCGGCGCCCATCAAGTAGAGAACGCCCTCTCCGCCATCGCTGCCCTCTCCCACCTCGGCTACACTTCCGCTCAGATTGAAACAGGCATCCGCGCCACCCGGTGGCCCGGCCGCCTGGAACTCATCAGCCGCTCGCCCGATCTCTTCCTCGACGGCGCCCACAACCCCGCCGGCGCCCGCGCGCTCGCCGGCTATATCCGCCACTTCCACCACCAGCGCCGCGTCTGGATGCTCTTCGCCGCCATGCGCGACAAGGACCTCTCCATCATCGGACCTTCCCTTTTCCCGCTCGCCGCCGAGCTCATCTTCACTACGCCGAATCAGACTCGCGCCTTCCACGCCGAAGAGATCCGCCAGCTCTCCGGCCAATCGCGCGCCCGCACTACCGCCAATGTCCCGGAGGCCCTAGCTCTCCTCCGCGATGCCGATCCCGCCGACGCCATCTTCATCACAGGTTCTCTTTACCTGGTCGGTGAAGCTCGCGCGCTCCTCATGGGATAATCTTCTTTCCGCCCCATGTCGATCCTCCGCTATCTCTTCGCCGTACTCGTCCGCGCGCCCCTCGTCGTCATCGCCACCGCCGTCATGGGCACCATCAGCCTGCTTGCCGCGCCGTTCGATAGCGACGGCCGCAAGCAGCTGACCATCGCCCGCGGCTGGGCCCGCATGCTCCTCTTCTTCGCCGGCGCCCGCGTCAAAGTGGTGGGCCTCGAGAAGCTCGACCCCCACGCCAGCTACGTCGTTTGCCCCAACCACGTCAGCTATATGGATACGCCCGTCCTGCTCACCCACGTCCCCGTCAACTTCCGCTTCCTCGCCAAGAAGGAGCTGTTCGCCATCCCGCTCCTCGGCGGGCATCTCGGCCGCGCCGGCAACATCAGCGTGCCTCTGGAGGACCCCCGCGCCGCCCTCAAGGTCCTCAGTGCCGCCGGCAAGGCAATGAAGGAAAAGGGCCTCTCCATGCTCGTCTTTCCCGAAGGCGGCCGCAGCGAAGACGGCTATATCCAGCCCTTTAAGGATGGCGCCGCCTACCTCGCCATCAAGGGCGGGGTTCCTCTCGTCCCCATTGCCATCAACGGCATCGGCGACGTTCTCCCCATCCACACCCACCAACTCAAGCCCGGCCCCGTCACGCTCCGCATCGGCGACCCCATCCCCACCGAGGGTCTCACCCCCTCAGCTCGCACTATCCTCACTCAGCAGCTATACGACACCATCGTCGCCCTCCAAAAACAGGGTCTGTAACCTTCAATTAAACCCGCTAAATCTATCTTTCAATCGTTGCGGGGCCATAACGTACCGGAATATCCTTGGTGCAGAATGATGACAAGGACCTCCGGAATCATGGTGCTCCTGATGACCGCTGGGATTCTCAGCCTCATTCACGGCGCCTCCCGTGCCGCTGCCGTCGACTTTGCCAGCGGCGCGCCCACGCTTTTCATCGGCGTGGCAGGCACCGTTCAAGCATTGGTCATGGCCCGCAGGCCCGGTTCCGACGCCTAGCTCGCCGCGCCCCGACTAAACCCACAAGAACCCTTCGCCGGGCTAACCGTCCGCGTGGACCCCTTGCCCTTTTCGGCCCCCCAACCACTTCCCCCACCCCCTCCGTTGGACTACGAGCCAATTTTTGGGGCA
>CAYVDY010000224.1:0-4743 GCA_964450255.1 uncultured Candidatus Solibacter sp. | reverse complement strand
CCAATCCATGTCCACCACCGAATACGACCCCAAGTCTTCGCTCGTGGTCCCGCAAAACCCGCGCACCCGCGCCAAGTTCGCCTTCGTGGATATCCACAATCATCAGCGCTTCCCCATGACGCCCGAGGGCTATCAGAAGCTCCTCGCCGAGATGGACGCCCTCAATCTCCGCGTCATGGTCAATCTCAGCGGAGGCTTCGGCGATCGCCTGAAGAACGCCGTCCAGTCTTCCCGCGCAGCGGCCCCCGGCCGCTTCGTCATCTTCGCCAACCTCGACTTCTCCGGCATCGACAACCCCGGATACGGCCAGCGCGCCGCCGCTCAGCTCGAGCAGGACGTCAAAAACGGCGCGGCCGGCCTCAAGTTCTTCAAGAACTTCGGCATGGACCTCAAAGACGCGAAGGGCGAGCGCATCCATGTGGACGATCCCCGCTTCGATCCCGTCTTCCAGACCTGCGCCCGCCTCAAAATCCCAGTCCTCATCCACACAGCCGACCCCCACCAGTTCTGGCTCCCTGTGGATAAGTACAACGAGCGCTGGCTCGAGCTCAACGAGATGCCCGGCCGCCGCCGCGACCCCGCCAAGAACGCCTCCTGGGACACGCTGATCAACGAGCAGCACAGCCTCTTCCGCCGCCACACCAAAACCACCTTCATCAACGCCCATCTCGGCTGGCTCGGCGGCGATCTGGCCCGCCTCGGCAAGCTCATGGACGAGTGCCCCAACATGAACGTCGAAATCGGCGCCGTCCTCGCCGAACTCGGCCGCCAGCCCCGCGCCGCCCGCGCCTTCTTCGTCAAATATCAGGACCGCATCTTCATGGGTAAGGACTCCTGGAACCCCTCCGAATACCACACCTACTTCCGCGTCCTGGAAACCGCCGATGAGTATTTCGACTATTACCGCAAGCGCCACGCCTTCTGGAAGATGTACGGCCTGGACCTCCCGGACGACGTTTTGAAGAAGGTTTACTACAAGAACGCGCTCCGGTTGATCCCCAGTATTGACTCCAAGCCGTTTACCAAGTAACGTCCAGAGATGCGAACCCTCACCGTCCTGGCCCTACTGGCCTGCCTCTGCGCCTGCGGAGACCCTGAACCGGCCAAGACCCTGGAAGCGTCCAGGGAACTGCGCCCGCACATTAACAAGGTCTTTGACGCCTGGGGCACGCTGGACGTCACCAAAGTGGCGCCGTTCTACGCCAAGGAAACCGGGCGCGCCTACTACGAAATCACACCGCTGAAGTTCTCAAGCTGGGCTGAAACCGCTGTTGGCTACAAAGCGATGACTGCCGGCGTGAAGTCCGTGAAGGTCGAGATCAGTCCCGATTTCCAGGCCCACAGCAACGGCCCCATCGCCTGGGTCACGTTTACGGGCAACTTCGTCGTCGGGATGAACAACGGCAAGACGGATACCAGCAAGGCCCGCGTCACCCAGATCCTCCAGAAGGACAAGGACGCCTGGCTCATCATCCACGAGCACGTCTCCATGCCCATGATGGCGCCGGCAACGCCCGCACCCGTCGCGAAGAAAGCGCCGGCCAAGAAGAAGTCCGGCAAGAAACGCCGTTAGCTACTGCTGCTTCCGCGCCGCCTCGATGCAGGACGGCGTGTAACACTCCCACTCCCACGGCGTCACGCTGTTGCCGAAGATGGTCTCCATCAGGGGCCGGTACGCCAATTCGCCGTTGTCGCTGTTCGTCAACAGAATCATGCACGCCTGCCGCTTCGGGAAGCAGATGATGTAGGTCTGCGCGCCGTCACCATGGCCTTCCTTGAAGAACGCGGGGCCGAAGCGCGTCTTCGTCAGCAACCCCCAACCCATCCCGTAAGCCAGGCCCACAGCCTTGGCTTCCGCGCCTTCTCCCTCGTCCGCTTTGTGCGCGAACTGATGCAGCGTGCGAATGCGAATGAAAGGACTGAACATCTCTTTCCGCGTCGACGTCTTCAGCAGCTTGCCCGCCATCAATGCGGACGCGAACCGGCCCAGATCCTCGGCGCTGGTGGTCATTGACCCGGCGCCGCGCGCCGGAAACCGCCTGGTCTGTGCGTGGAACTTGCCGGCGGCATCGTGACGATCGGCGACGTTCTCCGCAAACTCCTTGCGGTAGATCATTCCTGTCCTCGTCATCCCCAGCGGTGTGAAGAGCGACTCCTGCATCAGTTCAGCCAGCCTACGCTGCTTATGTTGCTCCACCAGAAACTGCACCAGGTTGATCCCCTCGCCGGAGTATCGATACTGCGTGCCCGGCTGGAATTGCAAATGCATCTTCTTGTCCGGTTCGAGAAACGCGAAGTTCGCCAGACCCGACGTGTGGGCCAGCAGCATCCGCGGTGTGACCGCCGCCCAGCGCGGGTCCTTCAACAGTTCGGTGGCCGTCTCCCGGTACGCCTCATACTGATCCAGAGGCTGTGGCAGTTGCTTCGCCACCGGCGCATCCAACTGGAACTCCCCGCGTTCTGCCAACCCCATCACGTAAGTCGCGAAAACGCTCTTCGTAATCGACGCGGCCCACATCGTGGTCTCCCGATCCATCGTCAGCCGCGGCTCCAGCCGCCGCAGCCCGAACGCCTGGCTCCACACCACCTGCCCGCGATCCATCACGACGATCTGCGCACCCGTGACGCCGGCAGCCTCCAGCGTCTTTCTTGCGAAGGCCTCCGCCTCCGCTACGGCCATCCTGGAGCCATCCAATCGCCGGATGAATCGCTCCTCCGCCAAGCCGTGAATCCCGGCCAGCAGCAGGGTGATGAGCGCGAGAAACCGTCTGGTCATTCAAGAATAGTCCCACACGCCCGGTGCCACTCAGACGTACGCCCGCCGAAAGTTACATCAAATGCCCACCGTGTGGCGGGCGCCTTCGCCCGCGCGCGGCTCATCGGCTCTGAAGGAACCCCGCCAGCCGCCCCATCGCGTCCTCCAGCATCCCCCGGTCCACCGCGTAGCAAATCCGGATCGATCCCTCGCCGCCCTCGCCGAACGCCACACCCGGCGCCAGGCTCAGCCCCGCCTCGCGCACCAGCCGCTCGCAAAACCCAAACGAATCCTGCAATCCCGCAATCCGCGGGAATAGATAGAACGCCCCCTCTGCCCGCGGCACTGTCACGCCCGGCATCCGCCCCAACGCCTCCACGCAGAAGTCCCGATTCCCCTTGTACAGCGCCAGCATTTCGCGGATCACGCCTTCGCCCTCGGCCAGCGCCGTCTCCCCGGCCCGCTGCGCAAACGCCGGCGCGCTCGAGATGATGAACTCGTTCAGCTTCGTCGCCCGATCCGCCAGATCCCGCCGCGCCACAATCCACCCCACGCGCCACCCCGTCATGCAGTAGCTCTTCGAGAACGACTGCACCACCATCACAGCGTCGTCCCGCCCGCACAGCCGCAACATCGAGGGCACCGGCGCACCCAGTTCACCCGTCTCCGGATACCACAGCCGCTCATACACTTCGTCGGCCAGCAGCCAGAGCCCGTGCCGCCGCGCAAAGTCCAGCAACCCCTGCTGCTCCTCAACGCTCGCCACCCACCCCAGCGGATTCGATGGCGACGTGTAGATCAGCAGCCGTGTGCGCGGTCCCACCGCCGCCTCCATCGCGTCAAAGTCCACGCGGTACCGTCCCGCGCGTAGCGCCAGCGGAACCATCTTCACCGCCGCATGGAACATCCGCGGAATCGACATCTGGTTCTGCCAGGCGGGCGTCAGCACGATGGCCTCGTCACCCGCATCCAGCACGCAGCGCATCGCAACGTTCAGCGCCTGCACGCCCGACGCCGTCACCACTACTTCACCGGCCGGATCGATCTCCACGCCTTGCCGTGAGGCATAGTGATCCGCGATCGCCCGCCGCAGAGACGGCAGCCCCGCGTTCTCCGTGTAGTAGGTGTAGCCATCGCGCAGCGCCCGCTGCGCGGCCTCATGAATGAACGCCGGCGTCGGCAGGTTGGACTCGCCGAAGTGCAGCCGCAGCACCCCATCACCCATCGACATCGCTATGTCGGCAATGTCGCGGATCCGCGAGTGCGGCACCGCCAGCGCGGACTCCGCCACCCGCGCCATTAGCGCTTCGGCCGCGAGGTCATCAGCTCCTCGATGTTCACCAGTTCCGTCGGATAGCGCCCCGTGTAGCAGGCATAGCAGTAGCTCTCGTCGTCATCCACGACAGCCTTGCTGAGATTCTCCAGCGACAGGTACGCCAGCGTGTCGCACCCGATGAACTGCCGGATCTCTTCAATCGATTGATTGGCCGCGATCAGCTCGCGCTTGGTCGGCGTGTCGACGCCATAGAAACATGGCGACATCGTCGGGGGACACGAGATCCGCACGTGCACCTCGCGCGCACCAGCGTTCCGCACCATGCGCACGATCTTCTGCGAAGTGGTTCCGCGCACCAGCGAGTCGTCCACCAGAATGACGCTCTTGCCCTTCAGTACTTCGCGCACCGGATTGAGCTTCAGGCGCACGCCGAAGTCGCGGATCGCCTGCGACGGCTCGATGAACGTCCGCCCCACATAGTGATTGCGGATCAGTCCATGCGCAAACGGAATCCCCGATGCGTGCGAATAGCCCAACGCCGCCGCCACGCCCGAATCCGGGATCGGCACCACGACATCAGCCGCCACCGGCCTCTCCATCGAGAGCAGGCGCCCCATCCCCTCCCGCTAATTCTGCACCGCGCGCCCGAACACAACCGAGTCCGGCCGCGAGAAATATACGTGCTCAAACACGCACTGTGCGCGCTTCTGCG
>CAYVDY010000223.1:0-10195 GCA_964450255.1 uncultured Candidatus Solibacter sp. | reverse complement strand
ATCAGAACGCCAAGGATCTCCTGACCAAAGGAGAGGTCTATGCCGTCGAACTGGCTAAGGAACTCGGCCTGGATGAAGACCAGATGGAGGCCATCCGCGCTGCCTCCCTGCTTCATGACATCGGAAAACTCGCCGTGCCCGAACACATCATCTCCAAGCCCGGCCGCCTGACGCCGGAGGAATTCGAAAAGATGAAGATCCACCCCGTCGTCGGCGCTGAGATTCTGGAGCGCGTTAAATTCCCTTACCCTGTCGTTCCCATGGTCCGCTATCATCACGAAAAGTGGGACGGAAGCGGCTACCCCGAAGGGCTGAAAGGCGAGTCCATTCCCATCGGAGCTCGCATCCTTTCCGCCGTCGATTGTCTCGACGCCCTCGCCACGGATCGCCAGTACCGCAAGGCGCTCCCGCTCGATCAGGCGATCGCCGTTGTCGTGCAGGAAGCCGGGCGCGCCTTCGATCCCCGCGTCGTCGAGGTTCTCGCCCGGCGCTACGTCGAACTGGAACGGCTCGCCGGCAATCACCGCATCGAACCCCTCAAACTCAGTACCGACCTCAAAGTGGAAGCCGGCGCCGCACCGGCGGCTGGCTTCGAATCCACATCCATCGCCACAAACGGCCGGACTGCCCGGAATGGCGATCAGCCGGACTTTCTCGCCAAAATCGCCGCCGCCCGCCAGGAGGCACAAGCTCTGTTCGAGGTGGCGCAGAATCTCGGCAGCTCGCTCAGCCTCGACGAGACCCTTTCGGTCCTTAGCGTTCGTCTCAAGCGCATCGTGCCCCACGACTCCCTCGCCGTCTACATCAAGCGCGGAGCCAATCTCGTGCCCGAGTTCGTCAGCGGCGACAACTTCCGCCTCTTCTCCTCCCTCGAGATCCCCATTGGTCAGGGCCTGTCCGGCTGGGTGGCCGAGAACTCCAAGCCCATTCTCAACGGCAACCCATCGGTGGAACCGGGCTATCTGAACGATACATCCAAGTTCTCCACCTTGCGCTCCGCCCTGGCAGTGCCCCTGGAGGGGGTCAACGGCGTCGTCGGTGTGCTCTCGCTCTACGCCTCGGAGCGCGATGCGTTCACTCGCGATCACCTCCGCGTGATGCTCGTCGTCAGCTCCAAACTCGCGCTATCTGTCGAGAACTCCCTCCGCTACCGCCAGGCCGAGACCTCAGCCACCATCGACTACCTCACCGACCTGCCGAATGCACGGTCGCTGTTTCTGCACCTCGAAAGCGAAATCGCGCGCGCCCGGCTTTGTGGCGAATCCCTTGCCGCCCTGGTCTGCGATATGGACAATTTCAAACAGATCAACGATCAATACGGACACCTGGAGGGCAACAAGGTTCTGAAAGTGGTCGCCGGAGCCCTCAATGGGCATTGCCGCGAGTCCGATTACGTCGCGCGCATGGGCGGTGACGAGTTCGTGATTGTCCTGCCCGGGCTCACGAGCGCCCACCTCTCTCAGCGTGTGGAGCAGTTGCGGCGATACGCCGTCGACGAATCGCGCCTCCAAACCGGCCTGGATCTCACGATCTCCATCGGCCACGCCTTCTTTCCGGAGGACGGCGACAACGCCGAGGAACTGCTGGCGGCCGCCGACCGCATCATGTACAAGGCCAAAGCTACCAATCCGGATCGCCTCAAAGCCCAACGCTCCTGGGCCGCGTGGGCCGAGCGCTCACAGGGCTCCAATTCCGTTCAGTAGCGCCTACTAAAGTGCCGGTCTGCCCTTGATGTGATAGTGATATACCGCCGCGCCCGATATCAGCGTCAAAGCCACCGCCGCCGAAATCACCGGCGCAAACTGCAACCCGACAAACACCAGAATCACGCCCGGAATCACAAACAGCATCGGCACCAGCGGCCACGCGAAGCTCACCACGCCCAGCTTCTGCCACCCGGCCTGCCGCCGGAACTTGAACAGCCCAGCCACAGCCAACGTCGCGAACAGGCTGAGCAAATAGCCGATGTAGGTCATCAGATTGCCGAAGCTGATCAGCGTCATCAGCATCGCGCACAGGCCCTGGCACAGAATCGCCGGCACCGGCGTCCGCCACTCCGGATGCACCTTCGCCGCCACCGGCAAAAACGCTCCGTTCTTCGCCATCGCGTAATACAGACGAGGCCCGATCGTCACCATCGCGTTCACCGTCGACATCAGCGACACGGCCAGCAACAGGCTGAAAACGCCAGCCACCTGCGGCCCGAACAGCGACTTCGCCGTCAGGCTCCCCACCGCCAGCACACCCTTCATTTCGCTCAGCGGCGTGGCGTAAATGAACACGATGTTGAACAGAAGGTACAGCGCGGCTACCAACGAGGTTCCGATCGTCAGCGCCAATGGCAGCGTGCGCTCCGGCTTCTGTAGCTCCTCAGCCACATACGTCGCCGCGTTCCATCCGCTGTAGCCGACATAGATCCAGAACAGGCTGACCGCAAACTGCGCATAGATCGGCAGCGTAGACGTTCGCGTTGTCGCCTCCGACAGATGCCCCCAATCTCCCTGTCCCAGCCACAATCCTCCGCCGATGAACGCCACCATGACCAGCAGCTTCACCGTCGTCAGCGTGTTCTGAATTCGCGCGATAAACTCGACGCCGAACAGGTTCAGAATCGTGAAGACCAGAATCAGCGCGCACGCCATCACCTGCGCGCCGCCGAATTGCAGCGCGTACTCGCCACCCCAACGGAACCACACGTTTTCCTGCTTCAACGCTGGGTAAAAGTAGCCCAGATAATCGGAGAACGCCAGCGCAGCCGCCGCGATCGGCGCTGAAAACCCAGCAAAAAAGCTCACCCATCCGCTCATGAAGCCCAGCGTCGGGCCGTACGCCCGCGTCAGATAGACGTACTCTCCGCCCGATGCAGGAAAATTCACTCCCAACTCGGAGTAGCAGAATGCCCCCACCAATGCCACCACCGCGCCAACCATCCAGATGATCAACACCAGCTTCGGATCGCCCAGGTCGCCCGCCAGAAATCCAGTGGACGTGAAGATCCCGGTGCCCACCATGTTGGAGACCACCAGCGCGATCGCGCTGTATATGCCCAGCCGGCGAAGAAGTGTCGGATCGGTGCTCATTGCATTGCATTGTACAAGACCCGCCCACCACAACACTTTCGCGCTAAAATGTTGCCCCATGGGCGCCATCTCCTCCGACGCAGTGAAAGCCAAGACCGGGAAAGCCATGGACGAGTGGTTTCGCATCCTCGACAACGCCGGCGCCGCCGAGTGGAATCACAAAGAAACCGCGGCCTGGCTCCACACCGCTCAGGGCGTGCCCGCCTGGTGGTGCCAGATGGTGACCGTGGAGTATGAGCGCGCCCGCGGCCTCCGCCAGGTCCACCAGAAAGTGGACGGCTTTTCGGCCTCGATCAGCCGTACGCTCCCTGCGCCCATCGAAGCAGTCTACGCTCTCTGGGCCGAATCCAAACTTCGCAAGAAGTGGCTCGCCTCCGATCCCAAAATCCGCAAGGCCACGGAGAACCGCTCCCTCCGCATCACCTGGCCTGACGGCACCAACGTGGACGTCATGTTCTACGACAAAGGCGACGCCAAAATGCAGCTGACCATCGAACATGCCCGCCTCGCCGATCCTGCCGCGGTTCAGTCGCAGAAGGAGTTCTGGGCCGGCGCCATCGCTCGCCTGAAGACTCTTCTGCCCTAACCTGCTCGCCCTATAATTCGCACTATGTCGCTCGTCCTGGGCCCCTCGCTCGCTGCAATTCTCTGCTTGGCCTCTGCCCTCTGCGCCCAAACCGTGCCCGATGCCGATCAGGCATGGAAGCACTTCTTCGCCTGGTGGAGCCAGCAGCCGGTGGTCACCAGGAACTCGCTCAATCAATACCGGACTCCGTACGTCGAGCACTTGAAGCGCGAGGGACTCTCGGCGGCGCAGGCAGATACCCGTATGAAGTTCATCGAGAGCGAGGCATTCCGGCGGCCCGACTTCAGCCAGGCGCTCTACGACTCGCGCTACACAACGTCGGATACCGTGTTCAACCAGGAGCCCAACGCCTTCGTCGCCCGCATCGCCGCGGGCCTCCGCCCCGGCCTCGCCCTCGACGTGCAAATGGGACAGGGCAGAAACGCCGTCCACTTGGCTCGCACCGGCTGGTCGGTCACGGGCTTCGATATCTCCGGAGAAGGCGTGCGCGTCGCTCGTGAGGCCGCGTCTCGCGGCGAATTCAAACTGGAAGCGGTCCAGGCGGATCACCGTGCATTCGAGTACGGTGTGGCCAAATGGGATCTCATCGTGCTCTCTTACCCGTGGATCCCTTTCAGCGACCGCGCAGTATACGAGAAGATCATCAAATCCCTGAAACCCGGCGGCAGTATTGTGTATGAGCACTTTCTCCGGCAGACAGGCGGCGCTGCGGGACATGTACCAATCCCCAATCAGCTCTTTAGCGAGTTCGGCGCTCTCCACATCCTCTTCTAAGAGGAGACCGTGGACAAGGCGGACTGGGAGAAGCAGCGCCAGGCTACGCTGGTCAGGCTCCACGCGCAGAAAGACTGATCAGATCCGCCCGTCGCCGAACTGCGACCCGCCATCCACCTGCAGCACTACCCCGGTGATATACGAAGCCGCCGGCGACGCCAGAAAAACCGCCGCGTCCGCGATCTCACGGATCTCCGCAAACCGCCCCAGCGGCACCCGCGCCGCCACGCGAGCCCGATCCTCCTCCGTAGGAGCCAACCGCCGCATCCCCTCCGTCCCATCCACCGGGCCCGGTGCAATCACATTCACACGAATCCCCGCCGGCCCCCATTCCACCGCCAGTGTCTTGCTCAGCAACTCCACGCCCGCCTTCGCCGCGCACACGTGCGCCTGCATCGCGTACGGCCGCGTCCCATGATTGGCCGAGATCGAAATCACACACCCGCCAGGTTTCCGCAAATATTCGTATGCCGCCCGGCACGTGTGAAACGTGCCCAGTAGATCGATGTCCATCACGGCCTTGAACCCGTTCGGTGACATCCCCGTCACCGCCGCCGGAAAATTCCCAGCCGCTCCGCACACCAGAATGTCGATGCCGCCCATCGCCTCACCCGCCTCGGCGATGGACGCCGCCGTGGCCTCGTAATCCCGGACGTCCGCTCCATAGGCCAGCGCCCCCAGTGCCACTGCCGCCGCGGCCAGCTTATCCGGATTGCGCCCCTGAATCGCCACACGCGCACCATGCTTCACAAAGTGCTCGGCGATCCCGTAGCAGATGCCGCTCGAACCACCCGTGATATAGGCTGTCCGCCCGGCCAACGCGTCTTCCCGGAACGTCATCAGTCTTCCTCCTCAACGCGCTGGCCCGGCAGCGCCGCGCGGTACAGTGCCAACGTCAGCCTTCTGTCCGGCTCTTTGCCGAACTGCGTGGACTTACTGCTCAGCCAAACTTCACGCCGCGGGTGGACTATTTCGCACCAGCCGCCGCCCATCGGCCTCAGCCCGTACTTCGCGCCAATATCCTTGTGAAACGCACACTCGGTGTCGAACGCCACAACGAGCATCCCCGAATCCGCGGGCGACCGCCCCACAATGAACTTGCCCCCTACCTCACCCTCATCCGGAGCGCACAGAATCACCACCGCCGGCGCTCGCAGTTCAGGCAGTTGGATTTGCTTGCGAAGATTCATAGCGCGCCACCGCCTCAACCAGCGCCTCGATGGTGGCCTGATCCGCCTCCACCGTCACTGTCAATCCGTGCCGCCGCGCCATGTCCGACGTCACCGGACCGATGGAGGCGATCTTCACGCCGCCCAGCGTCTCCGGCCCGGCCGCAGCCAGCAGGTGCTTCACCGTGGACGAGCTCGTCAGGGTGATCCAATCCGGCTTCGGCGCCGCGAAAGCCGCCACAGCCCGCTCTTCTAGATCCGCCGGCACCACGGTTTCATAAATCGGCAGGACATCCACCACCGCGCCCAACCCGCGCAGCTCGCCGGGGATCACATCCCGAGCCACCGCGGCGCGCGGCAACAGAATCCTCAGCCCCGTCAACCCCTCGCCTGACAGCGCGGCCACCACGCTCTCGGCGACATACTCTTCCGGCACCACATCCGGCTCCAGACCCCGCTCGCGCAGCGCCTGCGCCGTTGCCGGTCCAATGGCGCAGATCTTCGGTCCCGCCACCGCCGCGACGCGTTCAAAGAAGAACTCCACGCTATTAGCCGAAGTGAAGATCGCCCACTGATACTCCGTCCAAGCCGGAGTAACAAACGCCAGCGGGACAAACTCAATCACCGGCAGTTCAATCACCGCCGCTCCCAATCCGCGCAAACTCGCCGCCAGCGTGCCCGCTTGTTTCCTCGCTCGCGTCACCACCACGCGCCGTCCGGCCAGCGGCAGCCCCGCGCCATAAACCTCCGCCAGAATCGCCCGGGCGCCTTTCGCCAGCAGACGCTCGGCCGACGCCGCCCCCATCTCCGCCGCCGTCTCGGCATCGCCTTCGCAAAGATCCGTCAGCATCGTGTGCCCGTCGGGATGAATCACCACGGAACGCAGCCGCAGCCGCGCGCCTTCCACCTCCGCATGAGCGCCGATCGGTACCTGGCACCCGCCGCCCAACGCCCCGAGCACTGCCCGCTCGGCCACCACGGCAGTCCGCGTCTCCGCATGATCCAGCCGCGCACACGCACGGAACGCGTCGCCGCCGTCGTCCCGCGTTTCAATCGCCAGCGCTCCCTGCCCCACAGCCGGACACATCATCTCCGGCTTCATCAACTCCGCAATCCGCTCGCCCCACCCCAGGCGCCGCAATCCCGCCGCCGCCAGCAGAATGGCGTCATATTGACCTTCGTCCAATTTCCGCAGCCGCGTGTCGAGATTCCCCCGCACGGACTCAATCGTCAGATCCGGCCGCACCGCCTTCAACTGCGCGCTCCGCCGCAAGCTCGAAGTTCCAACCTTCGCGCCCTGCGGCAACGACTCCAGCGTATGCCCGATCAAAGCGTCGTACGGCGACTCCCGTTCCGGTATGGCCGCCAGCGTCAGACCCACCGGCAGTACCGTCGGCAGGTCTTTCAACGAGTGCACCGCAAGATCGATCTCGCCCGCCAGCAATGCGTCCTCGATCTCTTTCGTGAACAGGCCCTTCGTGCCCACCTTGGCCAGCGGAACATCCGTGATCTTATCGCCCGTCGTCCTGATGATCTTCAGGTCGGTGTCTATTCCAAGCTCCAATAGCCGCGCGGCCACCCAGCGGGCCTGCCACAGGGCAAGCTGCGAGCCGCGGCTGCCGATGGTAAGTGTCATGAATCCTCCAGCCGGAACATCCGGCGGATCACGGTGAGAATACGGTCTCCCTCCGGCTGCGTCGCCGCTCGCCGGATCTCCGTCAGCGGACCGTGCGCGATCTTGTTCAGCAACCCGCGCGTGTAGGCCGCCAGCGCTTCTTCCTGCTGCGGCGTCAGGGCGCCGAGTTTCCCTCGCACGCGCTCCAGTTCGGCGCGGCCCAGTTCGTCCAGATGCGATTGCAGACTTACGATCACCGGCGCCACCTCGCGCGCTCTCATCCGCGCAAACAGCCGCTCGATCTCTTCCTCGATGATCTGCTCGGCCTGCTCGGCTTCCTTCTGACGCGCCTTGCGGTTGGATTCCACCTCGCGGCCCAGATCGTCAATGTCGTAGAGGTAGATGTTCTCGAGCTCGTCCACGGCTGGATCGATATTACGCGGCACCGCGATGTCGATCAGGAACACCGGCCGGTTCTGGCGCTTCTTCAGCACCAGCCGCATATCGTCCTTTCGAAGCAGGTATTCTGGCGCACCCGACGAGGTGATGATGATGTCCATCTCCGGCAGCCGTGCCGGAAATGCTTCGTAATCGATCGCCTGGCCCTCTACCAGAGCCGCCATCTCATCGGCCCGGGATCGCGTGCGGTTCGTCACCAGAATCCTTGCGCAGCCCGCCCGGTGCAGATGCCGCGCCGCCAGTTCCGACATCTTCCCTGCTCCCACCAGCAGGATCGTCTTCGAGCGCAAATCGCCAAAAATCTGCTTCGCCAGTTCGATGGCGGCATAGCTCACGCTGACAGCGCTCCGCCCGATATCCGTCTCCGACCTCACCCGCTTGGCCACCGTGAACGCCCGCGTCAGTACCGTGTCCAGGAACCCATTCACCGCCCCGCGGTCCTTCGCCGCCGCGTATGCCGTTTTCAATTGCCCCAGGATCTGCGGCTCCCCCAACACCATCGAATCCAGGCTCGCCGCCACCCGGAACAGGTGCCGGATCGCCTCGCGGTCTTCCAGGGAATAGAGGTACGGCTGCAGCCAGTTCGAATCCAATCCTCGGTTTAGAGCGAAAAATTCAAGAATTTGTTGAGCCGCGGTCTCATTCGACGTGGACACCGCGATCTCCACCCTGTTGCAGGTGGAGAGGATCATCACCTCTTCCACGCCCGGGCACGCCCGCATCTGGTCGAGCGCCTCCGGCAATACCGCATCGGCGAACGCCAGGCGCTCGCGCACCTCGACCGGCGCGGTCTTGTAACTCAATCCCGTGAGGAATACCTTCATGGACCGGGGTTCCTCATCTCTCCAAAAGCGGCTTCAGCCCCACGTGCGCCGCCCACGTCAAGGCTGCGAACCCGAGCACCGTCAGCGAAAGAAATGCGGCCTTCCGCCCCCGCCACCCGGAGGAGATCCGCAGAAACACCATCAACAGGTAGAAGCCCCAGGTCGCCAGCGAGACGACGATCTTGGCCTCGCTAATCCAGCGCGTGCCCAACTCGATGAATGCCCAACTGCTACCGGCCACCACCGCCAACGTGATGGCGACGAATCCGACGCTCATGGAGCGCGTGATCAAGGTGTCGAGGGTTTCCAGTGGCGGCAGCCGGTCGGTCCCCAGAAAACTCAACAGAGACTGATCGGAACTGGAATGCCGCCGCTTCAAGCGCCGCTCCTGCAGCAGGTAGAAGACCGACACCCCGGCGCTGAGCAACAAGCCCGCATAGCCCACCAGCACCAGGATGATGTGTGTCAGCAGCCATGCGTTGCGCACCCGCGGGTCGGACCACGCCGAAACCGGGGTCCCCATCGATCCCATCAGCGTCAGCAGCGACACCAGCGGAAAGATCACCAGGCTCAGGCCGGAAAAGTGGTAGCGCCATTCCACGAAGAGAAAGACCATGGCGAACAGCAGGGCGCACAGTGAGGCGGTCTCGAAAAAGTTGTTCGCCGCAAGATGACGCAGCGACACGCTGTGCTCGACAATCGACACGAAATGGAACACCACGCCGATCTGGAATGCCGCCATGGCGTACGGATACAGCCGCGTACCCCTGCGGAAGACCGTCAGGATCGCGTGCAGCAGACCCACGCCATACAGCGCTACGGCCAACCGCAGCCAGACCACACTCATCTCAGGCATCGCGAACCTTTCATCGGGGAACCCGCACCACTCTGAGTATATCGCGACGGTCATCGAATCCCGGAATCTGGCCGGCAATGGGAAGATATCAGCATGACACTGAATCTGAAGGGCAAAACGGCATTGGTGACGGGTGGCACGAAGGGGATAGGGGAGGCTGTAGCACGGCGTCTGCTTGCCGCCGGAGCCTTCGTGGCCATCTGCGGACGCGACGAAGATCGAGTCCAGGCAGCGGTGGCTCAAATGAACCTCGACTTTGCCGCCACTGCAGTTAAAGTCGCCGGGAAATCCGCCGATGTTGGTAGTGGGAGCGCAGTACAGGCTCTCTTCGAATGGCTCGACGCCGAATTGGGCGGGCCGGATATCTTGATCAATAACGCGGGTGTCGGGATCTTCAAGGATTTGGCGGCGTTATCGCCGCAGGAGTGGGAATCGGTGCTGGGCACGAATCTGACCGGGGTGTATCACTGCTGTCATCACGCCCTGCCGCGGATGCGGCAACGGGGTGGCGGCTGGATCATCAACATCTCGAGCCTGGCCGGCAAGAATGCCTTCGCAGGGGGAGCGGCCTATAACGCTTCCAAGTTCGGGCTCTGTGGAATGAGTGAAGCCATTATGCTGGACCATCGCCATGACGGCATTCGGGTCAGCACCATTCTGCCGGGTAGCGTGAGCACTGAATTCGGCCGTGCCGGACGGGCCGATTGGAAAATCGCCCCGGAGGACGTGGCCGAATCCGTCGCGGCGATTCTGGTTATGCCGGAGCGAACCCTCATCAGCCACATCGAGATCCGTCCGTCCGTCCACCGTGAAACCGAAGAAGCGGGCCGAC
>CAYVDY010000222.1:0-10202 GCA_964450255.1 uncultured Candidatus Solibacter sp. | reverse complement strand
CGGGGAGGCTTGCGCGAAGTCGCCAAGCGCCTTCTTCTTGTCCAGCGCGGCGGAGTTGCGGATGGCGAGCGGGTCCAGCAGGTAGTGCAGGTAGGCGTGGCGGATATCGGCCACGCGCGGCTCAGCCGAAGGCGTAACCACTACGAAGTACTCGTCGCCGAACGACCGCGTGTGCACCTGATTCGGCGCGCCCAGCAGGTCGATGAAGATCTGAAAACGCCGCCCGCGCAGCCCGGAGGTGGGGTTTCGCAGGTAGGCGTTGGCGTCGAAAATCGTCTGGATCACAGGCGCCTGATAGCGCTTGAGCTCCTCATCCAGGGCCGATTGCGCCTGCTTCCACGCCTCATCCATGCCAGCTTCTTTGTGGAACTGGGCGATCAGGGCAGAGAGCCCTTGCAGCGCGATAGTGTCGGGCGGCATCTGCTCCGGGCTGAAGCGTGGCTGGAAGCCGGGAGGACCATCAACGCTCAAAGACCAGGAGATGTACTGGCTGAGCTCGGCGCTGGCGTTCTCCATGCGATGGCTTTGAAAGAACTTCTTCAGCGGGACGAGAGAAGGCGGATTCTTCTGCTTCACGTACTCACGGACGGCCGCCCGCAGCCTGTGGTTGGTGGGGGAATTTATCTCTGCGTCGTAGCCAGCGGAATTGATGGCGGCCAGGACCGTGAATAGAGTCTGGTTGCCATCCATCTGGTTGGCCTCCGCGCCGGGACGGTTCTGTCCCCCGGCGGGGAGCCAGAGGAGGGCGGAAGCCAGGATGGAGAGGGCCAAGCGGCGCACGTCAGAGAAATCCAGATTCCAGTGTACCGGATCTGTCACAAACACGCGCTTCAGCGCCCGGCCTCAAAGTTCCAGCAAATGCCCCATGCGCTTTATCTTCGTCTTCAGATACCGGGCACTATGCCCGCCGCGTACCGCGTTGCAGGGCACACGCTCCGCCACCGCGACGTCCACAGCCTCCATGGCCGCGATCTTTTCAGGATTGTTGGTCATCAGCCGCACGGAGCGCACGCCGAAGTGCTGCAAGATTGCCCCAGGGAGCTCATACACCCGGAGGTCCGCCTCGAATCCCAATTGCTCATTGGCTTCGATTGTGTCCGCGCCCGCGTCCTGGAGCTCATAGGCCCGCAGTTTGTTCAGCAGCCCGATGCCGCGACCTTCCTTCTTTTCGTAGATCACCATGCCGCGGCCTTCGCCGGCAATGGTTTCCAGCGCCAGTTCCAACTGTGCGCGGCAGTCACACCGCAACGAATGGAAGACGTCGCCGGTCAGGCATTGGGAGTGGATCCTCACCAGGACGGGGTCTGGCGTGGTCAGGTCGCCGATGGAGAGGACGACGGCCTCTTCGCGCTTGTGCCCGCGGTGTCCTTCGAAACCGTGGATGCGGAAGTGACCGTACTCGGTGGGGAAGTCGGCTTCCGCTACTTTTCGAATTTCGAAGGGAATAGGTTCGGGCATGGAAACGGTGGTTTCTGTCTTTATTTTAGTATGGATGAGTACAGTGGGTCTGGAGGCGGATGGAAAAACAGCTCATCATCCTGTTGATCAAGCTGGCGGCAGCTGCCTCCATCGCCAGCATTCTCGCCCGCTCGTCCCGATTTCTGAACCTGCTGCTGCGCGAGGAACGGAACGTGGCGGAACGGCTCCAGCTCAGCGGCGGCATCTCCGCCTTCTGCGCCGCCGGCTCCAGTGTCCGCATCTTTACCCAGAGCTACGCTGCCGCAGACATGTGCCTGGAGGGCAGCCTGCTGGCCGGCATCATCGGCGGCTACATCTCCGGCCTCATCACAGGGGTGTTGTGCTCAATCCCGGCCATGCTCGCCGGCGAATACCTGTCCATGCCGCTGTATGCTGCCATCGGCGTGCTGGGCGGGCTGGTTCGCGATCTGGCCAACGATCCCGACGAAGTTTGGCTGATCTCTCCGTTCTTCGACCTTAGCCTCTACCGTTTCATCCGCTATCCGGCTCATCGCCGGCGCAGCCTCTACCAGATGGCGGGCCTCCTCACCATCCTGCTGGCCGAACTGATGCGCTACACGCTGCTCACACTCTTTGGCCCGGGCCTGCTGTTCACACTTTATTCTCCACAGTGGGGGTGGGCCGACGGAGGTGTATTCCTGGCCGCAATCTTCACCGTATCCATCCCAATCCGAATCTGGGGCAGCGCCCGAAACGAGAGGCTTCTAGAAAACAAGGAGCGCCTTCTGGTGGAAGCCAAGCTGCGCGCGCTCAGTTCGCAGATCAACCCTCATTTCCTGTTCAATACGCTCAACACTGTCAGTTCACTGATCCGCACCAACCCGGACCACGCCCGCCAGGTAGTTTATCGCCTGTCCTCCATCCTGCGGCGCCTGCTGCGAAAGACCGATAACTTCACGCCCTTGCGGGATGAGATTGCGTTTATCAACGACTACCTGAGTATCGAGATGACGCGTTTCGGCGACAAACTCAAATTCGTGCAAGAGGTGGAGGAAGCCACGCTCGATTGCCAGATCCCGGCTATGTTGCTGCAACCGCTGATCGAGAACAGCATCAAGCATGGCTTGTCTCCGAAACTCGAAGGCGGCACGGTCCGCCTGGAGAGCCGGTATGAGCGGCGCCCCGAGGGGCTCCGCCTGCTGCTATCAGTGGCCGATGACGGCGTCGGCATCGACGACGCACGCCTGGGATCTATCCTGGAACAGCCGGGCATCGGCGTCTCGAACGTCAACGAACGGCTACTGGTGCTCTTTGGGTCCAATTACCGCCTCAGCGTCACGTCGCAGGTGGGCGAGGGGACGCGCACCATCATCGAACTACCGGCTTGATGCAACCTAGTGCCGGCCTGCTCCGTCATACTGGTTGTTCGGGGACAACGTTGGATCCCCCCAGGAGGCAATCGTGATCAGGCAATTCTCTTCTCTCGCATTGGCGGCCGCGCTGGCTAGCCCCATGGTCTGGGCCGACCGCGTCCAGCGGGCTGAGCGCACTCGCGCGGAAACCGAGCGCCTCACCACAAGCGTACCCATCTCCGAATCGGCTCGCGCGCTGGTCCGTTCGCAGTTTCGCGGCAATACGAGCAGTCTGCGCGCACGGCAACTCGCCAACCTGAGTGCCACAGGAGAACAACAAGCCCTTCAGCCATTGCCGCAGGCCCCGGGTGTCACCCAGATCAATCTCTTCGACAGCGCCCGAGAGGCGTACTTCGTGGTTACGCGTACGATCCCAGTAGGCAGCACCGTGCAAGCGTTCATTATTCTCCCCGCCGAACCCAGCGCGAAGCAGGAGTGGGCCCTGGAGAATCTAAGAGTGGACGGAGATCTCCAACCTGGATTCTCCCTCGCGCTTCCGGGTTTTCGGACTCTGGGTGACTTCTGGAAGAGCGGACTCACCACATATACCGTGGTGGTGACGGACCCGAGCGGCGTTCAGAGTATGTCCAGCACGGACTTCACCGCCAAGGACTACTACCGCAACGCCGAGGACACCAGCTACATGGTGCCTGGGATCAACTCATCGCGGGAGTTCATTAACGGCGAAGGCAACACAATCGTAGAGATCAAGGGACGCTTCATTACCGGAATCCGAACCGATGTCGTATTTGAAGACATCGTGGCCCCGCAAGACACGATTCAGGTGATCGATTCGGAAACCATTCAGGTGAACGTCAGCCGGGTACCGAATTTTGACTTGACCTTGATGAAGACCTACCTCCTGACGGTTGGGCAGGACTCCTGGACGGACGTTTTCCCGTTCCGCCACACCCCGCGCTAGGCCGCACCAATGGTCCCCATTTTCGGCATAGCCTGTCGCAGAACCCCGTCCGGAAGGGCGGGGTTATTCTATTAACAGGATGGTTTCATGACCTTACGTTGGATTCTCGCGCTCTCTCTGTCTGCCACGGCCTTCGCCCAGGACATCGTGCCGGGCCGCTACATCGTGGAATTGACTGGCGCCCCAGCCATCGTGCACCAGGACCGCGCCCGGCGACGTGGCGAGATCCGGACCGAGCAGCAGTCATTGGAGCGGGTTTTGCGGACGCGGCGGGCAACCGTGCGTGCACGGGTGGATACCGTGGCGAACGCGCTGATTGTCGATGCGCCGGATCAAACGGGGTTGGCCAGCCTGCCGGGCGTGCGCCGCGTGGAGGCCGTACGCCGTTTCAAGCCGCTGCTGACTCGCGCGTTGGGCAACCACCAGGTGCCGGCGGCGTGGGAAGCGGTTGGAGGGATGGAGAAGGCCGGGGCTGGCGTCAAGATCGGGATTCTGGATAGCGGGCTCAACACGGCCCACAAAGGTTTTAAAGACGATTCCATGTCTGCGCCCGAGGGCTTCCCGCAGGCCACACCGGAGAGCAATCTCCAGTTCACCAACGGAAAGGTGATTGTAGTTCGCGCGTTCGATGGCGGCACCATTGAAGACACCACAGGACACGGCACAGGTGTCGCGATGGCGGCTGCGGGCGTGCGGCACGACAGCCCCAGGGGCGCCATTTCCGGCGTCGCTCCGCGCGCCTGGCTGGGCATCTATCGTGTGACGAATCAGGCGAACCGCTTCTACCTCACGGACGACATCCTGCTGGCGCTCGATGCCGCGGTGAAGGATGGGATGGATGTGTTGAACCTGAGCTTCGGCTCACCGGGCACAACGGGAGCGGGCGAGGACACAATCTTTCTATCCGGGACAAAACGGGTGATCGAATCCGGCATCCTGGTCGTGCAGGCCGCTGGCAATACACCCGGCGCGCAGACTGTGGATGATGCCGCAAGCGCCGTGAAGACGATCGCCGTAGGGGCGAATAGTTCTTCGTCGGCGACATCGGTGGTTCCATCTGTGGGGCGTTCGTTTCCGGCCACGGAGTCGGACAACGTCACAACACTTGATCCGATTGCGGCGCCGGTTGGAAATTTCGCGCTTGGTTGCAACGGAAGCGCCGAGCCAATCGACGATGTAACTAACCGCATCGCGTTGATCCGCCGCGGCGATTGCACGTTTGCCGAAAAACTAACCAACGCCGCTGCCGCTGGCGCCATCGCTGCGATCGTTTACAATAGCCCCAACCCGCCGCCCCCTGGCGGCCCGGACGATCTGGTTGCCATGCAGGCGGGGAACGCGACGCTTCCGGCCCTCTTCATCGGCCACACCAACGGTCTCAGGTTGCAGGAACTGATCCGGACCGTCGAGGATTTCAGTGTCCAGTTGCGCTTCCCACGCGGGCCGCCGAACACCCTGGCCCCGTTTTCGAGCCCGGGCCCCCCGATCGGCGAGCTCGCCATCAAGCCAGATCTCGTCGCGACCGGCACGACATTCTACACCGCTGGAGTTGTAGGACCGCCCTCGCAATGCCCGCTCTGCGACCCTAGCGGCTATGTGACGACTCAGGGCACCAGTTTCTCCGCCCCGCTTGCAGCCGGCGCGGCGGCGGCAATTAAGAGTGCCCGCCCTGGGCTGACGAGCGACGAATACCGTTCACTGCTGATCAACAGCGCCTCCCCGATGATCCTCTCGACCGGCTCCACCGCGAACGTCATGGCGGCGGGAAGCGGCATGTTGAACCTAAAGAACGCCGTCACCTCGACCATCACCGCCGCTCCGGTTTCTCTCTCCTTTGGCACCGGCGGCGGCACGGCAGAACGCTCTAAAGAGTTCACCTTAAAGAACCTGGGCACTGAGCCGGTCACGTGGAACCTGACCGTCGATTCGGGAAACGACACCAAGCCCAGCCTCTCTACGGAGACGTTGACCGTCGGCCCAGGGGAATCCGCCCCGGTGCAGCTTAGCTTTCGGGCGGAGGGCCTGGCGGCAGGAGCGTTACAGGGATTCGTGAAGGTGGAGGACGCCGCCACCGGCGGGGCGGCCCGTATTCCGTATTGGTTCGCTGTCACCGGCGGCGCTCCGGCCAGCCTCTCGCTTCTCAGTGATCCCGATTCCGCCAGCGCCTTCCAGCGAATCGACCTGATCGTTCGAATCCACGACGCGGCCGGATTGCCGCTTCCCAACGCGGAACCCGAGGTCACGCCCGTTCTGGGGGGGGGAACCGTGGTGGCCGTCAGCCGGGCATCGCTCTCGGCTTACCCGAATTGCTGGCGGCTGACTCTGCGTCTCGGACAGCGCGGAACCAACACTTTCCGCGTTCAAATCGGCGACGTGGTCTACACGTACGGAATCATCGCCGATTAGCCGTCCGGCCGCAGTAGTCTATAATCGGAGTCTGGGAGAACAACCACCACCATGGAGGAACTCAAGAAGAAGCTCCAGGCGGAGATCACCGCGCTCGAACGCGAGCTGCGCAATGAACTCCCCAAAGAGATCCTGAAAGCCCGTGCACACGGCGATCTGCGTGAAAACGCTGAGTTTCACGCCGCCAAGGAGCGTCAGCGCTACGTCGACGCACGTCTTTCGCAGCTCACGAAGCGTCTCATGGACTTTTCCTTGATCGACTTGTCCAAGATCCCTCACGACAAGGTTGGTCTCGGCTCCACGGTCGTCGTTCTGGACCTGCAAAAGGACATCGAGGTCACCTACAAGATCGTCACCAGCGAGGAAGCCGACGTGCCGAAGGGGCTGATCTCCACGAGTTCCCCCATCGGGCGTGGACTGCTCGGCAAGAAGGTCGGGGATGAGGTTTCAATCCCCAGCCCAGGCGGCGTGCGGAACATGGAGATCCTGAAGCTCGCTACTATTTACGACGTAGCTGAGTAGGCCTAGCAGAAATGCCCTTCACAAGAATCATCGGCGTTGTGTGCGGGAAAATCCTGTACTGGATTGTCCGGGGCCTGTCGCTTTCCCGGATCCACCCCAATGTCCTGACTTTTATCGGCCTGCTGATCAACATCTATGCAGCGGTCCTGCTGGCTTCCGGCAAATTCTTCTACGCCGGCCTGGTGATCATCGGCGCCGGCCTGTTCGACATGGTGGATGGCCGGGTGGCGCGCGAGACACAGCGGGTGACTCGATTCGGGGCGTTCTTCGATTCGGTCATTGACCGCTACTCCGACCTCGCGCTGCTGATGGGCCTGCTGGTGTACTACGCCAACATCAACCGCAACTTCTACGTCGTGCTCACCGGCATCGTGATGACGGTCTCCATCATGATCAGCTATACGCGGTCGCGCTCCGAGAACGTCATCCCGCTCTGCAAAGTGGGCTTCCTGGAGCGTCCGGAACGCGTCGTTTTGATCATTATCGGTGCACTTTTCGACAAGATGGCGCCGGTTTTGTGGGTGATCACGGTCATCGGCAACATCACGGTGATCCACCGTATGATGCACACCTGGGACGTCACCAAGCAGATGGACCTGGACGATCACGGAAAGTAATCAGTCGCCCTCCAGAATCAGAAACGCCTGCCCGAACTGGGCTGTGTGAGTCAGCGACAGGTGCGCCCGCTTCACGCCCATCTGCTCCGCAAAACGCGCGGCGGCGCCATGGAAAGAGATGGTGGGCCTGCCGGACGGCAGATTGGTCACCTCGAAATCCTGCCACGTAATCCCGTGCCGCCAACCGGTGCCGATGGCCTTCATGCCGGCCTCCTTGGCCGCGAAGCGCGCCGCGTAGCGTTCGTACTTGTTGGACTTGCGCTGCACGTAGGCGATCTCCTTCGGGGTGTAGATGCGCTGGATGAACTTATCTCCATAGCGCTCGATCGCCGCCTTGATGCGATCCACTTCGGCCAGGTCGATGCCCGTGCCCAAAATCATTCTCGATCTCCTTGGTTTCAAACAAACACTACGGTCTTGTTGCCGTACAGAAGCACGCGGTGCTCCAGGTGCCAGCGGACGGCCCGCGACAGCACCATGCGTTCAGCGTCCCGGCCTTTCTCCACCAGATCCTCCAACTGATCGCGGTGCGAGATGCGCATCACTTCCTGTTCGATAATCGGCCCATCGTCGAGTACTTCGGTGACGTAGTGGGCGGTGGCGCCGATGAGCTTCACGCCGCGCTCGAACGCCGCGTGGTAGGGCTTGGCCCCGCTGAAAGCAGGCAAGAACGAGTGATGCACGTTGATGATACGGCCGGGGAAGCGAGCCACGAACTCCGGCGACAACACCTGCATGTAGCGGGCGAGCACGACGAGGTCGATTCCCTGCTCTTCCAGCAGAGCGAGTTGGCGGGCCTCGATTTCCGCTTTTGAGGCGGCAGTGACCGGCAAGTGGTGGAAGGGGATGCCGTAGAAGGCGGCGTGCTGGCTGGCCTCCGCATGGTTGGAGAGGATCAGCGGCACTTCGGCATGCAGCTCGCCGGCGCGCAGGCGAGGGAGCAGGTCGGCGAAGCAGTGCAGATAGCGCGAGACAAACAAGGCCACCCGCAGCGGCCGGCCTGAGTATTCGACGCGCCAGTACATGGCGAAACGCCGCGCCACCTCCCCGTCAAAGGCCCGGCGGAACGCTTCCGGATCGAGGGCGAAATCGGCCAGATCCCACGAGATTCGCATGAAGAACTGGCCGGAGGTGTCGTCCCGGTGCTCGTCTGTGGAGAGGATATTGGCGCCGTGGCGATAGAGGAACCCGGAGACAGCCGCCACCAGCCCCTTCG
Source organism: uncultured Candidatus Solibacter sp. (assembly GCA_964450255.1). Lineage (GTDB taxonomy): Bacteria > Acidobacteriota > Terriglobia > Bryobacterales > Bryobacteraceae > Paludibaculum. The sequence continues at coordinate 1,688 of CAYVDY010000222.1, read as the reverse complement.
AGTCCGGACAGTTGATCAACAGGATGGCGGTCTTACGAAGGGGCATCGGCACTATCGTATCGCAGGCTGATTCTGATACCGTGAAAGCGTCGTATGCATATACCCGACGGGTTTCTGACCACGCCAGTGTGGGCGAGCCTGGCGGCCATCAGCCTGCCGTCGGCCGGCGCGTTCGCGCGCAAGGCGCAGTCCGGCCTGGAAGACGGCCGCGTGCCCCTTATGGGGGTGATGGGCGCGTTTGTGTTTGCGGCGCAGATGATCAACTTCCCGGTCGGCATTGGCACCAGCGGCCACCTGATCGGCAGCGCGCTGCTGGCCGCGACGCTGGGGCCTGCCGCGGCAGTTGTGGTGATGACGGCGATTCTGACTATCCAGGCGTTGATTTTTCAGGATGGCGGGTTGCTGGCGCTGGGCGCCAACATCTTCAACATGGCCATCGCGGGCGTGCTGGCCGGATACTGGCCGTACCGCATCTTTGCAGGTACGAAGGGCGGAATGCTCGGGCTATTCGCGGGAGGCTTCCTCAGCGTGACGGTTTCGGCCGCGCTTTGCCTGGGCGAATTGGCGCTGTCCGGAGTTCGCATGCCGGCCGAAGTCCTGGGCGTGTCCGTCATCGTCTTCACCGTGACCGGACTGCTGGAAGGACTGATCACGGTTGCCGTTATCGGTTCGCTGCTGCGAATGAATCCGCGCTGGATCCGTGAGCCCTCCGGTGAGGGCCGCCGCGCCATGGCCGTGTTGGGCTGTGTAGCGCTGGTGCTGGCGTCCACAGCGTTCCTGCTGGCCTCTACTCTGCCCGACGGCTTGGAACGGGTGGCGGGCCTCGTGGGAGTGGCCGAGCGGGAACACGTCGTCCTGGCCGCGCCGATGCCGGACTATGAGTCACTGGCAATTGACAATCCGTGGCTGCGCAAAGCCGCAGCCGGGCTATTGGGACTGGGCGTGACCACGCTGGCCTGCTTCCTGCTTGGCAAATGGATTAGCCGGTGGCGCAGCGCATAGGTCCCGGCATCTTCGTCTTCGACCAATGGAGCCGCGGCAATAGCGCCGTGCACCGGTTGGACCCGCGCCTCAAGGTCGCCGCCTGTCTCGGACTGCTGATCCTCACCGGCGTGTGGAGCAGCGCGTGGACTGTGTTTCCGTTGGCCGTGCTGCTTGCCGCCGCGGCGCGCGTGCCCATATTCGGACTGGCGCGCCGCGCCGCGCTGGTGTTGCCGTTCACGCTGATCTTCGCCGGCGTCACTGCCGCTCTGGGCGACTATCCCCGGGCAGCGACTTTGCTGTGGCGCAGTTATCTTTCTGCACTGTGGGTGACTCTGCTGATGGCGACCACGCCCCTGGAGGTTGTGCTGGAGACGGCCGCCCGGTTTGGAGTTCCGCGAATACTGGTGGAGGTGACGCACTTCACCTGGCGTTATCTGGGTGTGATCGGCGCGCAGGCTTGGCGCCTCAAGACCGCCGCATTGACGCGTGGCGGAGAGCGCTCCTTCGATGTCTCCGCCGCCAGCCTGGCCGTGCTGTTCGCCAGTTCCTACGCCCGCGCCGAGCGGATCCACCGTGCCATGCTGGCGCGCGGCGCGACGGGGGAGCACGCCTGAAGACCGTGGTGGAGGCCCGCGGGCCCCGGTTTCCGTCCGAACCCGGCTTGCAGGCGCGGCCGCGAGTCGCATTTCAGTTTCAGGCCCGCC
>CAYVDY010000221.1:0-10214 GCA_964450255.1 uncultured Candidatus Solibacter sp. | reverse complement strand
CAGGCCTATGACATCGCGCGCAGCGACTATGGCTACAGCCGATCCGAAGGCGCCCTCCTGCCCGGACTAATGATCGATCGCTACGGCGATTACCTCGTCGTCCAACTGCTGGATCAGGGCATGGATTCCGCCACCGCCACCATCGTCGATTGCCTCCAGGAACTCCTCCAGCCCAAGGGCATACTCGCCCGCAACGACGTCTTCGTCCGCAAGCTCGAAGATCTCAGCCAGGAGCCCGAAGTCCTCGCCGGCGACATCCCGGAACGCGTCCAGGTTCACATGAACGGCCTGCAACTGGAGGCAGACCTGCTCCACGGCCAGAAAACCGGCGTCTACCTCGATCAGCGCGAAAACTACGTCGCAGCCGCCCGCTGGGCCCACGGCCGCGCGCTCGATTGCTTCACCTCCTCCGGCGGCTTCGCGCTCCACATGGCGCCGCGTTGCGAGTCCGTCGAAGGCGTGGACTCCGGTCCCGAAGTGCTGAAGACCGCCGAGGTCAACCGCGCCGCCAACGGACTCGGCAACGTCACATTCCGCGAGGCCAACGCCTTCGATTATCTCAGCGGCCTCGCACAGTCCCGCCGCGCCTTCGAAACCGTCGTTCTGGACCCTCCCGCCTTCGCCAAATCAAAGGCGAACCTGGAGGCCGCCATGCGCGGATACAAGGAAATCAACTTCAAGGCCCTCAAGCTGCTCTCCCGCCGCGGCATCCTGGTCACCTGCTCCTGCTCGCATCACGTGGGCGAATCGGACTTGATGGAAGTGGTGGCTCAGGCGGCTCTCGACGCTGGCCGCACTCTGCGCGTACTGGAGCGCCGCACTCAGGCGCAGGACCACCCCATCCTCCTCACGGTCCCGGAAACACTCTATTTGAAGCTCTTCATCTGCGAAGTCCTCTAGCCTTTTGGCTTGCCCGGCGCTGGTGGGTGTGATATCAATGGAAACAGATTGAAAAGCACTGTGGGCATTTTTATCCTCAAAGCCCCAGTGTGATGCAGGAGAACCACAGTGGAATCCCCCAACCGCCGCCTGATCCGTCCGCCTCTGGCTGATTCAAAGGACAGGCCGCCGAGCGGCGCACGCGCTGCCGCCATCCAGAAAAAGCAGGCCCCGCCGGAAACCACCAACGCCGAGAATTTTTACTACGTCAAACAGATGCAGACGAAGACGCCTATCGTCGTCATCCTGCAGGACGGCGAAGAACTGCACGGCGTTATCGAGTGGTACGACAAGCTCTGTCTGAAATTGACGCGCACAGAGGGCCCGAACCTGCTCATTTTCAAGTCGTATATCAAGTACATTTACAAGCAGGAAGATTAACACCCCGGCCCTGAACATGCCATCCCTCCTGGTGCTCCTACCGGTTCTGCTCTTCGCACTGGCCGGTTCACTGGCTGCGCAGGAACCGGCCGCTGGCGACCTCATCATCCGTACCACCACCCGCCTCGTCACGGTCAGCGTTGTCGTGCGCGATCGCGACGGCAAACCAGTTTCCGGCCTGAAAGCCGAAGACTTCACGCTGACCGACGAAGGGAAGCGCCAGCAGGTGCAGATCTGGGATCAGCAGACGGCCGCGCCCCAACTGCCATCCGCCCGCATGGGCCTTCCTGCGGAACTGCCTCCGGACATCCATACCAACTTTCAGGGCGTCGCCCTACCGCGCAATGCAGCCGTCATCCTGCTCGATGGCTTGAATACGCCCATCGTCGACCAGCGCTACACGCGTCTCCAGATCCTGAAGTTCCTCGAACGGCTCCATCCGGACGATCGAATTGGAATCTACATTCTCGGCCGCAAGCTCCAGGTCCTGCACGACTTCACGGGCGATACGCGCTCGCTGCTCAAACAACTCGGCCGGTATCAGGGCGAGATCGATGCCAATCCCGCTACAGTCACCGACGTCACCATCCTCATGAACGAAGCGAAGCTGGAGGCCGCCATGCGCGATCCAGGGGTTTGGACGTCCATCGAGTCCCAGATCGTGGCCGATCAGAACATCGCGCTGGCGAAGTTGGAGGATCGGGTGCTTCGCACCATCGGCGCCTTGGAAGCAATCGCACACCATCTCGCTTCGGTCCCTGGCCGCAAGAGCCTGCTCTGGGTGTCGGCCGCGTTCCCCTCGGTGGTCGCCACCGACGTCCGCACTGCCACCGGATCCCCTGCAACGTTTGGTGAGGAGGCCACCCGCGCGGTCCGCGCCCTCGCCAATGCCGGAGTGTCCATCTACCCCATCGACGCCCGCGGCGTAATGGTGGATCCAGGCTACAAGGCCAGTGTCACCAGCAATGAACGCAACATGGCCCGCTTCCTCAGTGCGACTCGCAGTCGCGGACGCCAGGTTCAGAACCGGTTTCCGCTATCGAGTCCGGACCCCATGGTTTACGCGAACCGCGACGAAACCAAGTCCCATCACGACATCATGCAGGAGCTCGCTCAGCGCACCGGCGGCCGTGCGTTCCTCAACGCCAACGATACGGGCAAGGCCCTTCGCGAGGCCCTGGACGACGGCGCGGGCGCCTACACCCTCGGCTACTATCCGTCCCAGGCCGATGAGTCCGGCAAGTTCCATCGAATCCAGGTAAAGCTCAGTTGCGCCGGATGCTCGGCGCGCCACCGCGAAGGATATTTCGCCGCCGCGGCGCGTCCCGAAGCCGCGGGCAAGCAGCACGAAACCATGATGGACGTGCTCTCGGCGCCGCTGCAGGCGTCCGACGTCCCCATGGCCGTGCAAGCCGTCATTCTGCCGGATCAGGCACGCAAGCTGCGCGTCACCATCAGGCTGGATGCCGCCGCCATCCTGCTGCGCGAATCGCGCGGACGCTTCCTCGGACGCGTCGACATTGTGGCGCTATTCCTCGACGCCGCCGGAGCCAGCAAGGGCGGAGCCGAGGAATCCGTTTCACTCGACCTCACCACCGCCCAGCGCGATGACGCTCTGCGGCAAGGCTTCAATTATCGGCAAACCCTGCCAATGCCCGAAGGCGCTCACACCATGGTGCTGGCCGCTCGCGATGCCGCCACCGGCCGCATGGGCACTGTCCGCCTGGAACTCTCCAAGCTCGAAACCGCGCTGCCGTAGACACCCGCATCACTCCAGGAAATAGCCCTGCCGCCCCCGGATCTTGTAGCCCTTCTGCGAGCGCGTTTGCACCTCAATCCGCCGCCATGCCGCCCCACCACCACCGGATGGCCGGAACGCCAGCAGGTAGCCATGCTGCAGATCCTCCGCGATTCGTTCGAACACCTGCCGGATCTCGTTCGGATGCTGAATCTTGAACGGCAGCGCCCCCGTTGCCTCCGAGATCTCCGCCAGCTCTTTCAACAGGCCTGGAACCAGAAAGGCGCCGCCCTGCGCCACGGTGTAGACAGGTACTCCCGCCGCCTTAAGCTGCCGCACCGCCATGGCGCCCGTCAACACGCTCCGGTTGTCGTCCCCGTCCGTAAACAGCACCACCACCTTCCTGCCGCTGCGGCCCGCGAAATCCAGGCTCACCCTCACCAGCGCGTCGTAGAGTGCCGTATCGCCGGCGACACTGGCGTGGATCACGGCCCGCCGCGCGGCGGCGTGTTCCGTCGTGAAGGGCTGCAGTAGCGCTACCGTGCTGTTGAACGAATACACTGCCACCTGGTCGCGCGGCTGAAGCTCTCCGATCAGTTTCAACGCGGCGTCCTTCAAAGCCGGAAACGCGGCATGCATGCTCACTGTGGAATCCAGCACCAGCGCCACGGAGATGCCACTGGAATGGGCTTCGAAACCGGACACCGTCTGCAGCGCGCCTTCATCCCGGATCACAAACTCAGTCTTCGGTAGATCGTCGACGTACCGCCCGCGCCCATCCGTGATGACAGCGTGGACTTCCACCAGACGCGCATCCGCGTGGAACACCGCTTCCGCTGGACCGGCTGGCGCCGAAGGCCCGCCCGGCAGCGTCGCGCCCGTGTCGCCTGCCATCGCACCGGGAACCGCGGCCTCGGACCCCAGGGCCAGCCGCCCCGCCACTTCGTCGAAACCCAGGAAGCCGCCCGCAAAATGGCTGCCCGGCTGCCTGCCCGAAGGCGCCAGTGTCGATGCCGCAAACAGCCCCGCCGGCGGCGCGAACTTGTGTTTGCTCAACAGCAGCGGATCCATCGAGACAAGCAGGGCGCGAGGATCCAGCCAGTACGCGTACACCAACCCGGCCAGCGCCGGCGGCGCCTTGCCCTCCCCGCCCGCGGCCAGCGCGGAAGCCAGGCTCGGCGCGCGCTGCAACTCGATCACCTGATCGAAGCGCCCCCGCCGCGCCGGATCCAGCCGCAGCAGCCGGCTCCGAACGGCCTCGTCCAGCCCAGCCGCGCCACCCGCAATCTCGCTCAGGATACGCACCGCGTTCGCACCCGGTTTCGGAAGTGAATCACAGACCAGCCGGAATGCCCGCGCACCCGCTGCTGCATCCAAGGAGCCCGCTTTCGACGCCAGCGCGATCAAAGTCGTCAGCGAATGCCACTCGCCCATCAGCGTGTTGCGCTTGCCGGCATCCAGCGCCCTTGCCGCCGCCTCAAACCGCGTCAGTGCCTGAAACTCTCCTGCGCCCAGCCCAGGCAATGCCGCAAACAGCGGGGTCAGCGCCTGCCACTCCCCGCCGAACCGGATCAGCAGCGCCGCCGCCTCTGCCTCCAGGGGTACGCCCCGCCGATCCTCGATCTTCGCCAGACGCACCGCATCGGCCAGCATCGCCGCTGAATTCACCGCCGCGTCACGCTGCGGCCAGCGCAGCCGCCCTGCCTCGTCCAGCGGCAGCGTCTCGAACACCTTGCGCAGTTCCTCGCCCGCTGGTCCCTTCGCGTCGCCAGCAGCCCAGTACCACTGGTAGAGCTTCGCCGCCAGCGCCGTGCTGCTCACCAGAAACGCCTGCCTCCGCGCGTCGCACTGCGACACCGCATGGTAGAACGCCAGCACCTTTCCGCCGTCCCGCTCCAGCAGCGCCCGGAAAAACGCCGCCGGCCGCGCCGGGCTCACCCGCACGAAGTTCTCCCACACCCCCGCAGCCGCCGGCCCGCCCGGCAGCGCCACCGCGCCGTCCTTCATCACAAATGCCGTCGAGTACCGCACCAGTTGCGCCGAGTGGCGCTCCACCAGCCCCCGCAGCCCCGTGCTGGCCACCAGCGCCGCCGCCACCTCCGGCCCCACCAGGCTGAGCCCCGCATACACCCTCGCCAGCCGCGTGTCCCGCACGAACGCCTCGGCCAGCCCGCCCGGCAGCGTCTGCGCTCCGGTGACGATCTCTGTCCACGCGTCCCCGCCCACCAGCCGGGCCGCATCGGAGCGCAGCTCCACCGTGTACGTCCCGCCGCCCTGCAGCTTTTCCTGCATCGCCACTTCGTCAATGCCCAGCGCCGCCGCCACCGGCTGCCGGAACTCGCCCACTGCGCGCTCCTCGATCTCCACCAACGGACCGCGCGGCGAATCCGCCACCTTCCAGCCGATCAGCGCCAGCGCCTTCTCCGTGATGGCGCGCGATTCGCGGCTGGCCAGAGAAAGCGTCAGCGTGCCGTGGTCGTCACGCAATCCAGCCATCCGCGATAGCTCCGTCACAGAGGCGAAATAGGTTTGCAGAATCTGCGTATAGGCGTGCAGCTCCACGCCGGCATCGGCGGCGGCGTTCGCGCCCGGCGTAGTGTGGCGGATCAGCCGCCGGCAGAACTCGCCGAAGAAATCGCGATACTCGGGCTCCGCCTGGAAGTGCGCGGCGGCCTTCAGCGCGGCCATCCCGCCCGGGATCGTCACTTCACCGACGGAGAGGACGTTCAAACTCGGGATCCCGGCCAGCGGCGGCGCTTCGCCGATCCGGCCCATGTGCGTGCGCACCGACGCCGCATCCGCCGCCTTCGGCTCCAGCTTCAGATACCGCCCCATGTGCTCGGCCGCGGCGGCGTAGTCTTTCTTTGCCTCCAGCACCAGGCCCAGAACATACTCCGCGCGCGGAATGCGGTGTTGAGGATCGAGCTTCAGCGCCGTCCGCACGCTCTTCTCCGCGCGGTCATACTCGCGCAGCGAGTAAGCGGCAATCGCGTCGAACACATACGCTTCCGGATACTGCCCACGCCTGTCCGCCGCGATCAGCATCTGCGCCGCCTGCGCCGCCTCCGGCCAAGCCTGGCGCTGGATCTCCGCACGCGCCAGCGAAACGTACGGCGGCATCGATTTCGGGTTCAGAGCGATCGCCCGCCGGAACGCGCTGCTGGCATCCTCCAGCTTCTCCTGGCTCAGACACACGACACCCAGCGCATTCCAGGCGGCGTCGAAATTCGGAGCCGCCTTCACTCCGCTCCTCAGGTGCTGCTCCGCCGCCGGCCAGTTGCCCGCCTGGATCGCCTTCACAGCCAGCGTCCAGGACTTGTCAATGGCGCGCGGCACGCGAATGCCCACTTCCAACAGAGAGCTCGACTCCGTCCCGAGGCGGTACAGCAGAATCGTCGGCAGGTTGCTGTCCTGCCCGAACCGCCGGTCCATGAATTCAATAGTGCTCGATTGATAGCCCGGCAGAGATGCGCGTAGCACGCAACTGGCGTCGCCGACAGAGCCGGCCGGCCGCCACACGCCCCCCATGGTGGCGGCATCAAAACCGCGCATGATGTACCTGCCGTTCTTGTCCGTTCGCGCCTCCCACGTTGCGCGGCCAGACGAGCAGTAGCGTTCGATCGCCGCAGGCTTCGGAATGTCGGAGCCATCCGCCATCGTGACGCGGCCCGTGAGAACAAAGTCCGACTGCCGCGTGGTCTGCGCAAACAGCCCACCTCCAGCCAGAGACCCGATAAGAACACAACGGCTAACAACCCGAAGCACTCGAAACTGCCCCCTCACACTCGCAGGAAAATCCTCCGGCGGTACATCCATAACAACACGAGCCAGTACCCCAGCAGCACAGCCGCGCCCTGCAGCAGCGGCTCAAACGGCTCACCCAGAAACTTAAAGAAGCCCGCCCCCAGGTGGATTCGGAATGTGTCTTCAAAGAACCGACCCATCACGTGCGCAATGAGATAAGCGGCAATCGAGTTCATCCCCACCACGATCAGCGGGAACGTCCAGCGCCGGTAGCCTTTCACGTCGATCACCCAACTGAATCCCGCCAGCAGCAGAAAGCACAGCCCGCCGCTGAACAGAGTCCAGGCCGGCGTCCAAATCCGTTTCACCACCGGGCAGATCCCCGCGAAGTGCAGCAGCACGCCGCCCGCAATGCAGCCCGCGCCCGCGATCAGCAACTGCCGCATCGGCACCTTCGGCGAAGCCGCGCGCAGCCAATTCCCCGCCAGCAGTCCAAGGATCATCGTCCCCAAAGTCGGAATGAAACTCAGCGTCAGATACCCGCCGCCATTGGCGATGAATGGCTTCACGCGTGGAAATAGACTCAGGAACCACTGATCGAACGCGCTCCCAAGATTGGCGTTCTTGTTCCAGTGCGCCATCAGCCCCGAATAGTGATGCGGCCAATCGGCGGGCACACGCACCGCCTGATAGTCGAAGTTCGGGCCAGCCACCGGATACACCGCCCACGCCAGCCAGTACCCAACCAGAATCACGCCCAGCGCCGCCCACTGCCAGCGCGGCGGCCGGAACCCCAGCAGGAACAGGAACGGATAGCCCAGCCCGATCTGCGTCAGCGTGTCCTCGAAAGTGAAGTTCGTCTGCGTGCTGCTCATGGAGCGCAGGAAGATCCCCATCGCTGCCAGCAGAAACGCCCGCCAGATGGCGTGCGAGAACATCCTGCCGAACGTCCCGCCCTTCGCCAGCCGGCTGGCAATCGAATACGGCAGCGCCACGCCCACCAGGAACGAAAACGACGGTTGAATCAGATCGTGCAGCGAGCACCCCGCCCACGCCACGTGCGATTGATGGAATGCCAGGAAGCTCCAGAACCCGCTCTCCGGCAGCGCGCGCGAAACCTTCGCGAGCTCCAGCACCTCCGCCATCATCAGGAACATCACGAATCCGCGATAGACGTCAACCGCGATATTGCGCGGCACTGCGGGCGGAGCGGTGGCTGCGTTCGACAAGACTGACCTCTGAGAATCGATCATACGCCACCCTATGCGAACGGCGTACGATGGATTCCATGAGCGATGTGATTGCCGAGTATCAGAGGTGGAAACAGCAAGGCGGCGACCTGCGCGCCAAGGCCCGGGTCGCGATGGAGTCGCGCTTCCGCGAGCTGCTCACCGAAGCCGTGAAAGTGGCCGAAGAGTATCACGCCGATTTCGGCGCCACCCTCAAGCCGCCCGTCATCATCACGGCGTTCCGGTTCAAATCCGGAAAAGCGAAAAAGACCGCGCCGATATCAAAGAAGTCCGCCCCCATCGCGGCCGCGCCGCCTCCGCCCCCCGCCAAGCCGGACCCCAAGGTGACCGCGCTCCAGAAGAAGCTCGCCACCGTCCGCAAGAAGCTCGATGCCGCCAAGGCAGCCGGCCAGCCCACGCGCGACCTCGATGACCGCATCTACGAACTCGAGGACGAACTGCGGCTAGCCTTGGATGCCGGCTGATCTGGTCCTGGCGGCCTCATTCCTATTTTCAGATGAGTGCATGTTGGGACCTCGCCCAGGCTGTGTGCGGCTTTCGGCTCGGGGCCTGCCGGAGATAGCTTTCGCCGCGTCCGTTTTCCTGGAAGCATCTCGGAAGTGAACGGCGTTGAGCGCCGGTTTGGCAGGGCGCGAGAGATGGCTGTCGCCATCGCTGCACGGCTGGTTGCCGGAGAGGCACACGGCGTGGCTCATCGCCGAAGTAATCCGGGAATTCGATCTCGCGTTGGTCTGCAAGGCTGACGAAGTCGACGGACTGGGTTTCACTGCGTTTCCTAGCCTGAAGTGCTTCCTCCAGCGGGCTTGGCGAAGTCCACCTCCAGCAGACTGCTGGCCGGGGGCTTGACACCGACGAAACAAGTAATTAAGGTCTTCTTATCGCTTTCTACGCGACGGGAAACAGGAGGAGAACGACATAATGGGCAAACTTCTTGTGGCCGCGCTGTGCGCGGCCGTTCTATTGGCGGCGCCTGCGGGCGCGGCGCTGATCACGGCGGGGTCCCATGCGTGGGCTTCCGCCCTCAATGTTGAGCCAACACAGACTGGAACACTGCAGGCAGTCGGCAGCGCATCGGCGTGGAGTCTGCCGCCAAAGACTACGCCGGACGTCGCGGACACGGACCCGCGCTGGTATCATGCCGTGGCGGCGAACTCGGGGATCTATTCGGATATCCAGGTGACATTCTCCACCAGTGGGAATGACGTGCTGGGGGTGGCGTACAGCTCCTTCAATCCGGCCGATATTCAGAGCGGCTACCTCGGAGATTCGGGCTACGTGCCAAGCGGTAACGAGCCTCCCATCGTCTACCCACGGGTGATGCAGTTCAAGGTGGCGCCGGGCACGGCATTTACGATCGTGTTCAGCGATTACCATGGCTGGGCGGCCGTTGCGGAGACGGTGACGGACTGGACGATTGAAGGGTTTGCGGGGGATGATCCGCCTCCGCCCTCGCAGGTACCCGAACCGGCGACCCATGCGCTTCTGGTGGCAAGCCTCGGCGTGTTGGGTTGGGCGCGCTGGATGCGGCGCAGACCGGAATAGCTGAAGAGAAGTCGCGATAGGAGCGGGTTCGATAACTCCGCTCCTCGCACACCGCCGGACATGCGAATCCGCATCCGGCGGTTTTGTGATTTAGGTCACGAACGAGCTGCCAAGCTCAAAATCCCACGCAAATCGAACCACGCCTCGGACGCCGCGAGGTGAAGGCACGGTGGGATGCCCATTTAAGCGCCGTCATCGGTCCCCGCCCACCCGTCATGGGGACAGGTCTGGAAACCCGTTCACCCTGCCCAGGACGAACAGCAATCGGAGATAGCGGGCAGTGACCGGGATTCAGTGACGCCACATCTGCGCAACTCGCTAGGATCAGAGCAACTGCGGCGGTATGTGTCAACTGGCGCGAGCGAAATCTGGAGGCGCGGGGCGGGATCGAACCGCCGAATAAAGGTTTTGCAGACCTCTGCCTTACCACTTGGCTACCAGGCCAAAAGATTGTTCTCTTTGCAAAGTAACATAGTTCGGAGCTGGCTGACTCCATCAGGATGGACGCCACGAAGCCACTACGTGGCGGTCCAAAGCCTGTTTCTGCGATCGCTTGGCATCATCTATCTCCTTGCATTCGGATCGCTCGGAATTCAGGCACTCTCGCTGTTTGGATCGAA
>CAYVDY010000220.1:0-10225 GCA_964450255.1 uncultured Candidatus Solibacter sp. | reverse complement strand
GAATCCGGCCGGGTAACGCCCACGCGAAGCGTCTGCCGCTATGCGGCTTCGTTCATCAGGCGTTTTCTGCTCTGGCATAACTGGCGTGTTCTCCATTAGTTGCAGGATTGATGGCTTGTGTGTGGGAGTTTTCTGGAAGCGTTTCCAGGCCCGCCGGGCCCTTTCGCCCTCGCGGTCGAGCTTGTGGATGCGGTTGCTGACGATCAAGAAGCGGGCGTCGTTGTGCGTATATTCGCGAAGTCCGCGGCAGAAGCTGCGCTTGCGGGCGGGTAGTGGAAGAGCAAATCGCGTTCGGCGGGAGTCTCGACCGTGGCCACGCAGGGTTGAATGGTGTTGTCGATGCGGGCGGCCCAGGTTGGGGGCATGAGAAACTTGCGGGCATAGAGGTGGTGCTTACAGGCGTTTTTGGAGACCTTCTCCTTGCCTGCGGCGGAGGTGGGCCCTTTCGAGAGTCGGGCGTTGGCGCGGCTGGCGGCGGGTTTCTTCTCGGTAATGCGGATTAGTGCCATTGTTCAATACCGGAGAGAGCATACACGATGAACTCGCACGGTGAACGGCGTTCAGTGCGCATGTGATTGAGGGCGCGGGAAATAGAGTTGGGAAACTGGCGTGAACGAAGCGGGCTTTGGGTCATTTGGAGGAACTGGCCGACATGCTCCGCATTCCAGGCTGCTACCGCGTCTGAGCGCTGGGTATGATCCGGTGGCTGACGTATTCCGCTGGTCTCGGTGTCCCGCCAACTGAGCGGGTCTTCAGGAGCACTTCGAAGGCCGCGACCCTGCCACCGGACTGCAGGATCTGATGCCTGACAAGAAACTGTGAGAGTGCGGCGCTGTCGCTGAGGAAGCCCCACGCAGCCTCCATCGCACCCGTGGTGGTTCCCTCAAGGATCAGCACATGACCGTTCCCGCTCAGGTTCGGCAGGAAGGCGATCACGCCGAACTGATCGCCGGTCTCTCGCGATCTGACGAAGGAGTCGGGCTCGCCGCTGCGTGGAGCACGGTTCAGGTAACCTGGTCCGTTCCGGTGCCAGTCCGGACTTGGGAGGAAGTTGCGCTGCTCCCGGAACAGTTCGCTCCAGGGGTTGGAATTCCCGCTTCCGAGAAGGATGTGGTTGTCGGACTGCAGGTCCCGGGCGGCGACGTCGCGAGCGTGCCGCACGACGATGTCTTTGAGAGGGCACATTGGCGATTTGAGGATCCGGGCGACCACCAGGACACTCTCAAAGGCAGCGATCTGTTGGTCCGTGGCGGGGACTCGCCAAGTGGCGTACTCTTCGAGATCGATCTCCCGGCGCGAGCGGTCTTCATACTGTCCGAGCGCAGCGTCACCCACGATGATGTCGGTGCGCTCGGCGGGAAGGAAGAGCGTGGGCCAGACGCTGGCCGATGCGGCAGGCGGGCTCTTGTAGGGGGTCCACAGCAGCCAGGCGACGGCGATCAGGATCATGCTGAAGACCGGGATGATCCATCCCCGCGCACGCCCGGGGCGTCGGCTTCGAGTCTCGAATCTGGGAGTGTAGCTCCCTTTGGGGACACTGATGACGACGGATTCGGCTGAGCCCTCGGCCGCAAAGTACTCGCTGAGTTCGCGCCGGAGCCGCCGGGCTTCTACGCGGACGATGTTGTCATCAGCCGGGTTGTAGTCGGCGCGGCGGGCATAGACGCGGTAGCCGATGTCGTGCTCGTGGATCGGAGCGGCGCCGGGCTCAAAGTGGTTCTCGCAGACGAGCAGTAGAAACTCGCGCAGACGGGGAGAGCGTTTGAATCGCGCGCTATCGGCGACTCGCTGAACTAGTACCCGTGACTGGGAGTCCGTGGCCAACTGCATACTGGCACACCAGATGTGCGGATGACTTGCGCAATTCCATTGTATGCCTATCAGTTGGAGCTAATGTTAACGCCAACGACGGCAGGTGATCTCACTGTAAGCTCCCCTGTATTTCGGCAAAGTGACAGCCGAGACTGTATCAGTGGCTTGCACAGGGAGAAGCCGAAGCCCATTTTAGCTTCCGGAGGCTTTATGAAACTGCTCACAACTACTCTAGTGTCTTTCCTGCTTAGCGCCCTACTGGCGAATGCGCAGGAGGTACGGGCGACGGTAACAGGCTTGGTCTCTGATCCGACGGGCGCAGCGATCGTCAACGCAATGGTGCGCGTCGTGAACGTTTCGAGTCAGGTCACAGTCACGACGAAGACGAACGAAACAGGCAACTACGTCACAGGGTTTCTCGCGCCCGGCAGCTATGAGATGACGGTGGAGGCGTCTGGCTTCAAACGCTTTCTGCGGAAGAATATCGCTCTGCAGACTCAGGACAAGGTTCGCATCGACGTGCAGATGGAAGTCGGCGAGATGACGCAAAGCGTCACAGTGCAGGAGGCGGTCTCGACACTGGAAACGGAGACTGCGAGCCGTGGCGCCACGATATCGAACCAGATGATCGCGAACCTGCCGACGCAGGGGCGCAATCCGTTCCAGATCGCGTGGGCCTCGCCGGGTGTCTTTAAGAGTGGTGGATGGCGGTACTTGCGGAGTTTTGACATCGGCGGCACCACGGGATTCTCCGCCAACGGAGGGCGTGCCTCGGAAAACGAGGTACTGCTGGACGGAATCACCAATGTGCAGTCGAGCCGCAACGTAATCCACGTTCCGACGATGGACTCGATTCAGGAGTTCCGGATTCTGCTGAACACATACGATGCCCAATACGGACGGACGGGTGGCGGCATCGTGACGATCGTGACAAAGGGCGGCTCGAACGACCTTCACGGCACGGCGTATGAGTTCTTCCAGAACGACAAGATGAACGCCAACCAGTTTGAGCTGAACGCGGCGCGGACAAAGAGGCCGCCTAACAACATCAATGCCTTTGGTTTTCAGGTGTCCGGGCCGGTATGGATTCCGAAGGTCTACAACGGCAGGAACCGGCTTTTCTGGATGGTGGCTTACGAGGGTATGCGGCAGCGCTCGGCGGACCCCGCTGTGTTAACCGTTCCGGAGATGGATTGGCGGAAGGGCGATTTCTCGGGGTTACGAAATGCGGCGGGCGCGGTGGTAACGATCTACGATCCGCTGACAACGGCCGTGGATGGAGCGAGGACGCCATTTTCGGGCAACATCCTGCCGAGTAGCCGGCTCAGTAAGATGGCGACCGAGGCATTTCAGTACTATCCGGCGCCGACCTCGGTGGGCGTAGGGCCCAATCACGTTCAGAACTATCCATTTCCCTCCAGATGGGTGGGCGATCTGGATCAGTGGATTGGGCGCATGGACTTGAATGTCAATTCCAAGAACAACGTCTACTTCCGGTACGGGCAGAATCCGTACAGCGAGTATCGCGGCCTGACGTTCATCCAGAACCCGTCCGACGTCAATCCGGCGGAACCGACAGGCAATGCGCCGCTGATTCGGAACGGGCGCAACTGGATGGCCGACTGGACGTCGGTGCTAACGCCGACGATCACACTAGATCTGCGGGCGGGGCTTAGCCGGTGGGAAGAGACGACGGGCAGCAGTTACGGCACCGGATATGACCAACGCAAGATGGGCGTAGCGGAGTCGTTGCTGTCTCAGTTCACCCGGCAAGGTTTCCCCAACATCAACCTGGGGGCGTACAAGTACATGGGTACCGACCGGCTGCTGAATTACAGCGCCAACGACGTGTATACGCTGCAGCCGAACGTGAACATGGTGAAGGGGAAGCACGTGTTGAAAATGGGAATGGAGGTGCGGCGATACAACGACAATGCGCTGAATCCGGGACTGGCGGCTGGATCGTACAAGTTCGAAAAGAACTGGAGCCAGGCGAACGCGAACCGCGCTGACGCCGTGTCGGGCAACGAAGTGGCGACGTTCCTGCTCGGGTATCCGACGTCGGCGTATGTGGACCGCAACATCGATCCTGCCTGGGTCCACTACTTCTATGCGGGCTTCATCCAGGACGACTGGAAGGTGACCCCACGCCTGACATTGAATCTCGGTCTACGTTGGGACTACGAGTCGCCGGCGACGGAACGTTATGACCGAATGGTGCGAACGGTCGACTATGAGGCTGCCAGTCCGATTGCTTCACAAGTGCAGGGACTGACGCTGAAGGGTGCGGTGCGATTCGCGAACTACGAGGGGCAGCCGGGAACGGCGTTCGAGCCCGACCGCAAGAACTGGGCGCCACGCGTGGGCGCGGCCTACCGGCTCGGAGACAAGTGGGTGTTACGCGGCGGCTACGGCCTTTACTACCTGGGGCAGCACGGTTTGGGCCCCAATACGGGATTCAGCCAAAGGACCGAAGCTATCGTGACGACGGACAACCTTAAGCCGGCCGTGACGACGGCGAACGCTTTCGCACTGATGCCGGGCGGGCTACTTCTACCTGCGGTGGGCACGTCCCAGGGTGCGGGGAGTTTCCTCGGGCAATCGGTCACCGGGAATTACCTAAACCGTCCTCTGCCCTACTCGCACCAGTATTCTTTCGATATTCAACGTGAGCTGAAAGGCGGGATTCTGGTGGAGGCGGGCTACGTCGGCAACCAGACACGCAAGTTGCCGCTGACCCCGAACGCGAACTACGTGCCGATCTCGGAGCTGGGCAGACGAACGTCAACGGGCGCGATCGACACGGCGTATTACACCGGGCAGGTGCCGAATCCGATGGCGGGTAAGATCCCGAACAACGCTGCTTTGAACGGTGCGACTACTTCGCGGCAGAACCTGCTGTATGCGTTCCCGCAGTTCGCGCCGTTGAATATCGGGAACGTGCCGATCGGTTCACAGCGGTACGACAGCTTCCAGTTGAAGGTGACGAAGCGGTTCGCGAAGGGGCTCACCATTCTGAGCAGCTATACGATCGCGAAGACGCTGGAGCAGGTGGCACTCCAGAACCCGCAGTTCTTCAACCTTTCCGATGTGTCATCGACACAACTGATCAAGCAGCCGGCAGACCAGATCGACATTCCGCAGAAGTTCAACTTCATCGGCGTGTATGAACTGCCGTTCGGAAATGGACGGCAGTTCGGGGGCAATGTGAACAGATGGGTGGATGGCTTCATCGGAGGGTGGGGCCTGGATTGGAACGTCACCTACATGAAGGGGTGGTGCGTCGCTTATCCGAATGCCTCGCAGGTAGTGCCCGGCAGCGCCAAGATCGACAATCCGTCCATCCCAATGTGGTTTAACACCTCGATGTGGAACGATGCTACGACGGGCAAGCGGGTGGCGGCGCAGGAACCGTACACGCTGAAGACGTTCCCCCTGCGGTTCAGCGACGTGCGACTGCCGGGTTACCAGAACTGGGACGTGTCGATGTCGAAGACCTTCCCGATCCACGAGCGGTTGAAGCTGCAGTTCCGGTTTGAAGCGGTTAACGCTTTCAACCGTCCCTGGTTCACGGCCATCGCGAGCGTGGACGTGACCAACGCTGCGTTCGGACAGCTGAATGCGTCGCAGAATAACCTGCCGCGGTTCCTGAAGCTGGGTCTGAACCTGAGGTGGTAATCAGACTACGAGCTTCTCTTTCAGCTCAGTGAAGTGGTTGGGACGGGAACGGAAAGGTCATCGCCATCAGGTACACGAAGGGGCGGCCCAACTCGGAGGAGTGGCCGCCTTCGCTCTAGTATCGATGAATGTGACCCGAACTGCGCGGTGCGGTTGGCTTCCGACGAGCCTTCCGTCCTGGCGATGGAGTCCGGCGCGGCAGCGAGGCGGGCGATCGGCACACGGTAGCGGGCCGGCCGCCGGAGCTGACTCCCCGTGTCTGCAGGATCGCGGGGCTTTGCGGGCTGCAGGAAGGCTCGCCGGAACGGCAGGCGTTCGTGGAATTGGCAGAGAAGGAACGGTTCCCTCGGGTGCGGTCACTGTGGCTGCGCGCTTTCGGCCGAGCGCAAGAAGAGCCCGTATTCCTACTGGCACTGCACCGGCGACAAGTCGAACTGTCCGGAACCGCCTGTCCGCGAAGAGGTACCGACCGCGGAGTTTCAGAAGATCCTGGCCGGCTTGCAGTTCGACGAGGAGATTCTGCAGTGGGTGAGGCGGGCTCTGCAGAAAAGCCACACCCACATGAGACGATTCCATGACGAAGCCATTGTGCATTCGGACGCCGACGACAACCGGCTCCAGACGCGACTAGACGTACCCTGCGTCGAAAGGCTACACCTCGCGATCATGAGTGGTTGGCGCGTGGTCACTCGTCTCTACTGCACGCCGGAATACTACGGCTACGCCATTCAATGGCTCCGTTGGGGTGCGGCTCATGCGCGGTATCAGGAGATTGGGACGCCAGCGCCGGCATCGCTGGTACAGAATCCGCCGGGGTCACTCGGCTTGGAGTGGATGCGCCGGCTCGCTCTGGTGGCCGGAGTCTGCACGTTCCTGTGGCTGGCATTCTGGACGCCGCCGGTCCTCGTAAAGTTGGAGCGTGCCGATTTCCGCGAAGAGTATGAACGCAAGTATGGAGAAAGAAAGTACCCCGCAATGGGAGCGATGGAAATGGGCCGGGAGTTCATCCGCGCCAACACCAACCCCGGCTCCGTGGAATCGTATGCGCTGCGGACGACGGAGCACTATTTGCTAAAGGCCTCCGGCCAGAAGTGGGTGAACGTGTACCGCAGCGTGGCCAGCCAAACTGTGTTCTACAGTTCCGGCGATGCGGCAATCGCGGAACTGATGCCCCAGGTTGAGAGTGTGTTCAAGCGGAGCACGCGGCTCAGTGCCTACCTGCCCGTCCCCGCCGAGGGGTCGCTCGCCTTTCTGGAGGTCTGGTACGTTAACCGGCCGCGTGAATCCGCAGCCGGCGCGACCCTGGTTTACCCGAAGCGCAGCTCCAGTTGGATCTGGCTCGTGGGTGGACTACTCGCGTACCTCGTTCTCCCATGGCCCAGACGCGGCGGTCCGTCTCTGACCAATGACCGAACCAGCATCACGATTGTCGATCTGCTGGGCACATTGTTCGCCGCCTTCTTTTTCGCGATTCCACTCCATGCAGCGAATTTCACGGACGAGGTCCTGGGCGAGGAGATCGGGGTTACCATTTTCTGCTGGTGCCTGGCGCTCAGCGGAATCGGTGTCCTTACCTGGACCTCACGATTGGTGACACGCCGCCAGGGTCTGGCGGCGTGATGGCGGCGTTAGCTACACCGCTCTGGAATCAGTAGCGGCATTCGATTGGAGTCAGTAATGTCGTCTGTTATCCGCTTCGCCTTCGCAGCCGCTCTCGTCACATTCGCCGTCCGAACGCCGCCGGCCTGCGCGCGACAGGCTGGTGAAGTCTTCTACCAGCAGTCCAACGTCCTCCGCACTGCCGGCGGACTTCCCG
The DNA here is from genome assembly GCA_964450255.1 of uncultured Candidatus Solibacter sp. Taxonomy (GTDB): domain Bacteria; phylum Acidobacteriota; class Terriglobia; order Bryobacterales; family Bryobacteraceae; genus Paludibaculum. The sequence continues at coordinate 2,919 of CAYVDY010000220.1, read as the reverse complement.
AGGTGCTGGCCACCATGGATCGCGCCATCGCGCTCAGCCCGGCCAACAGCGAGTACTTCCGCGCACGCGGGGCGCGGAAACTGACGCTCAAGGACTACGATGGCGTCGTGGCCGACGCCCGCAAAGACATCGAGCTCAAGCCGGACAACGCCAGTGCCTGGGATCTAATCGGCCCCGTCTTGGCTTGCGTTTGAAATTCACAGGTGCGTGGACAAATGGCGATATTGAGGTGGCGCGGGTTGATAGCGGAGCAGGGCTGGGGCGACCAATGCGTGGCGGCGTTCTGCCGGAAGCGCGGACTTGGCGTAACTCACTCTTTCGCGTGGAGGAAGCGGCCGAACCAGTCTGGCGCGTGGCAGTTCGTGGAAGTGCAGGTTCTGCCGGTGCTGGATGGGGCGAAGGCGGCGGCAGGCGTGAAGCGAGAGGCCGGCTGGCGGGACGGTGGCGTTGTGCCGCGCCAGAGTCCGAAATAGGCTGGGGGCTGGTTGTTGGGCGAACTTCCACTGCGCGGATCAGAAGCGAAATCGAAGACTCACGTAAGCGGTGATGCCTGGCGCGTCGAGGCCCGAGCCGTGCATGCGGTAGTTGCGATCGAGGATGTTCTCCAACGCCGCCATCGCCTGCCAGCGTTCTCCGATCGGGATTCCCGTCCGCAGATTGACGCTAGCCCAACCGGCAGTGGAGAGATAGAGCGGCACCCGCGTGTTGTTATCGATCACCGTGACGCCACTGATGGTGGACCCAATCGGCAGGACTCGATCCTGAATCTGGGTGAGTGATTCGCCGGTAGGCCGGAAGACGCCGGTGGCGGGATCCAGATAGGGAGCCACGCGGCTACCACGATAGAACGATGCGATGTCGGCCCGGCGGAACGACGCGCCGATCCGCTCATCATCGCGGTCACCGCCGCTCAATCGGTCCTGCGCCCCGGCGGCGGCAAGCGATACTTCGAACCACGGACGGCGTCCGGAAAGCGCATAACGCACTGTAGCGGCGCCGGCCTGCGGCGGCAGCCTGCGGATATTGCGGTTCGGATCGAGATCGCGGCCCAGAATGTAGCTGTAGTTAGCTTCGAGCGAGAGTCGCGTTGTCACGGCATAGCGGGCCAGCGTCTCCACTCCGTAATAGCGCGAACGGCCATCGTTGGTGAATGCCTTGACGGCGCGGGGATCCAGAGCGGTCGCCACCGCGACGACACCCTGCGCCTTCTGCGCGGCAGTCTGGGCGATGACGGTCACGGGTAGGCCGGCAAGCTGCGTGGGCGCACTGCCGGCGGGAAACAGAAGAGTGCGGCGGACAATCGGGTCGCTCAGTTCGGCGTCGAACATCTGAGCTCGCAGATAGAGCCGGCCGGGGGTGAGGCGGAATCCAAACTCGTAGTTCATCAACGATTCCGGCAGCAGCGAGGAAAGGGGAGTCCCCTTGGAGGTGGCGCTCTCGCCGGAGTCCGTACTCAGTAGTGCGCCGGCGGGAACGGCTTCGGAAGCGGGGACCTCGTAACCGAGGTCGTTGAGGCCCAGCGCGCCAAGATCGTTCAGGTTCGGCGCCCGGAATCCGCGGCTGACAACGGCGTGAATCCCGAAGGCGCTCGCAATCTGATACCGCAGGCTGGAGTGAAAGGTAACATCCTGAAACCACTGTGAGGATTCGGGCACGCCGTAGGTACGGTCCTGCGGCGTGGCGAAACGGACGCCGGTAAAGCGCACGCCGGCCGTGGCGCGCAAGGCCTTGGTTAGGTCGTAGCTGCCCTGGGCAAATAGGCCCAGACTCTGATAGCGCGAGCCGTTGGGATAGAGCGACCGCGGCCGGCTGACCGCGCCAGTCACCGGGTTGCGCACGTCGCGCGCAGACTGAATGGACTCGTCATAGTAGTCGCCGCCGAAGGTGGCGAGCAGACGGCTGCCCCAGTGCGTGGCTGCCTGTGCCGTATAGCCGTTGGTATTGACTCGAGAGTAGTCTGTGGTGATCGGATCGGTATAGAGCAGATTCTGCCGGCTGCCTCCATCCGTCTGGCTGTTGAGAGACATCGTTGCGCTGAGCGAATCAAGCGGTCCCAAGCCCAGCTTCTCATAGCGGCCATACAGCCAGTTGAGGATCTGCGGCTCAAACGTGGATTGCAGCCGGCCCAGGCCGCCGAGCAGATCTTTATAGCCGCGCACGCCATCCTGCACGCCGCGCTGATAGCTCACACTCACGAGTTGATCCGGACGGAAGCGGACTGCCAGTTTCCCTTCGACTCCATACTGCGAGAATCCGCTGTCCTGGAGCCGGCTGCCTGTGAGCGACCGGACCTGGTCCTGCGACATGCCGAACAGCTTGTGGTAGACGTTGCGGGAGTCGCCGCCCTCGCCCGCACGGAGGTCGTTGTGGCGGCGGCCGGAGACGCCGGCCAGCCAGAAGAGCTTCTCGCCGGCATTGGAGAGATGCGCGCTGCCGACTCCGGACAGATCGGCAGTTGCGCCGGAAAGAGCGACGTCGCCGTGGGTCTCACGGGCCGCATCGGAAGCGAAGCGCGGCTGCCGGGTGATGACATTGATGGTGCCGCCGAGTGAATCGCTGCCATACTGCACGCCGGTGGGGCCAAGCAGGGCTTCCACGCGTGAGGCCTGTGACGGCTCCACGAACGCCAGGTACTGATTCGGACCGGAGCGGAACGTCGAATTATTGAAGCGGATGCCGTCCACCAGGTTCAGCACCTGATAGCCGGTGAGTCCGCGCAAGAATGGCGAGACCTGCGCATAGGTGCTCTGCTGGACAAAAATGCCGGGCTCCTGTTCGAGCACGTTACCGAGCGTGGGGATTGGACGCTGGACGATTCCATCGAGGTCCTTCACGATGGCGATGTGCGGCGAGGTGATGGCCTCGTCCGACGTGCCGCGGGTGGCGGTCACAGTTATACGCGTGTACACCGAGTCGGGC
>CAYVDY010000219.1:0-10247 GCA_964450255.1 uncultured Candidatus Solibacter sp. | reverse complement strand
GACCAGACGGTCAAGGACGCCCTGACGCGGATGGCCGGCCTGATCGCCGTCGACAAGTACATCGCGGGCGGCCGCCAGGGTGTCCTGGGGACCGGTTTCGTGGATGGCATCGGCCGCGTGTTCGGCACGAATGCCGACGCCGAGATGTACTACGAAGGCGGATTCGTCGGCGGGATCGCGATCGGCGACGTCAACCCGTCGCTCAAGGCGGTCGAGGACATCGCGTTCTTCACCTTCCCGCAGATCAACCCGGCCGAGGGCACCCCGCTCATCGGTGGCGGAGACCTCGCCGTCGCTTTCGTGGACAACGACCTCGTGCGGCAGTTCATGGCCTACCTCTCGAGCAAGGACTCGGCCGACATCTTCGCGTCGACCGGGGTGATCTCCCCGAACAAGAACACCGACACGAGCAAGTACCCGACGCCGCTGGCGGTGGAAGAGGCCAAGCAGGTCGCCGGTGCGGAGGTCTTCCGTTTCGACGGCTCGGACCTCCTGCCGGGCACGCTCGGCGAGGCGTGGGGCACGATGCTGCAGGGCGTCATCGAGAACCCCGACAACATCGACGGACTCCTGAACGACTTCGAGGAGCTGGCCAAGGCCGAATTCGGTCGCTGAGGCGACCCGGCCTGTCTCAGGCGTCGAGCCCGGCGTCACCGCGACGCCGGGCTCGATCCATCCGCACCCGGACGGAGGCCATGCGCAGACGAGTACGCCGGTTGCAGGGCCTCGCGTTCACGGCACCGGCGCTCGTGCTGATGACCGTGTTCCTGGTGGCCCCGATGCTGTTCACGGTCCGGCTCAGCCTGGACACCGGCCGCGGCTTTCAGCTCCGAGAGTTCGTCGGGCTGGACAACTATGCTCGGCCCCCTGCGCCTCACCGGCCGCGGCATGTTGTTCGGCGACGTCGGCGCCGTCAAGTCCTGGGCCACCGATCCCCGCATCGAGCTCCACGGCCCCGGCTACTCCAAGGTCGTCATCGGTGAGGACTGCATCGACGACTGGCCCAAGTACATCGACATCATCGCCGCCTCCATCGCCGCCAACGGAGGCCGCTCCTGCGTCAACGCCTCCGGCGTCTGGGTCCCCCGCCACGCCGACGCCATCGCCGCCGCACTCACCGAAAAGCTGGCGCAAATCGTCCCCAGAGCCTCTGACGACCCCCAGGCCACCCTGGCCCCCTTCGCCACACCAGCCACAGCCCACCGCATCGACGCCACCCTCCAGGCCGGCGGCCTGCCCTCGCGCATCGCCGAGCACGACGGCTGCACCTACCTCCTGCCTACCATCGTCCGCTGCGATTCGCCCGAGCACCCGCTCGCCAACAAGGAGTTCCTCTTCCCCTTCGCCAGCGTCCTTGAGGTCCCGCAGGACAGCATCCCCAAAATCCTCGGCCCCACCCTCGTCGTCTCAGCCATCACGAACGACAAGTCCCTCACCCGCCGCCTGCTATCATCCCCTCTAGTTGGCCGTCTCAATATCGGTGCGCTGCCCACCAACGCCATCCGTTGGGACCAGCCCCACGAAGGGAACCTGTTCGATCATCTCTACGCCCGCCGCGCGTTTGAGATGGCGCTTGCATGAAGATCCTCAGCCTCACCGCCGGAGCCGCCAGCATGTACTGCGGCTCGTGCCTGCGAGACAACTCGCTCGCCGCCGAGCTCCGGCGCATGGGTGAGGATTTCACACTCGTCCCCGTCTACACCCCCACCAAAACCGACGAACCCAGCGAAAGCACTCGCTCTCCCATCCTCTTCGGAGGCATCAGCGTCTACCTCCAGCAGTCCTCCGCCCTCTTCCGTCACACGCCCCGTATCCTGGATCGCATCTGGGACTCCCGCTGGGCCCTCAAAGCCGCCGCCAAGCGTTCCATCTCTGTCAACCCGACCTTCCTCGGCGAAATGACCGTAGCCATGCTGGAAGGCGACCACGGCCCCATCGCCCGCGAGTTCTCCAAACTCGAGCAGTGGTTCTCTCACGAACACCGCCCCGATATCGTCAACCTCCCCAATACGCTTCTCATCGCCATGGCCCGGGCTATCCGCCACGTCTACACCGGCCCAATTGTCTGCACGATGCAGGGCGAGGATCTCTTCCTCGACCACCTCCACGAACCCTACCGCTCCCAGGCTCTCGCGCTCATCCGCGACCAGATCCACCACGTGGATGCCTTCGTCTCCATCAGCGCGGAATACGCCGGCGTCATGGCCGATCTCCTCGCCATCCCCAGGAACAAGTTCCACATCGTGCCCGTCGGCGTGGACCCGGATCACTTTACTGTCGCCGCGCCCGCCGGCCCCTTCCGTGCCGGCTACCTTGCCCGCATTGCTCCGGAAAAAGGCCTCCACCTCCTGTGCGAAGCCTGGCGTCTATTCCTTCCCGCCTACGGCCAACCCGCCGAACTCCATGCCGCCGGCTACCGCGCCGCCGAGCACGAGGCATACCTCGGACCGCTCCGCGGGACACCCGGCTTCACCTATCACGGCGAGCTCGACCTGCCAGCCAAACGGAGCTTCCTCGCGTCGCTCGATGCCTTTTGCGTGCCCCCCGTATACGACGACCCCAAGGGCCTCTATGTCCTCGAAGCCTTGGCCGCCGCAGTCCCTGTAGTAGCTCCCGCGCGAATGGCCCCCCGCGAACACATCGAGGCCTGCGGCGGCGGCATCCTGGTCAAACCGGACTCAGCCAAAGCCATCGCCGCCGCCCTTCTCACCCTCGCCCGCGACCGCGACGCCGCCCGCAACCTCGGCCGCCAGGGCCGCGACGGCGTTACCCAACATCGTTCCCTCCGCCGAATGGCCGAACGCACGCTCGAAGTCTATCGCTCCCTCTGTTCCTGATCCCGCACTCCCCTGACTGTTCTTCTGTTATCATCCCGGAATGGCGGTCCCACATCCCGGGCCGGTCGCATCTGGGGCGATCGTCCGGCACAGCCTTCTCGTCCGTATCACGCATTGGATCACCGCGTTCTGTTTCTTCGCCCTGCTGGTCACCGGCATCGAACTCGTCATCTCCCACCCCCGGTTCTATTGGGGCGAGGACGGAAACGCGTTAATGCCCTCGCTCTTCGACATCCCCATTCCCGCCTCCCGCGCATCCGTGAAGACCGGCTACGATTTCGTTCTGCCGGATCAGAACGGCTGGAGCCGCTCCCTTCATTTCCAGTCAGCGTGGATCGTTGTCCTCACCGGCTTGCTCTACGCCGCGTCCAGCTTCCGCTCCGGCCACCTGCGGAAGGATCTCATCCCCGCGCCATCGGACCGCTCCTGGTCCTCGCTCTCCCGGTCCATCGCCGGCCATCTCCGCTTTCAACCGCCGGGTGAGGACGAGGTTTGGTCCTACAACGTCCTTCAACGCCTCGCTTACCTGTTCGTCATCTTCGGCCTGTTCCCGTTCCTGATCTGGACCGGCCTCGCCATGTCGCCCACACTCACGGCGGCATTTCCGTTTCTCGTTGATCTCGTGGGCGGCCAGCAATCGGCGCGAACGCTTCACTTCTTCGCGTCCCTGTCACTGCTTCTCTTCGTCGCCGTCCATCTCCTGATGGTCTTCCTCGCCGGGTTCAAAGCCCGCGTCCGAACAATGATCACCGGCCGCGCCGAAGCGCGGAAGGAGCACCCATGAGCAACATCTCCCGCCGCAATCTCATCAAGGCAGGCTTCGCCGGCGTCGCGGGCGTATCCGGCGTCGCCATCGCCGCCCGCGCCACCGCCGAGCGCGGCCTGATCCCTCCCGATTACGCCGGCCTCTACGGCTGCGGCCATACCCTCACCTACGCCGCTCAGCCCCTGCTGACCGGCAACGCCAACGCACGCGTATTCTCGCCAGACCAGATCTCCAAAATCCCGCACCCCAATGGAGGTCCGCCCAAAACCGCCGAGTTCGGCCGCCTCCAGGCCGGCGGCTTCAAGGACTGGCGCGTGCAAATAGGCGGCATGGTCCGCCAACCCGCCTCCCTCTCCCTGGCCGACCTCAGAAGCTACCCCGCAAACAGCCACATCACCCAGCTCATCTGTGAAGAAGGCTGGTCCTACATCGCCGAATGGACCGGCGTGCCGCTATCGCACGTCCTCAACCAGGCAGGAGTCCTCCCACAGGCCCGCTACGTCGTCGTTCACGCCATGGATGGCTGGGTGGACGCCATAGACATGAATGAGGCCTGGCACTCGCAGACTCTCCTCAACTACGCGTTCAACGGCGGAGACCTCCCGCTCGGTCACGGCGGCCCGCTCCGCCTGCGCGTCCCCAGGCAGCTCGGCTACAAGAGCATGAAGTTCCTCACCCGCGTCTCCCTCACCAACACCTTGAAAGGAGTGGTCGAGACCGGCGATTACTCCTGGTATGCGGGCATCTGATTGCAGCCTGCGAACGCTTCCGGGAATCGCGCAACGTCTTGCCGCCTCGGTATGGCAGCGTCGCGACGGTGTAACTAACCCAGATATCCGATACCGAGCACGTCGTCGAGCACGCGCGGGCGGTAGCCCGCCAGGACGCCGCCCAGCTTGGCGCGGATTGATCTCGTGCAGACGGATCTTGCCGCTGGCCTCGCCACTCGCTTCGATGCGATCGTTTCCAATCCCCCGTACATTCCGGCTGAGGCGATCCCAGCGTTCCAGCGCGAAGTCCGCGACCACGAGCCGCATCTGGCGCTGCAGGGCGGCGAACAAGGCAGGAGCCCTATCGCCGGATCAGCCCCCAGACCGAGTCACTGCTCAAACCCGGCGGCTGGCTGATCTTCGAGATCGGGTATCGCGGCGAGCCTGCGGTCCGCGAAGGGTTCAACCGCGGACTATGGTGCGAGGTCACGACGGGGTACGATATATCGGGATTGCCGAGGGTGCGTGGGGGACGGATGGAGTCCTGAATACCTGCCTTCGGGCTCCTCGCAATTGATCTGTGCGCCAGAACTGGACAGAATGCCCAAACTGACTGAAGTCAAGTTGTCAACTGAGATACGTAAAGCACAGTTGCGCATCGACGCGCTCCGGTGCATAGAAGTCGAGCAAGGTACAGCCTGGAGGGAGGGCGATGGTCGGATGCTGGCCCACCTGGCTGACTTTATTGTTGGGCAGCTTGAATGCTGCATCAAAAGGAGCCAAGATCTCTCAATGATGGAGCTCGCCTCGGCAACCAGAAACCTCTTCGAGCTAACCTTCGTCTCCGACTATTTGTCTCAAGGAGTCGAAACTCGACTCCGTTTTGCGGAGGAGTGCAGAGCCGATACTATTTACATCAGGACACATCTCGGAAAGTCGGACAATGCGCTTGACCAAAACATCGAGAGCGCTTCACACGAATTCGTCTCGTCAGCACGAAGCGCGCAAAGTCCTGCGGCAAAACATCCGGGTACGCTCAACAGTGGTTCGAGGCCGACGAGAAAGATTGCCGACGAGCTAGGGCGAAAAGCCAACTTCGAAAAGTACAATCGATTCTACTCGAAGTTGTGCCATCCGACGCCCTGGGCCATCTTCGGAGCGAGCGATGGGCCCATCTGTTGGGAACGCTACGCTGTGCACCTTCTCTATCGAGCGAACATCCATGCCGCCGATTGCGTGGAGTTCCTCTTCGCAGGTCTGGTGAGGCAGAACGCGAATGTTAGACCAAAGTAAGCGTAACACTATCTTCGGCGTGACCGACGATCTCGCTCGATCAGACTTCCCTTATAGCTTCCGGTCCGAAAGTCACTCTTTGAAGCGAAAGGCGAATTCTTCGCCAGTAATCGTCAACCTGATCTCGAATGGCGCCTTCTTACTCTTGATCTGTTCAAACGAGTAGACCAAGATCTGGCTGCGTCCCGCCCTTACGACATTGGGAAGGTTTTCGGGCGCAAATGTAACCAGGTACGTCGCGAAGCGTTGATCGACCGATTGCTGATTGTAGAAGCGGCGAGCTGCAAGTGCATTCCCCAGCGAATTCCCCATGTTAGCTGCCGCTTGAGACGAGTTGTCCGGAGTGGTCGTGGCCGTTCCAGAAACTCTGGTCTGATTGCCGGAAGTGGTCGCGACCCCAGAGTACGTTGTTGTACTTCCGGCCGCTACTTGAGGTGCAGGAGTCGGGATGAAAGAGCCACTCACGCTCTGCGCAACGTCCAACGCAGCGTCAACGGTGCTGGTTCGGAGCACGGTGTAGTTTGGCTTAACGAACGTCACGGCGTCTTTATCAATGACGATGTCTTTCGAAGATCGGTTTACAATTCCTATCTCGACGTAATAACGAACTCGGCCCCGATACACGATGCACGACACTGACGAATTCTCGCCGTCGAGACTGGCGAACGTGTTCTCATCCAGCTTGAACGTCTTGTAGTCCCTTAGACTGGAAACTTGGATGACTGGGCGACCGAAGCGGGATTCGCCCCACGCGCAAACCAAGAACACCGAAACCAAGGCGATCATGGTCATGCCTTTTCTCATTCGGAGACTCCTTCAGCAAAATGTGAACGTGGTTTGCTGTCGCCGGGACTGCCCGGCGGTTCAACCGTGGCTATAGATTCGACGTTACGTCCAAGCCGTTTGTATTGTACTACTGTGCTGAATATGCGGCGCTGTCTCCGGAGATGGCCCTGCACATCGAGAAGGCGTTCGCCCTAGTATGGACCACCTGCTTCGAATGCAGCTTGCCTATGACGTAGCCCAGACACGTCAGCACGCCGCGGATATCGACGTTGAACGATTCGTCCAGGCAAAGGAACGAATCGGGTTCCTATAACCGCTCGGCCAATACGGCGTCGCCGACCGAAGGTTGCGCCTTCTTCGCGCGGCTCGTGGTGAGTTTCTCCAGATAGAGATAAATCACCGGCGTGATGTAGAGCGTCAGCGCCTGCGACACAACCAGGCCGCCCACCACGGCCAGGCCCAGCGGGCGCCGCGCTTCGCCGCCGGCGCCGTAGCCGAAAGCGATCGGCATCGCGCCGAGCAGCGCACACATCGTGGTCATCATAATGGGGCGGAAACGCTGCATGCAGCCTTCGAAGATCGCCTCCTCCGCGGGGATACCTTCGGCGCGCGCCATCATCGCGAAATCCACCATCATGATGGCGTTCTTCTTGACGATGCCGATCAGCAGGATAATGCCCACGAACGAAAAGAGGTTTAGATCGTCGTGGAACAGCAGCAGCGTGATCAGCGCGCCCAGGCCGGCCGAGGGGAGGCCCGAGAGAATCGTGATGGGGTGGATGAAGCTCTCGTACAAGACTCCGAGCACGAGATAGATCACCAGGATCGCGATACACAGTAGAATCGCCAGGCCGCCGATCGACTTCTGGAATGCCGACGCGGTGCCCTGATAGGTAAACGAAGTGGTGTCGGGGAGCCCGATCTCGCGGGCCGCCTCATCCACCTGCGCGGTCACCTCGCTGAGCGAGACGCCCGGCTTCGCATTGAACTGCAGGTTCACGGCCGGCAATTGGCCGATGTGATTGATGCTCAGCGGGGCTACGCCCTGCACCTCGCGGGTCACTGCGGACAAGGGGACGAGCTTGTTGTTGGAAGAGCGGATATAGAGTTTCGAGAGGCCGGCCGGATCCTTTCGGAATTGTGGCATGACCTCGAGAATCACGTCGTATTCGTTGGCCGGCGCGCTGATCGTCGAGATGCGGCGGTTGCCATAGGCGTCGTAAAGCGTATTGGCGATCTGCTCCGGTGTGACGCCGAGCGCGAAAGCGCGGTCACGGTCGATATCCACATTCACGCGCGGATTGCTGAGTTGGAGATCGCTGTAGACATCCGCCAGGACGGGCAGGGTGCGCAGTTTCGCTTCCATCTTGGGAGCCCACTGGTAGAGCACGGCGGTGTCGGCATCCTGCAACGCCACGGAGTACTGATAGCGCGACTCGTTCTGTCCGAGATTCAACATCGGCGGCAGTTGGAGGAAGACCGAAAAGCCCGGGATCTCGGCGAACTGCTTCTGGAGGTCAGCGATGATCGCGGTGGCATGTGGACGCTTCCCGTCGTCCTTGAAGTGCATGAAGAGGAAACCTGTGTTCTGGTTGGATGCGCCGGTGCCGTACTGTGTGACCCACTGGTTCTTCTGCACGATCCCCATGGCCTGCTTCTGCAGCTTGACCATCTCTTCGAAAGAGGTATCCTGCCCCGCCTCGGTGCCGCCGAAGACCATGCCGGTGTCAACGACCGGCACGAAGCTCTTCGGCATGACGACGAACATCCACAGTGTGACTGCAGTCAGTGCCAGCGTGCCCATCAGCGTCGCGAACCGGAAGCGCAGGGTGGTGAGCAGTGTCTGTCGATAGAGGTTGTTCAGCCACGTGAAAAACGAGCCCACCACGTTGTACAGGCGTCCATGATTCTCGTCGTGGCGCAGGAACCGGCTGCACAGCATCGGAGTGAGTGTCAGGGAAATCAGGCCCGAGATGAGCACCGCCACCGCGATGGTGATGGAGAATTCTCGCAGCAAACGGCCGATGATCCCTTCGAGGAAGAGCACTGGAATAAAGACCGCCACCAGTGACATGGTCATCGAGATGATGGTGAAGCCCACTTCGCGAGCGCCTTCGTAGGCCGCCAGCATGCGCGGCTTGCCCATTTCCATGTGGCGCACGATGTTCTCCAGCATCACGATGGCGTCGTCGACAACGAAGCCGACCGAGAGAGTCATCGCCATCATTGAAAGCGTGTCGATGGTGAAGTCCAGCAGCTTCATCACCGCGAACGTGCCCAGCAGTGAGAGCGGTACGGCCAGGCTGGGAATAATGGTTGCCGACACGTTGCGCAGGAACACGAAGATCACCAGAATCACAAGTCCGATGGTCAGCAGGAGCGTGAACTTCACGTCCTCGATCGATTCCCTGATGTTCTTTGAAGCGTCGAACTCCACATGCAAATTGATGCCGGCCGGCATGTTCTGCTGAAGGCTGGGCAGCAGGCCTTTGACGGCTTCCACTACCTCCACCGTATTGGCGCCAGGCTGTTTCTGCACCGCCACGATCATGCCCGGCTTGCCGTTCACCCAGAAGACGCTGCGTTCGTTCGAGACGCTGTCCCGGACGTTCGCCACATCCTGGAGCCGCACCGGATTGCCGTTGCGGTAGGCAACGATCATGGAGCCGAACTGCTCCGCCGCACTGAGCTGGCTGTTCGACTGCACCGTGTAGGCCTTCGTCACGCCATGGAGCGATCCGGCCGGTAGACTCACGTTCTGCTGGGCGAGGGCCAGGCGAACGTCCTCCAGGCTGACGTGGCGGGCGGCCAGGCGGTCTGGATCGGCCTCCACGCGAACGGCGTATTTCTGTGCGCCGAAGACGTTGATCTGCGCCACGCCCGTGAGCATGGAGATGCGCCGGCCGATAAGAGTCTCGGCGTATTCGTTCAACGCGGCCAGCGTCATGGTCTCGGAACTAAGCGCCAGAAACACCACCGGGCGCGTAGCGGGGTTGACCTTGCGGAACGACGGGGGCGTGAGCATGTTGCGAGGAAGCTCGCCCGTGGCGCGCGAGATGGCGGACTGCACGTCCTGGGCCGCAGCGTCGATGGTACGGCTGAGGTCGAACTGAAGCGTGATGCTCGTCGAGGAGTTCATGCTCGACGACGACATGCTCTCGATTCCAGCGATATTGGAAAACGCCTTTTCGAGCGGCGTGGCCACCGAAGAAGCCATGATGTCCGGATTGGCTCCGGGCAGCACGGCCGTCACCTGAATCGTCGGGTACTCCACCGGGGGCAGGTCGCTCACCGGAAGAGTGAAATAGCTGACGAGCCCGAAGCCGAGGATGCCCGTCATCAGCAAAGTGGTGGTGACGGCGCGCCGGATGAAGAGATCGGTGATGGCCATGGGGGTCAGTCCGCGGTCTGGGCGCCGGGCGGCAATAGGCGGACCTTCGCGTTCGGGGCGAGCCGTTTTTGTCCTTCGGAGATGACGCTCTCGCCGGCCTTCAGGCCCGACCCGATCACGGCATGCTCACCCTGGCCGGCTGGCGAGAAGAGCCGCAGCACGGTAACGTCTCGCATGGAGACGGTCGAATCGGCTGGATTGAACACCCAGACATATTTGCCGCGAGGACCTGTCTGCACAGCTTGGGACGAGACCAGGACCCGGGCCTCTTCCATGCTGAGGCGAGCTTTGACGTTGACGAACTGGCCGGGCCAGAGGACGCGGTCCACGTTCGCGAACATCGCCTTTAACTTGATGGCGCCCGTGGTGATGTCCACCGTGTTGTCGATAAAGTGCAAAAGTCCATTGGTGCCCCGGTCCCCGGCGGCCACGGCTGTGATCGTCAGCGGCTTCTCGACAAAGAC
>CAYVDY010000218.1:0-10258 GCA_964450255.1 uncultured Candidatus Solibacter sp. | reverse complement strand
CGATGCGCGGATCCGTCCGGTACTTACGGTAGTCCTTCCACGTTACCACCGCATCGTTGCGGACCTTCTTGAACCCGAGCCGGGCATCGACCTGGGTCGTGGCCCTCGAGGGCAGCCACAACTCGGAATTCACCCGGGCTTGCTGAAACGTGAGCTTCGCCCCCGGATCCAGCCGTGCCAGCACCCACCCGAACGACACCGGCGCGATGGTCTCTGCCTCCACGCGAACCCACTGCAACTCCTTCTGGTCAATCCATAGGCGGCCTTTGAACTTGGTCAGCAGTGCCCACCGCTTGGCCTTGCCTCGATAACCGGGCTTGGGATTCGCGTCGATCACCCAGACCGCGTGACCGTCCATCAACTCCTCGCCAACGAACGTGAACACGAAAGCCTCAGGCAACTCCTGCAGAATCCCTCGCTCGCTATCGTCGTCCTTCGCAGGCTTCCCCGCCTTGGCCTCGTGACGGCGGAGTGCTTTCTCGAAACCTTCCTGAGCCTTGCGCGCCTCTATCTGAGTGAGGGGTAAGTCGTTCCGGGCGATCAGCTTCCGGAACCGCTCCTCCCCGATCATCATCACGTCGAAGGTCTCGGAATTTGCACTTTTTACTTTTCCTCGTCCGTCCCGATCCCGGGTCTCGGTGCGCTGCACATAAGTGTAGTCTTTGGCGCGGTTTGCGTTAAGACGGTCCTTCTGCACGCTGGCGCGGACCAGTTCTCGCAGATCCGGAGGCTCCCCCTTTGCAAACAGGGCGAGCGCAGTCACAGAGGTTAGGAAGAAAGCGACGGTTCGCATGTTGAATAACTGGTGTAAGCTTAGGCAGGGAGTTTGATGAAAATTTGTTTTTGTGCGGCGGCAGGCACCTCGTTCGATGCATTCCGCCAGCGATTGGACGCTCTCGATATCGATGTGATCGACCGGGTGACCCGGTCCCCCGGGCTTTCAATCTGCGACTTCTGCCTCCTGGCGCTTCCAGATCAACTGGATGATGCGATCAGTTTGGTTACTGAACATAGAGGATTGTTGGCCCCCGGAGTGCCCTTGGTGGTTTGTGGAACCTGGACGGAAATCGAACCGGTCAGCCGTCTGTTGGCTGCCGGCGCCGATGACTACTTGACACTCGATCTTGAGACGCGCGAACTTGACCTCAGATTGCATATTTTCGCGCGGCAATCCACCCTGCGTTCCACCGCCACCTCCGCCGACCGGGCGCTTCTGGACCACCGACTGGTCCGGGAGCACCGCCTGGAGACGCTGGCCTTGCTCACCGGCGCAATTGCCCACGACTATAACAACCTCCTCTCCGCGATTCAGGGGAATGCGGAATTGGCTCTGATGGACATGACCCTGGATGCGCCAGTGCGCTACAGCCTGGAGCAGATCAACTCGGCGGCAAAACGGGCTGCTGAGATCACCCGGCAGGTTCTGGCGTTCCGCGGCAGCGGGGCCAAGTCGAAGGGCCCCCAGTTGGTCAATCTCAGCCAGTTGATTCGTGAGATGGGCGAGTTGCTGCGTGTCGCCGTTGCGCGTAATTGCCGGATCGAATACCGGCTCAGCCGAACGCTGCCGCTTGTCACCGGCGACCCGCTCCGCTTGCGGCAGCTCGTCATGATCGGGGTCACAAACGCATCCGGGGCGCTCGGGCGGCAAGGTGGCCTCATTCAGGTTCGGACGAGCGAGGGCGATGGCAGCGGGCCTTCCCAAGTGGTTCTGGAGGTCCAGCACAGTGGCGGCGCAGGATCCTCCGGTGCCGTGGGCGCCAAGTCCTTCAGTCAGGAAATCGGTTCCGGACTGGCGGCCGCTCATGTGATAGCGAGCGAGCACGGGGCGGAACTGGAGTGGATTCCGAATGGATCCGGCGGCGCCTTTCGCGTGAAATTCCTCTCAGTTGGTGGCCAGACGCCGGACCAGGAACTCGCCGCCGCCCCAGGCGGCTGTGGCCAATCAGCAGGCACCATCCTGCTGATTGACGATGACGAGGCAGTGCGGGTTGCGGCGCATCGCTTCCTTCGCCGCGCCGGCTATACGGTGTTCGAGGCCGCTTCGGGCGAGGAAGGTCTTGCAGTGACGTCGCAGATTGCGGCTGCCATCGATACCATCCTTGTGGATCTGAACATGCCCGGCCTGGAATGCCGGGATTTGCTGCTACAGCTACGCCACGTGCGCCGCGATATTCGTCTGGTAGTGTGGAGCGGTCTCCCCGAAGAGGCAGCGAGGGAACGGCTCGGCGACCTGCCCGATGTAGCGTTCATCGAGAAGCCGACGCAGTTGGGCGAATTGGTCGGCGCCCTTCAGCGCGTGCTCAGAACTTAGTCAGTGGATTCGCGGACAAGCAGCGGCGCGGACAGGATGAAGATGGCGCCTGGCGCGTCGCTCCTGTTCTCCGCGCGCACCAAACCTTCATTCTCTTCCACGATGGAGTGGACGATGTGCAATCCCAATCCAGTTTGACGGTTGCGCGTGGAAAACCGGGCTTTGAAGATCTTGGCGAGGATTTCCTCCGGAATGCCGGGGCCGTTGTCCTGGATGCGAATCTCAGCGACGCGGCCATCGGCGTGCGCCGTCACTTCGACCTCGCCGCCGCCGCTTCCTCTCATCGCTTGGGCAGCGTTGAGAAAGAGGTTCATGAAGACACGCTCCCAGTCGCTGGGTGAGCCGCCGAGCCGCAACCCGGACGGGACATTGCGCACGAGCTTCACTTGCATACCGGGCATGTGATGAAGAAAATCGGCGAGGAAAGTGGCAGCTCGCTCGACTACCAGATCCAAGTCCGCCCCGGGCCTGTTGATCCCGGCGTAACAGCCCAGGATGCGCCGCCCGCTCTCCACGCTGCGCTGGATCGCTTCGGCGACGGGCGTCCATTGCGCGTCCTCCAGGACAAGTTCCGACGCCTCCGAGATCGTCTCGAAGACGTTGCTCAGATCGTGGACGAGTCCGGCTAGCGCGAGATCGTTACGATGGCTACCTTTGGTCAATCCGGCGTCCCATTACCCAACAGTTCCTCGCAGTGTATCCCAGAACTCGGGAAAAGACACAGAGGCTGCTTCGGATTCCTCGATCACTACCGGCCCATCGGCGCGCAGCGCGGCCACAGCGAAGGCCATCGCAATGCGGTGGTCGCCGTGGCTATGGACGGAACCCGCGTGGAAGCTCTGGCCGCCCGGGATGTGGAATCCATCCGCGGCGGTTTCAATGCTCACGCCAAGGCGCCGGAGGTTGGAGGCAACTGTTTCGATCCGGTCGGTCTCTTTCACACGCAACTCGGCGGCGTCGCGGACGGTCAGGCCCTGCTCGCTCACCGCCCCAAGAATGGCCAGCACCGGGATCTCGTCGATCAATGCGGCGGCCCACTGCTTCTCGATGACGCCGCCCATCAGTTGGGAGCCGCGCACCAGAAGGTCGCCCACCGGCTCGCCGTTCTGCATCTTGATATCAAGGATGCGCACCTCGGCGCCGGCGGAGACCAGGAAATCGATCAGCGTGGCGCGCGTGGGGTTCAGGCCGACACCCTCCAGAATCAGTTCGGAGCCGGGGACTATGGCGCCCGCAACCAGGAAGAACGCGGCCGAACTCAGATCGCCAGGCACCGTGAGCTCGCGTGCTTCCAGGCGGGCCGGCCCCTTGACCTTTGCCCATCCACGGCCGGATTCGAGTTCCACCCCGAACTCCCGCAGCGCCACCTCCGTGTGGTCGCGTGTGGTGGCTGATTCGCGCACTATGGTCTCACCCTCAGCCAGCAACCCGGCCAGCAGTACACAGCTCTTCACTTGCGCGCTGGCGACCGGCATCGTGTAGTCGATCGAAGTCAGCGGGCCGCCTTCAATTTCCAGAGGCGGGAATTTGCCGTCACGCGCGCTTAGCTTGGCGCCCATTTGCGTCAGCGGGCCCATGATGCGCTGCATCGGCCGCAGCGAGAGGCTGGCATCACCGATCAGGCGGCTGCGAAAGTGCTGCCCGGCCAACAGCCCGGAAAGCATGCGTATGGTGGAGCCGGAATTGCCGGCGTCGAGATCGGTGGCAGGGGCGGAATACCCGCGCAGTCCTCGTCCGTGTACTTTCACTTCCCGGCCGTCCACTTCCACTTCGATGCCCAGCGTGCGGACACAGCCCAGTGTGGAGTGGCAATCGGCGCCGGATGAGTAGTTGTGGATAACCGTAGTCCCCTCGGCGACGGAGGAGAGCATGCCGTAGCGATGGGAGATGGACTTGTCGCCCGGCAGCTGTACTTTCCCGCGCAGGGCGCCGCCCGGTGTGATGACTTCTTGCATATTGGTTCTCTTGGTGGTCGGGCGCGTTAAGATGAGTATTCCCAGTTTAGCCGACCCGAGGAGATCTTCCCATGCGCAGACGTGACTGGCTTTTATCTACCGCGGCCGTGCCAGTGGCCGCCCAGGCCATGCAGGCCTCTCCCAAGAACATCGTGATCTCCAGCGCCAACGGGCGCGCCGCCTGTAAGAAGGCGATGGATGTCCTGAAGGCCGGTGGCGACACGCTGGAGGCAGTGGTGCAGGGAGTGACGCTCGTCGAGGACGATCCGAACGATACCTCCGTCGGCTACGGCGGTCTGCCGAATGAAGACGGCATCGTCGAACTCGACGCCAGCGTCATGCACGGACCCACCCGGCGCGCCGGCGCCGTCGCCAGCGTTCGCAGCATCAAGAACGTGGCGCGGCTGGCTAAGCTCGTCATGGAGCAGACTGACCACGTGATGATCGTCGGCGAAGGCGCCACCCGGTTCGCGCGCTCCTGGGGCATCCCCGAAATCAACCTGCTCACCGCGCGCACCCGAATGGCCTGGATGGCCTGGAAGCAGTCCATGCGCGATGGCGAAGGCCGTAACAACTGGACCGACGGTCTGGACGCGCCGGACAAGAAGCAGGCGGCGGCCCTCCGGCAGATCTTCCCCGACGCCGACGAAGAGATGATCGCCTGGGCCCTGGAGATGGCGCGTTACCCCACCACCGGCACCATCAACTGCCTGGCTCTGAACGGCAAAGGCGAGATGTCCGGTACGACGACCACCAGCGGACTCGCATGGAAACTCGCCGGGCGAGTGGGTGACTCGCCCATCATCGGCGCCGGTCTGTACGTGGATCAGGAAGTCGGCGCAGCCGGTTCCACCGGGCGAGGTGAAGAGAACATCCGCATGGTGGGCGCACACACCATCGTCGAGAATATGCGCCACGGAATGCATCCGCGCGAGGCCGCTATGGACGCGCTGAAACGCATCGCCCGGAACTACAACAACGACGAGAAGAAGCTGAACCAGTTCGACATCAACTTCTATGCCCTCCGCAAGGACGGCGTCTATGCCGGAGCTTCGCTCTGGAGCGGCCGGGTGAGTCGCGGATATATGGCATCCTTCCAGTTCGCGGTGAACGACGGAGGGGAGTCCAGACTGGAAAAGTGCGTCCATCTGCTCGAACGAAAGATTTGAGCGCACTGCTGCACACATCGAAACCATTTCCTTTCAGACGCATAGACCGTGACCTTGCAATTTTGCAGTTACAATGCAATATTGCAACGTATGGCGTCTCCAACCCCTCACTACCTCCGGCGTGACCTCGCCGAACTGCTGCGGTCGGCGGCCTCTCAGTGCCCCGCGATCACCTTGACCGGTCCCCGGCAAGCCGGCAAAACGACCCTGCTGAAGCGCTTCTTCGAGCGGGATTACCGCTACGTTTCCGTGGACCGCCCGGATGTGCGGAAGACAATCCTCTCCGATCCGCGAGGGTTCTTCCAGACCTACCCGCCGCCTGTAATCTTTGACGAAATCCAGACCGCGCCGGAGTTGATGCCTGACATCCGGGAGCACGTGGACGATCACCGTTCCGAGCCGGCGCAGTTCATTCTCTCAGGCTCGAACAACATACTGCTTTCGAAAAAGGTCGCGGAGACGCTCGCCGGGCGGACTGCGGTCCTCCGTCTGTTTCCCTTCACGCAGCGCGAGCTGGACGGTGAGCCAGACCGGCCGTTGCCTTGGGATCGCGGGGAGCGCCGTCTGGAGACGGACGTATCCCCTTTGGACTGGGGACGTCTTCTGCGAGGCTTCTATCCGCAAGTCGCCAGGGACAAACAGCAAGATCCTGAACTTTGGTTTGCCAGCTATCTGAGCACGTTTGCGGAACGCGACGTGCGCACATTTCGCGAAGTCGGTGACCTCACCCAGTTTCAGATGTTTATGCAGGCGCTGGCCCTTCGCAGCGGCCAGTTGCTGAACTACTCGGACGTTGCTCGCGATCTGGGCGTGGCCGTGAACACCGTCAAGGCCTGGCTCTACGTGCTGGAGGCGTGCTACCTGGTGATGATCATCCGGCCGTGGTTCCGCAACAAGGGCAAGCGGCTGGTGAAGACGCCCAAGGTCTATTTCCTGGACGTGGGCCTCCTCTGCCATCTGTGCGGGATCGACAATCTCACAGCGCTGCGGCTCGGCCCGATGGCCGGTCCGGTCATGGAGACGCTCGTCATCTCGGAAGTATTCAAGACAATGTCGCATCGCGGCCTTACGCCGAGGCTGACCTTTTGGCGCACCTCCACTGGCCGCGAGGTGGATCTCATCATCGAGACCAAGGGCCGCATCATCCCCGTGGAGATCAAGGCCAGCGCCACCTCCTGGCCGAAAATGGCAGAGAACATCGAGGTCTTCCGCGCGGATTACCCGGAGGCAGAAAAGGGCTGGGTGATCTACTCCGGCAACGAGGTGCTGCCATCCGGCGTACAGGCCACGGCCTGGCCGGTTACAGCGCTGTAAGAACGTCGAGCACGCGGCGGGCATCGCTGGTCTCCCGCCCGCGAATCACCAGCAGGCCGGCGCGCGTCAGCGGCGGCGGACTCAGCACCAGCCGCCCTAAGGTCTCGACGAAATTATCGAGACGCACAATGCGGGCGCTGCGCTCCTCGGCGCTCATGGGAGCCAGGTCCAGCGCAGTGTTCCAGGCCAGCGCGCGCGCCTTGGCGATGGAGAACTTGATCACGGCGTCATCGGTCCGGCCTCCGAGGGTGTCCAACAATCCAATCCATGGTGACACCACGGACAACTCGTCCTGCACCTTCTCGATCAGTTCGAACAGCAGGTTGTTGATCTCGCGGAAGTCCGCGGCCAGGCTGTGAATCTCATCCCCCGGCGCGCATTCCGCCGCGGCGATGCCGAGATCGAGGTTGATATGAGCGTTCATCCCAGCAAGCAGATGCTGCAGTATGATGGGCGACCACCAGCCCTCGGCCACGAAAGCGGCTCGCCACGCGCCGGTGACCGGTCGCCCGGCTATCCACTCATGGAAGGCGTCGATATAGCGGTTGGCGAAGGCGACGTCCACGCACTCCATGCGCGGTCCGTCCTCAAACCGGCCCGCCAGGATGGCATACTTCACCTGCGCCGTCACCTTGCGGTAGAGCGCCGCAAAATAGCCTGCGCGGCTGGAGCGCGCGCGGCACGTTTCAATGATCCCGTCGAGCTGATCCAGAACCTCGTCGATGGTGGTTGCCTGCATTGCCCCTCTACTGGCCTGCCATCATATCGCGAGCCGTGATGGCGACCAGCGCCAGCGTGAGGCCGGTGATCAGAACCACGGACACCCAACCAACAGTGTTGTAGAATCCATTGTTTTTCCATTTCTTCATCAGCCGCTCTTTGTTTACCAGCAGAATCATGAAGACCAGCACAAACGGCAGCAGACCGCCGTTGATCACCTGGCTGAGCAGAATCATCTTGACGAGCGGGAAACCTGGGATCAGAACCACGCCGCCCCCGACGACAATCAGCAGCGTGAACAGCCAGTAAAAGATCGGCGCCTCACTGAAACTGCGGTTCACGCCCGACTCAAACCCCAGACCCTCGCACACCGTGTAAGCTGTCGACAGCGGCAGGATGCAGGCGGCGAAGAGAGAGGCGTTGAACAGCCCCGCGCAAAACAGCAGGAACGCATACTCGCCGAACGGTTTTAGGCCCATCGCGGCATCGGTGGCGTTCTCGATATCCCGCGGCGCCACGCTGTGAATCGCGCCGGCGCACGCCACGATAATGAAGAACGCGATGACGGACATGGCGATGCAGCCCACCACCACTTCGATGCGGCTCTCGGCGTAATCCTTGGCGCTGACGCCCTTCTCCACCACCGCCGCCTGCAGATAGAACTGCATCCACGGAGCCACCGAGGTGCCCACCATGCCGATCAGCATCGTCAGGTAGCCAGGCTCAAACATCAGCACAGGTCTCACGCTGTAAAGGGCGGCTTCCTTCCAGTCCGGCTTCACCATAATGCCGGACGCGATGTAGCAGACATAGAGGGCCGTGGCGAAGAGGAAGACCTTTTCCACGCGGGCATAGGTGCCCTTCACCACCAGAAACCAGACAAACGCGGCGGCCAGCGGCACGGAAAAGTAGCGGCTGATATGGAACAGTTCGAGAGAACTCGCGATACCAGCGAAGTTCGCCATAACGTTTGTCATGTTGGCGGCCACCAGCGCAGCCATCATGAAGAACGTCGTACGCAGCCCGTACTCCTCCCGAATCAGGTCCGAGAGTCCCTTGCCGGTCACCGCACCCATCCGCGAGCACATCTCCTGTGTCACCACCAGCAGTAGAGTGATGGGCGCCAGAGTCCAGAGCGGCAGGTAGCCATACTTGGCGCCTGCCTGGGAGTATGTGAAGATGCCGCCGGCGTCGTTATCGACCATCGCCGTGATGAAGCCCGGGCCGATGACCGAAAAGAAGACGATCCAGTGGTACTTGAGGCGCTTGAACACTACTTCCGCCTCAATACGGAGATGACGTCATCGGCAGTGACTACGCCAGCCATACGGCCTTCGTCATCCACCACGGGGAGAGTCAGGATATTGTAGCGGTCAAACAACTCAATTACCTTTCGGGACTTGGCGTCAGCCGGCGCATGGATGACCTCGGCATCCGTAATCAGGTCAGCGAGCGGCGTGGCCGGCCGCGCCAGAAAGACTCGAGCCACCGGCAGCGCCGCCTTCAGCCGGCCGTCGATGTCGGTGACGAACAGCGTCGTTACGACATCCACCAAGTCCTGATTCTGCCGCAGTGCATCCACAGCGTCTGCCACGGTGGCCAGTTCATGCAGAGCCACATACTCGGTGTTCATCATTCCGCCGGCAGTGTCCTCGTCATACTCCAGCAGTTCCTCGACGTCCGCCTTGGGCTCGCCTTCCATCTCCTCCAGAATCTCCTCGCTAGTCTCTTCGTGGAGCTCGTTCAGGACGTCGGCTGCCTCGTCCGGGTCCATCTCCTCCAGAATGTCAGCCGCCTTCTCGGTTTCCAGCGATTCGATAATCTGCGCCTGCACCTCCGGCTCCATCTCGGAGAGAGCCTCGGCGGCGGATTCCGGATCGATGGCTTCGAAGATCGCCTCGCGGTCCTCGGGGCTCAACTCCTCGACGATATCCGCGAGGTCGGCCGGGTGCATCTTTTCCAACGGCGCCATCGAGATGTTCAGCCGGAGCCGGCGCTGAGGGTCGGGTTCGACAATGTTACACAGATCCCAGCGGATCGAATTCGGCGGAATGCGCCTTTGCAGCGAACGGATGACCCGCCGCGGCATGGTCCCCTGGACCAGCCTGCGAAACACGCTCCGCAAGCCAATGTCGACTTCCAGAACATGGAGCGCGTCGTGATCGCCCTCGCGTACGATGTCGAACGTCACGTCGTTGACGCGAACCACCTTGCGGCCCTGCGAGTCGATGATCTGCTGATCCAGCAGATCCCGCACCAGGCGCAGATGGTATTCGTCGGAGTGGAACGGCGTGAGTTGCTCGTCGTTCAGGAAGATTCCCTCCAGACTGATGGAAGAGATCTGATCCTGACGGACCGCGATCCAGGAGTAGCCGCCGCCGCCGCCGATAATATAGCGGTCCACGCGCAAGGGATGCACGACCGGGGAAAGCGCGGCATCGCGCACCCGGCCGAGGACTCGGCGCTTCAGATCATAGATCTTCAAGCCGAGGAGTTCGGTGAGGAAGAGAATCTGTTCCGCCATCCGCCATCGCAGCCTCCAGGCTCAATCCCACTATCCCCCACGCATGGTCTGGAAGGCAACGCAGGCCGGCCGATTCACCAAAAATAAACCGGGCGCCACGAGGGCGCCCGGCTCGTCAACCTGAAACTGGCCCAAAACTCAAGGCTTGGCGCCGCCGAAACTGAACATTCCAGGCTTCATCACCATGATCATGCTGACGATGAAGAGGTTTTGATGCTTGGACTTACCCGGCTCCTGACCCACCTGGAAGTAGGGCTGATCCGAC
>CAYVDY010000217.1:0-10296 GCA_964450255.1 uncultured Candidatus Solibacter sp. | reverse complement strand
GATCGCCGCCAGCGCCAGCGACATCTGTTGCAGCGTAGCCCAAGTGGCCGTGGTGTCGCGAGTGGCGTTGATCAATGCCGGAGCGTCCGGCGTGCGCGCGGCCCAATAGTCAACAGCGCCATGGATCAGGTGGCGGTCCTGGTATTCGGTCTCGTAGAGGGCCAGGGTGCAATTTGGCAGAGGCATCTACAGTATCTTCGTAAGATGAAGCCGTTCCGCGCAATCGCAATCTTTCTACCCGCCCTCGTTATGGGCGCCGATCACTACCTGTTCTCTTCGTTTCGCGGCAACGGCGAGACCGGGGTCTACTTTGCCCACTCGACCGACGGCCACCAGTGGACGGCGCTGAACAATGATCAGCCGGTGGTCAAGCCGCAGCACCCCGGCATGTTGATGCGCGATCCGCATCTCGCCAAGGGTCCCGACGGCTGGCATATGGTTTGGACTACGGGCTGGACTCGCAGCAAGGAGAGCGGCAAGCTCACGATCGGCCACGCCGCATCACGCGACCTGATCACGTGGGGCGAGCAGCAATTGATCGATATTCCGCTCGATGGCGCGCGCAATGCGTGGGCGCCGGAATCGGTTTGGGATGCCAAGGCGAAGCAGTGGATCATCTTCTGGTCCAGCACGATTCCGGGCAAGTTCCCGGATACCGAAGGCACCGGCGACGCCGGCAATAACCATCGCGTCTACGCGTTCACGACGAAAGACTTCAAGACGTTCACGACGCCAAAGCTCTGGTTTGATCCAGGCTTCAACTGCATCGATTCGACATTGATACAGACAGGCGGCAAGTGGGTGATGGTCTTCAAGGACGAGCGAAAGAACCCGTTGCAGAAGAAGCTTCGCCTCGCGACGGCAGACTCGCCGATGGGTCCATGGACTGGCGTGACCGAGCCATTCACCACGGACTGGGTGGAGGGGCCGTCGGTACTAAAAGTGGGAGCCGAGTCGCTGATCTACTTCGACCACTACACCAAGCCCCACTATTACGGCGCGTACAAGACGACCGACTGGAAGACCTTCGAAGACGTCTCCACGAAGGTGAAATTCCCGGAAGGCCAGCGTCACGGTACGGCGATCACGCTCTCATCGAGCGACCCGTTCATTCAGGAGTTGGGGAAGAACCGCCCGCGGTAAGCCCACAGGCCGAGCGCCGGATTCGAGATGTAGAAGACTTCTTCGCCATCCACGTCGTTGAAGCCATCCACCAGCTTCGCCGGATCGTACTTGCGGGTCATCTCGTCGAGCGGAGCGTAGCGGAAGTTCACGCCCTCCACCTCTTCGCGGGTCAGATGGCCGGGGCAGTATGTGATGGAGAAGCGGCCCTCGGAGGAGCCGTGAATCAGGTGGGCGGCGGCGCCCAGGCTGGCTGCCAGATCCGCGTTCTGTTTCACGAGTTCCAGCACCTTGGGCGTGCCGACATAGCCGTACTTGCGGATCAGCTTGTCGATGGTGGGATCCTCGCCAAACTCCTTGACGCCCGGCGCCAGCACGATGAGCTCGGCGTCATCGGCCAGCACCATGCGCGTGCGGTAAACGCTCTTGTTCCCCAGCCAGGTGCTGCGGAATTCGGACGGGTCCAGGAACACGACAGCCTTCTTGACTTCGCGCTCCATCATGACGAAGTTCACTTCGAGGCTGAGCGCCGAGGCCTTCTCGAAGCACTCCACATCGTCGCCGATGTACAGGCCGCGCATGACCAGCTCGCCCTTGTCGTTCTTGCCCATGACGGTCTGCACGTAGACGATGGGCAGGTGCTTGGCGAAGTGATCTGACGCGTAGTTCAGCACGCGCCGCACCGGAGTATCGGCGCGCCCCATGATGCGCTCCATGCCGTAGACGGCGCCGAGGAAATGGCTCTTGTTGATGCCCTCGCTGCCGCCCGTGCCGACGAACACATTCTTGTTGTAGTTCGCCATGCCGATGACTTCGTGCGGCACCACCTGGCCGAGCGAGAGGATCAGATCGAAGCCGCCATCCACCAGCAGATTATCCACCTGCGCCGGCCATGTGAAATCGAGCAGCCCTTCGGAGACTTCGCTCATGTAGGAGCCTGGCACTTCGCCCAGGGTGGTGATGCCGGACTTCCAATCGTGCACGCGGAACAGAGACGCCGGCACGCCGCCGAACATGTGCTCGATTTCCGGGACAGACATCGGCACATGAGTCCCGATCGCCGGCAGCACATCGGTGAGCCGCTCGCCGTAGTAATCCCATGCGTAGCGCGTCAACTCGCCGGCGCGCGAATGGTAGCGGGTGATATCCGGCGGCAAGGCCAGCACTTTTTTGCGAGGCCCGAGCTTTTCCAGGGCGCTGTACAGGCCTTGGCGGATATCGGCGGGCGAGAGTTCGGTGGTCCTGGAACCGGCGGCGAAGAACAGACTCATGCCCCGATTATATCGGTTCGCCCTTTAGATACTCGGCCACGCTGCGGTACGTCCGGTCTTTGTAGAGCCGTCCGGCGTCTTCCACGGGGGCGGTCCAGTTGTTGGCCCAGGAGTCGCCGGTGCGCCGCATCCAGCGTTTCAGGCCCTCATCGAGCTGCTTCATGGTGGACGCCGCCGCGCGGTCACCCACCAGATTCCTGCGCTGGTATGGATCCGCGGCCATATCGTAAAACAGCCACGGCTTGGTCTCGTAGCGCGCATAGAGATAGCGCTCAGTCCGCACGCCGCGCCAGCCTTCCGCCGTCCTGTCGCCCTGGTACGGCCCGAAGATCTGCAAGTACGCCGACACCGGCGATTGCGACGACCTGCCCTTCATCACTTCCGAGAGGTCCGCGCCCTGCATGGTCTTCGGCACAGACACGTCGCAGAACGGCAGCAGCGTGGGCGCGAAGTCTACATGCGTGAACAGGGCCTTGGATACCTGCCCGGGCTTGATGCGCTGCGGATAACGCACGATGCCGGGCACATGGATGGACTCGTCCCAGGGCTTACGCTTCAGGATCTCTCCCTGCGAGCCGAGCATGTCGCCGTGGTCGGACGAGAACAGCACGATGGTGTCGTCCTCCAGCCCGAAATCGCGCAGGCCGCGCATCATGCGGCCCACCTGATCGTCTACGGCCGTGGTGGCCGCATAGTAGGCGGCGATGTCCTTGCGCCCGGCGCGCGGCGTGTCCTTCCAGTTGGGCCGCATGGTCAGGCCGTTGGGCGGGTAGCGGCGCATGTAGGGCTCCGGCGCGCCGTAGGGATCGTGCGGCGGACCCATGAATACGGAGAGGAAGAAGGGACGATCGTCGCGCTTCGAGGTCTCCATGAACTCCAGCGCCAGGTTGGTCCAGCCCTCGGGCTCGAATACCCTCAGACGGTGCGGCTCGGGCGTATCGCGGAAGTAGGTGTTGTCGAAGTGGCGGTGCGAGCACTGATGCGCCGCCCAGAAATCGAAGCCATGGCGCCTGGGACCAGGCGGGACGAAGCCGGGCTCGCGGGGCCCACCGTCGAGGTGCCACTTGCCGATGAACCCGGTGCGATAGCCGGCCTCTTTCAGAAGGGAGGAAATCGTGATCGACGACTCGCGAAAGCGCAGGTCGTTGGCGGTCATGCCGTTGGTGTGGCAGTACTGACCGGTGAGGATCGCCGCCCGCGCCGGGCAGCACACGGGGCTGTTGGCGATGGTGTTGGTGAAGCTCATTCCCTCGCGAGCCAGTTGGTCGATATTGGGAGTCTGCACATCCTCGTTGCCCAGGCAGCCGACAGACTGCGCGCGCAACTGGTCCGGCAGAATGATCAGGATGTTTGGCCGGCGCGGCCGGGCAATCAAGGAGGGCGCGGCTAAGAATGCGCGACGGGTCACCATGGTTCACACTGTACCTTATGATCCGCCTGCTGTTGGTCCTCTCTTTCGGCATGACGCTGGGCGCGCAGACGTTCCAGGCCGGCTACGCGCGGCGCGACATCACTCCGCGCGAAGCCGTGCCGATGTGGGGCTACGGATCGCGCCACGATGCACTCTCGCAGGGGACGATGGATCCGCTCTACGCCGACGCCGTGGTGATCCAGGCGGGCGAGACGAAGATCGCGATCGCCGGGCTCGACCTCGGCCGCTCGCCTTCGGATGCGTCGCTGGAGCGTATCCGCGAGCGGGTGCGGAAAGAGACGGGCATCGTTCACTCGTTCATCGCCGGCTCGCACACGCATCACGGTCCGGTGCTGGAGCTGACGGACCGCGAGCGCCGTGGCAAGGGCCGCTTCGACGCCGCCATCCGCTACTACTCGCAGATGGAAGAATCGATTGCCGCGGCGATCATCGAGGCGAACTCACGCTTGATTCCCGCGCATGTCGCTGCCGGGTCGGTGGCGCTCACGGGCTTCAACACTAACCGGCACACCAAGCTGGGGCCCAAAGTCAGCGACCGCGATCTCACGGTGTTGCGTCTCGATGCCGCCGACGGCAAGCCGATCGCCATGATCGTCAACTTCGCGGCGCATCCCACGACTCTGCCCGACACCACGCTGCAGTTCTCCGCCGATTACGTGGGGGCGATGAAGAACGCTGTCTCCGCCGAACTGAAGACGCCCGTGGTCTTCATGCAGGGTGCGGCCGGCGACCAGTCCGTCGATCGCGAGAAGGGTGTCTACACGGAGTACGGCCGCGCGCTGGCCAGCGAGGTGATCCGGCTGAGCCGCGAGCTTCAGCCGCAAGAGGTCCCTGCGTCCACGCTCAGTGTCAAAGAGGAACGGTTCCAGTTCCCTGCCCGCATCGATCTGAGCAATCCGCTGGTTCTGCAGATGTACGGCAAGGCGTTCTTCCCGGAACTGGTGGAGAACTTCGCCGACGAGTACGCCGGTGGCGTGCGGCCGCGGCTGGGCGTCGCTTTGCTGAACAAGGAGATCGCATTCGTGGCGGGCTCGGGCGAGTTTTTCAGTAACCACGCCATCCGCCTGAAGGAGCGCGCCCGCGTGAAGACGCTCTTCTTCTTGGGCTACTGCAACGGCTACCACCAGTACTTCCCGACCATCGAGGCGATTGCCGAAGGCGGCTATGGCGCGGACGCGACGGTCTCACCCGTTGCGCCGGGCGCTGGTGAGCAGATGATGAACACGGCGCTGCTCTGGATCTATCAGATGCTCGGCAAGATCAGGTGACCTTCACTGCGCTCGCAGCAGCACGACGCCGTGCCTGGGCACTTCGGCCTCGTAGAGTCGGTCGAACTTGCCTAGATCCTTGTGCTGCCACAGATCGCGCAGCCGCTTCGAACCCTGGAACGAGTAGCGCATTTGGGCTGGGGCCTCACCGCGATTGAACAACGCAACCGCGGTGGCGCCGTCGCTGAGCGGCTTGGTCCAGACCTCCAGCGGGCCGTCTTTCGAGATGGGCGCCGCCTGGCGCCCCAGCTCATCCTGATCGATGTCGATGGCCTCGTCGTTGGTCAGCACGGCCAGCGTCTCTGGATCGAGCTTGGTCAGATCGCTGCCCAACACCAGGGGCGCGGAGAGCATGCACCACAGCGAGAAGTACGTTCGCTGTTCGTCGCGCGTGAGCGGAGTGGGGCCGAGCGTCTGGCCGACCAGCACTTCGCCGATCAGGATGTTGTCCGGATCGTTCCAGCCGCCGGGGCCGGCCCATTTCTCCTTGCCCGCCTGGCCGAAGCCGATCTTATCTACGGAGGCCCAGAAGGAGTTGGTCTTTGTGTTGCCCAGCGAGATGTCGCCGGTGGTGCGCCAGTAGTTGCCGCCAACTTCGCGGCCCCACTCGTGCACGTCGCCCATGCCGTACTGGCAGAGGTTGAACACGATGTCCCTCGGGGCGTTCTTCACCAGCCCGCCCATCAGAACGTAGGGCCGCTTATATGTTTCGAGTGTCTTCTCCGGCGCCACGCGCGAGTAGGAGCACCAGTCGTACTTCAGGAAGTCAAAGCCCCAATCGACGAACTGCTGAAGGTCCTGCGCTTCGTGCTGCCAGCTGCCCTCGTACTTGGCGCAAGTCAACGGACCCGGCCCGATGTAGATGCCGGCCTTCAGCCCCCGGGCGTGGACGAAATCCACGAGGCCCTTCATGTCGGGGAAGTCGGCGTTGGTCCGGAGGCTGCCGTCCGCGTTGCGGGCCGGCCCGTTGCGCCGCGGGTCGGTGGAGCCGGGCTTGATGTTCCAGCCGTCGTCGAGATTGATGTAGGTGTAGCCGTGATCGGCGAGCCCGGTGGAGACCATCGCCTCCGTCTGCTTCCTGATGAGCGCGTCGCTGATGTTCTCGTAGGACATGTACCAGGTGGACCAGCCCATGGGCGGCGTCAGCGCGATGGTGTCGCCGGCCACGATCTTCAGCGGACGCTCCGCCTTGCCTTCGGCATTGACCACGCGGAGAATCACAGGATACGTGCCAGCGCGGGGTATCACGCCGGTGATGATGCCCAGCGCGGAATCGAGGCGCAGCCCCGCCGGCAGCCCTTTCGCTTCGAAGCGTATCGGCCGCGCGCCAGTGGCAGGCACGCGGTACAGCACCGGGTTCCCCGGCCGGACTCCGTGGATTGTCGGGCCGTGAATTCCTGGTTTCTGCGCGAACGCAGCCAGCGTCATAAGAAAAGCAACTGCAAACCGCATGGTGTTACTCCTGGGGTGCCAACGCCTGCGTGATCAGCGTACGCCACTTCGAGGTATCGGGGTCGGCGCCCGGATCGGTGAGATACGTTTCCCAGCGGTAGCCGCCGGGCTTGCGCCCTGTGGTCTCGAACCACTCGTCCAACTGTTCGTGCGCGGCAGGAAGGAGGTCGTACGATCCGGCGTGCAGCAGGGTCACGCAGGGTCCGCCGTCGAGAACGATGGATTCGACGTCCGCCGACGAAGGCAGCGCGTCCAGCGTCGGCATGCCCGCCTCAATCACCATCAGCCCGCCCTCACCGAATCCGAGAAACCGCGTGAAGGGGGCGCCGGCCGGAGTGCCGCCCAAGTCCTGAATGTGCCCCCAGACCGCAGGCAGGATGCGGTGCAGCGCCTCGCCGATCCCGCCGGGACGCACCTCGGCGCGCACTACCATCGCGGGCTGAGCTTCGCGCTGCTGGATCTCCGGCACGCTCATCCGATCAGGTTCCTCTTCGCGTAATCGAGACTCTTCTCCAAGTCGAGCTTCTGCTGCTGCTTGAGCGCAGCCTGATACTCCGGCACCTTGACGCCGCCCAAATCCTGCACCACCATTGCGCCCATCAGCGGGCTACCCTTCTTCACAAGCGAGACGAACCGTGCGAACTCGCCGGCCCGCGCCTTGGGGAACGCCTTCCAGAATCCGTCCTCCAGATAGGGGACGATGCGCGGCGGCCGGCCGGTGATGATCTCCAGGTGCAGCGGCGCCTGCGGGCAGAGTTTCTTCTGCAGTTCCGCCAGCCGCTTCAGGTCCACGCATCCCTCGCCGAGCGCGGTCCATTGCGCGGCACATCCGCGGGGATGCTCGAAGATCGCGGTGTCGCGCACGTGCGTCGTGACGGTAACGGGGCCGAGCACTTCCAGCGTGACCTCGGGATGCTCCGCGCACCATATCGGGTTGCCGGTGTCGAGGCAGGCGGCCACCGAATCGGCCCCCGCCGTATCGATCAACTGCCGCAACTCCCACGCCTGTAGGTCGCCGGAGTGATTCTCCAGCGCGATCTTGACGCCGGTCTCTAGCGCCACGGAGCGCGCGCCGCGGAGAACCTTAAGCAGGCTCTCCATGTGGTACTCGATGCCGTTAGGGTGAAGCCGATCGACCGAGTCGCCGAGGTAGCATCGCAGCGATCGCGCACCCACGGCGTGCGCGTGGCGCAGCGCCTTGGTGAGGTTCTCCACCGGATCGCCGAAACTCGGCCTCCATGCTTTCGCAGTCGGGCAGATGCAGCCTGTGCCGCCATCGATGGCGATCCCCAACTCGGCGGCCTTGGCCTTCACTTTCGCCAGGTGCGCGGGTTCGA
Source organism: uncultured Candidatus Solibacter sp. (assembly GCA_964450255.1). Classification (GTDB taxonomy): domain Bacteria; phylum Acidobacteriota; class Terriglobia; order Bryobacterales; family Bryobacteraceae; genus Paludibaculum. The sequence goes on along the minus strand of CAYVDY010000217.1, from coordinate 2,414 downwards.
GCGACTCATAGTCGCCCAGCGACGAGATCTGAATCGCCGTCAGCCCGTGCGCCGCGGCGAACTCCAGGTGCGCCATCGCCTTCATGCCCCACGAGCGGATGGAGTACGTATCGTAGCCCAACTGCAGGCCGGGGGCCGCGGCGCGCAGGTTGCGCACAGTGGCGACGAGCGAGGTGTGGAGGAAGTTACGGCGGAGCATGTTGAAATCGCATTATCCTATATCATGCTTGCTCTTCTGGGATTCCTACTTCTGGCTGCGCCTCCGACGCCCAGCGGTCCCGCTGTTGGCCAGCCGATCCCCGCCTTCTCAGCGGTGGACCAGGCGGGCCGCACACGCACCCTGGCCGACCTCACCGGAAAGAAGGGCCTTGTCCTGCTTTTCGTCCGGTCCGCCGATTGGTGACCGTGGTGTAAAACGCAACTCGTGGAGTTGCAGGAACAGCGCGCCGGATTTGAGCGTCAGGGGCTGAACGTGGCGGCAGTGAGTTACGACAGTCCTGAGATCATGCGCGAGTTCGCTACTCGCAAGAACATCACCTACCCCTTGCTGTCCGACCCCGAATCGAAGATGATCCGGGACTTCGGAATTCTCAACGAGAGCATGAAAAAGGGCACGCCCTTCTATGGAGTTCCCCACCCCGGCACGTATATCGTGAATCCGCGCGGCATCGTGACCAAGAAGTTCTTTGAAAACGACTACCGCGAACGATACAGTTCCGGGACGATTCTGTGGCAGACTTCGCCGGAGGCGGTGCGTGAGGGCTGGCAGGAAGCGGAGACCAATCACCTGAAGCTGCGCTGGCGCGCCAGTGACCCCAAGGCCCGCGGCGGCAATCGCACTGCACTTCGAGTCGAGGTGACGCTGAAGCCGAAGATGCACGTCTACGCGCCGGGCGTGCAGTCCGGCTACATTCCGGTGCAATGGACGCTGCCGGCCACGGACATTGGCACGGCCACTGATCCAGCCTGGCCGCAGGCGAAGATCCTGAACCTGAAGGCGATCAAGGAAAAGGCACCCGTCTACGAAAAGCAATTCGCGGTGGAGCGCGATGTGACCTTCGCGCAGCAGAAGCCGTTGCAGTCCATTGCCAGGGACGGCAAGGTCGCCATCGAGAGCGCCTTCAAATACCAGGCGTGCGACGACAAGGTCTGTTACCCGCCCGTGACCATTCCACTAAAGTGGGAGTTCACCTTCGAGCCTCACGATTCGACTCGAGTGCCGCCGGAGCTTCGGCGAAAGTAGGAGTGCCAGTTGAGATTTCAAGCCCTATTCCTCATTGCCGCGCTATTGCCGGCTCAGACACCGGAGCGCCCTGTACGGGCGGTAGTTGATCCCGGCGTGGTCACCACACGCCAGGGAATCACGCCCGCCGGCGTGCCGACAGTCTTCACCGGCAAGGTGCATGGAGTGGCATTCGGCGCGACTCCGGAAGAGGTGATCGTGCTGGGCGCGACGCATCTCTACCGCATGGATTGGAAGGCAAACCGCGTCATCGACCAGACTCTGCTGGACGGCGGTCCGGGTATGCAGAGCGTGCGCTGGGACGCCACGGGAAAGCGCGTGCTGGCGGGCGTACTGCGCAAGGCGTCCGGCCGTGCCGATGGGCGGGCGCGGGTGCAGTTGCTCTCCTTCGCGGGCGGCGCTAAGACGGTCGCCGGTGATGACCTGGGCTCATCCATTGCGGGCAGCCTGGATGTCGCGTCCTTGCCGAACGCCAAAGGTCAGCGGCTGGCCGTGGCGGCGCTGACCGCCAACAACAAACTGGCAGTGATCGATGTGGAAAAGGGCGCCCGCCTGGGCGAGGTCTCTACAGGCATCGCTCCGTTCGGCGCCGTAATCGCGCGTGACGGCTCGGTGGCCTACGTGACGAACTGGGGCGGACGCCTGCCGAAGACAGGAGACCTCACGGCGCCCACGGGGGAGTCGCCAACTGCCGACAAGGTGGTGATTGACGAGCGCGGCGTGGCCTCCACAGGCACAGTGACGCGGATTGATCTGAACAGCATGACTGCCACGCACACCATACCCGCGGAGTTGCATCCCACGGCCATCGTGTGGGACGAGCCGCGCCATCGCCTCTACGTGGCGAACGGCAACAAGGACTCCGTCACCGTCATCGACACGCAGCGCCAGAGCATCGTGCGCACCATCCCGATCCAGCCCTTTGCCGTCAAGGCTGCGGGCATCGCGCCGTCGGCCCTGGCGATCTCGGCGGATGGCCTGGCACTCTACGTGGCGTGTGCCGGGATCAACGCCGTGGCCGTGGTGCGGACGGCGCGCGGGCAGTTGGCAGGCATGATTCCAACGGCCTGGTTCCCGAGCGCGCTTTCGCTCCGCAGCGACGGGACGAAGCTGGCAGTGGGCGCGCTGCCTGGCGCCGCGGGCGCAGGTGCGGATCGAGCTGGAGTGGCGT
>CAYVDY010000216.1:0-10325 GCA_964450255.1 uncultured Candidatus Solibacter sp. | reverse complement strand
CCGCTAATGCGATAGGTGCCGCTGTTGATTCCCGAGAACGAGCCGTCGGCCCCGATGGTGCCGTCGTATACGTACTTGCGGCCTCATCCGAAGTTGGCTGCATCCTGCCTTTGGATGGTCACACGGTTGCCGCTCAGAGACATGGTCAGGGTACTGGTGCCGCTCTCGCTCCCCTTCTGCCAGGTGGCGTCGAAGGTGCTGGTGTTGCCGCGCCGGATCCATGTGCCCGCATAGCCGCTCTCCGATACGTCCCATCGGACTCCCAGCCCGCAGGAGGCGGAATAGGAACCGGAGGATTGCCCGGCGTGAAGGGCAGTCAGCCCCACTGCCGCCAATACCAGAAAGTGCGCGCGCATCAGTTTCTCTCTCCTTGTCAGACTGGATCATCCATACGGAATCTTGTTTTAGGACGTTTGAGTCTCATTTGAAGATACACCTCTCTGCCAACCCAGCGCAGGCTGGACGCGAGATCCGGGGACGGCCGGATTTTGCCGGCCAGTCGGCCGTGGGAAGGCCATGGTAAGTCCGCGTGACGGAATTCTCGCATACGGTCCATACACCGGTGCCGATCCCCCTCGCCGCCGCCCCTTTCCATCCGCCCCCCCAACCCCGTTCACACCTTAATCCAGCCTTAACAATTCACCCGTTTCCCAACGATTTCCACTCTCTCGCCCCGTCCCACCCACTCCGGCGCCCGAAAAAGCTTGCGCCCGTCTGCTACCGTGTCATCGGGTGCCGCCACACGGCATCGTTCCAACACGCGCGGCCCCGCTCCCCCCAGCGGGGCCGTTTCCGTCTACCGCCAACATCGAAAGGATTGCTCCCATGGCCACCGCCGCCCAGATCCACGCCAATCAGGCCAATGCCCGCCGCTCCACCGGGCCCCGCACCGTCGAAGGAAAAGCCGCCTCCGCCCGCAACAACACCAGCCACGGACTCTGCTCCAAGGACTTCGTCATCCTCGCCGGCGAGGAGCAGGAGTTCTCTGACTTCATGACCTCCCTCGAAGCCAGCATCCAGCCCGTCGGCGCCCTCGAACGCGACCTCTTCACACAGCTCACTCACGCCTCCTGGGGACTCCGCCGCTGCCGCCGCGCCGAAGTCGCCTCCCAACTCGATCCCCAGTGTGATGGCGGCGACCCGCTACTGACTTTTTATATGGCCGACCGCCTCAAGCGCATCGACCTCTACGCCCGCCGCACCGAACGGACCTACCAGCGAACCCTCAAGGAGATCCAGGCTTTGCAGGTAAATCGCCTCAGCGGCGAAATCGTCGATCCCATGGAGGCCGCCACCCAGCCGCCCGCCCCCACGCCCGCTCTCGTGAACCCCATCCATGTCCTTCGCCGCCGCGCCGCCGTCGCCCGCGCTCAGGAAGCCTGCGATGCAGCTTGCGACAAGGTCGTCGTCCGCCACACCCTCCGCAACATGGAAGCCGAAATGGCGCAGAAGCTCGGAGCCACAATGGACAATCGAACCCAATCCGCCGCCCCCGCCGCCCGCACCGCGGGAGGCGCCCGATAACTTGAAAACTCGAACCCAATTCCCCCGCCTACAGGCAGTGGAACACTTCCAGCAACTGCTCGATGCTCATCTCCTCCGCCCGCCGCCCCCTGTGCGGCAGCCCGTCGGCGATGTCATGCCCATACCGCGCAGCCAGGTTGTTCCTCAGGGTCTTTCGCTTGTGCTGGAAACACGCCGAAACGAACTTCAGGAACGCCGGAGGCGCCAGCGGCGCAGCGTGCGGCGTTAAACGCACCACCGCGCTATCCACCTTCGGCGGCGGACGGAACGCGTTTGGCTTCACCACGAAGAGCTTTTCCACCCGGCACGCCACCTGCGTGCACACGCTCAGATACCCGTAGTCCCGCGATCCAGGCTGCGCGATCAAGCGGTCGGCCACCTCCCGCTGGATCAGAAACACCGCGCGCAACAGATTCGGGCTCAGCGAAAGAGCCTTCTCAATGATCGGCGACGTGATGTAGTACGGGATATTGCCGCAGACCACTGCCGGGCCCAGGCCCGAAAGATCCGCTTGCAGAATGTCGGCTTCCATCAGCGAAAACCGCGGTTCCGGCTCGTACCGTGCCCGCAGACTGCTTGCCAGAATTGGGTCCAATTCCACCGCCACCAGCCGCTCGCACCGCTCCAGCAGGCACTCCGTCAACCCGCCCGGGCCAGGTCCTATCTCGATGCAAAGCGGCTCCCGCTCCGGGCACGCAGCTTGCGCAATGCGCTCCAGAATGGGGCGCTGAAACAGGAAATGCTGTCCGAGTGGTCTACCCAAGCGTGGCCGCTTAACCCTGTACGTCGATTTCGCTGCGGCCCTTGAACTTCATCCGGACCCAGCCCGATGTCGGCTGGCCGAACGTCGTGGCCGGGCTGAATTCCGTGAAGAGCAGCGAATTCTCGAGCTTGCGGCGCATCTGCGACGTGTTCATCGAACCGTAGCCGTCCGGGAAGGAGTAATCGATCACCCGACCCTGTTCGTCCACGAACACATCCACAGTGAACTCCGCCTCTGAGACATCCAGCAGCATATTCTTCACCGAAGGATCCGTCGCAATCGACAGCGGAATGTCGTTCAGCGGAGAGCGCACGATGCCCTGGAAGTTGGTCATTACCATCGAAAACAGCAGAACCGCGGAGGCCAAGCCGCCGGCCGCCGGCAGCGCGATCGGCCGCATCAGATTGTTGCTGAATAATGAGAGCTGATCGTATTGATTCTGTACCCAGCCGCGGAACCCCGCATAGCGCCGGCGGAAGGAAGATTCCCTCGACGCCATGGAGCGCAGCGAGAGCGCCAGGTTGGCAGGCATGGGACGGCGCGGCATCGCCCGAAGCGAGCGGCGGACCGCTGACAGTTGATCCAGATGCGCGGCACAATCACGGCACTTTTTTACGTGGGCAGCGATTTCGCGCCGCTCGGATTCCACCACACACCCATCCTGGAACGCGGAGAGCGTCAACTTGACCTGTTGGCATTCCATAACGGTGCTCACCTCTAATCGGAAATCGGCTGCGGGGTAAACTCGAGACCCCGGGCCGGTTCCAACTGCTCCACCAGAGCCTTGCGCAGCGATTCACGCCCACGCAGGATCCGTGATTTTACCGTGCCGAGCGATACATCTAAAACGTCGGCAATCTCTTCATAACTCAGATCCTCGATATCCCTCAGCACTACCGCTGAACGGAATACCGGATTGAGCCCGGCCAAGGCCCTCTCGATAGCCGATTTCCACTCCTCGTTGAGTGTCAGATCGTACGGCGAGCGGGCTGAATCACTCAGGTGATCCAGATATCCCCGGCCTTCATCGTCTCCCTGGATGCCCACTTCCGCGCGGCGATGGCGTCCAAACCAGCGGCGCCGGTTGTGCGCTTCATTCACCGCAATGCGGTACACCCAGGTCTTGAGCGAACTCTGGCCGCGGAAAGAGCCAACGTTCCGGAAAACTTTCAGGAATACATCCTGCGTCACGTCGCCCGCTTCGTTGGGATCTTCGATCAGCCGCTGCACCAGGTGAAACACCGGCGACTGGAATCGCTCCACCAGCAGCTCGTATGCTGCCTCGGAGCCTGAACGAAGCCCTTCGAGCAGACACCCCTCGCTCGACCACCCCGGCCATTCCGGGGGAGCCAATTCGCTACAGAGCTCTGGTTCTTGTTGACCCGGCTCCATGGGTGCCTCCGCACTGCCATCTTAGCGCCATTTACTGGGCGCCGTTATACATAAAGACACCCGTCCCTCCGGAAAAGTTCCAGTCTGTTCGCCAACTTGCTGTTTACGGCCGTAAATCAACAGGTTGGGAGCTGTGGCCCGCCGCCGTCACCACCAACGCAAAATCGCTCGCCGCCGGCAGGCTCGCACGCACCAGCGTCACGCCAGGGGCGTACCTCGCATCCGCCGCTTCCACCGACAATACCTCGCACGCCAACCCGCCCAGCGTCACCGCCGGTTCCTGCCCGTTCAGGCCCGTCACGTGGATCTCAATCGAATCGGCTGTCATCTGCGCCGAGAGGATCCCCGGTACCGCCGCCTGCACCGGCAACTCCACCTCCACGCCGCCAATGGACAGCTTCGCCCGTCCGCTCAGCCCGGACGGCATGTTCATCGCCACAAACCCGGGACCCGCCAGCAGCGTGCCCACTTCCTGCCCGTCCACCGTAACCGCCTGGCCCGGCCGTAGCCCCGGCCCCTCCACCGCGATCAGGGAACCCGGCGCCACCGCACCCGTCAGGCTCGTCGAAAGATCATAAACTCCCGCCGCCGTGAACGCCGGAACCGTCAGTGTGAAATATGCCATTACCGCGTCGTGATCCGAGACGCGCTCCGGCCGAGCCGCCACCGTGCGTAGCGAATCCGGGTATCCCGCGTTGACGTGCGCATACCCGATCCGGCTCAGTGCCGCCCCCAGCCCGCGGTTCACCAGAATGTGGTCCAGCGTCTGCGCCGCGCCGTTGAATACATAAGACGCGTTTTGGTCCAGCGGCAGCAAGTCCGTCAGCAGCGTCATCGCGGGCGGGCCGTCCCGCAGTATCGCCAGCGGGTCGTCGCCTGGCATCGACTCGAACTGGAATGCGTTGAAGTCGCCCAGCGCCGCCATCGGCTCCCCCGGAGTCTCCGCCGCGCGCCGCTGCAGCAGCAGTCGCAGATAGTCCGCCTGCAACTGGCGCTTCAACCGGATTCGCGGACCGCTCACCGGGTCTTCAATGTCAGTCAGGGATCTCAAGTGGTTCGCCACCACCGTGATCGGAAACCGCCCCGCGATCAACGCCCGCAGCACTAGTGGCGGCCGGTCGTTCAACGTCTCCGGCCGTCCGTCGGGGCGGATATACTGCGTGTCCTTGCCCTCCTGAAACACCGCCCGGATCTCCACGCGCGCGGTCTTCACCAGGAATCCTACGTCGATGCCGGTTCCGTCGTTGCCCTCTTCCAGAAACGCCCGGTACTGCGGATCCGCCAGGCCGGCGTCCACAGCGTCCTGGTTAATCCGCGCTGCCACGGTTTCCAGCACCTGCAGGTCGCCGCACTCCTCCACCGTCAGAATGTCCGGCAGATGCAGAATCGTGCGCACCAGCAGCGAGAGCTTCTGCGTCCGCGCCGCCAGTTGCGAGTCCGTGCTGAGGAATCGCAGCAGGTTCAGGTTGGCCAGCGTGAATTCGCTCGCCGTCGGCGCGGGCAGCGGCTGTGCGGGCTGCATCTCCGTGAACACCCGCTCGCCGCGGTCCAGCACGATGGTCCACATGCGCGAGAAGAAGTCCAGCGGCCCGCTGAGGTTCGAAACCGTCATGCCGGCGGCCGCCTCAATGCGCGTGCCGCCCTGCCCCGTCACATCCACCCGCAACCGCTCGGCAAACTCCGTCAGGCCCGGTAGCCGCGTTGGCCGTGGCGTCCCCGGCAGCACGCCGATGAACACTCCATTGGAAGCCGTTGGGCTGACGACCACGAGCCGCTCGGTGCTCACCCGCATGCCCTCGTACGCCTCCAGATTGTCCAACTCCCGTCCGCGTGAGACCAGCCCGCGCGTCAGCGCCACCGCCTCCGGAATCTCGGCCGTGCCCTCCGCCTCCACCTTGATGCCGCCCGTGAACTCAGTCAGCGTCGGGCCGCTCGTATCCGCCGCCGGACGGAACTCCGTCACCACGCCCGTCACCCGCACCAGCGCTCCTCGCACCGCTGCCGCCGGCGGAGCCGTGCGCGTGAATACATACAGACCCTCGCTCGTCAGCGGATCGCCGTCGGCATCGGCCGCTTGCGACTGCATGTAGAAGCCAGCCGAGCGCACACCGGTCACCACGCCCCGCGTGGTCACCGTCTGCCCCGCAATCGGCGATGTTCTGCCCGGACCCTGAATCTGACTGATGGGTGTAAAGGACTGGGCCGCCAGGCTCAGCGTGAGAAGGAGATTGCCAATGAGGATACGCACCCTCTCATGCTAACCCGCGCGCCGCCGCCGGAATGGCAGGCTCAAGAGCAGAAACAGCACGACCGCCGCCGCCTCGCCCGCCAGGAGATACCATGGCCACGGACCCATCATGTCCAGCGCCGAGGCCGCCTGAGGCTTGTGGCACAGAAACATGTAGTTCGTGCCGAACCGTGCATTGAACGTCCCCACCAGCGCCGCCCAAACGTTCACCACCAGCAGCGCCCGCCATACCGCCCCGGGCGCCGGCCGCGCCTGCTTCGACCACACTAGAAACAGTGCCGCCCCAATCACGCCGCCATGCGCCACGAAGAAGTAGATCGTCGGATATGACAGCATCGGCGCCCACAACTCCGGTGTCAGCACCGCCATCGACGCCCCGGCAATGCCCAGAAAAAACGCCGGCTCGCAGATCCAGCGATTCAGCGTCAGCAGGCTGAACACCGCCAGCCAGAGCGTCAGGTCGCACAGCTGCAGCGGCAGCCCCTCCGGGAACCGCCACCCCTCGGTGTAGAGCCGGAAGCCGTACCACACCAGTTCATTCACCAACAGAAACCAGCCCATCGTCAGACGGATTCGGCGTCCCGCCGCCGGACTTGTTCGAGCCGCCCAAGCCAGCAGCGCAGCCACCACCGGGATCGCCGCCATGATCAGCAGGTGCGCCCGGCCGAACAGCACAAAGTCCGTCTGCATGAGGAGGCTCTATCGCAGCGCCGTCGGCGCCCCGCCCGCTTCCCGGCTGCGCTGCGCCGCATCCATGAAAGCGAACATCTCCATCGTCTCCGCCTCATCCACTGGCGATTTGCCGCCCTGGAAGAACAGCACGATCTCCTTCAGCAACCCTTTGTAGCCGCTGTAGAAGTCCTTCTCGCTGGACTTGATCACCTTCGGCGAAAACGCCGTCGCGCCAAACCCGGAGTACGGCCGGTGCAAACGAATCGTCCCGATGCGCCCGTCCCGCCACTTGCCCGTCACCAAATCCACGTCCGGGGCGTACGTGCGCGTCACTTCCACGCAGCCTGTCCCCATCAGCGTGTACAGTGTCTCCACGGTGTGAATCCCGTACCATGTGAGGTCGAGCTGGTGATGCTCCTCCATCGGTCCAGGCCCCCACGCCATCACTCCATTCAAACCCTCCAGCCGCAGCGCCGGCATGCCGTCGCTGAACCGCAGTGACGACGCCGAAAACCACCTCACGTTGTTCGCTTTCGCCACCCGCGCGATCTCCCGAGCGTCTGCCAGTGTCGACGCCAGCGGTTTGTCGATGAACACCGGCTTGCCGCCCTTGGCGATCTCCCGGAACTGCGCCAGATGCGGCCTGCCGTCCACGCTCTCCAGCAGCACCGCGTCCACCTTCGTCAGCAGCGTCGCGATGTCGGGCACGATCTCGACGCCATACTTTGAACGTAGCTCGTCGGCGTACTTGTCGACGCGACTGGCGCTCTCTTTCAGGTCCGCGCTGCCGCCCTTGAACGCAGCCACGATGCGAGCGCCAGGGATGTGGTCCTTGTGAGCCGGATCGTTCAGCACGGAAGCGAACGCCGTGGTGTGCGATGTGTCGGTGCCGACGATGCCCAATCGCAGGTCAGCGGCATAGGAAGCGCAACCAAGCGCGGCCAGACAGAAAAGCAGTCTCATAGGCAAATTGTAGTCGCTATCGCCGCGCGAAGCACAAGCCCGACCACACTTCGTCAATCGCGCGCACCTTGAAATCCACCCACATCCGCGCCAGCCCGTACTCCCGCACGAAATCGTCTTTCAGGTCCGTCGCCACGCCGGACGTCTTCTTCGGCCACGCGATCCACAGGTGCCCCTTCGCCTGCACACAACTCGCCGCCCCATCAAATCCAGCCGCCACATCCGACCGGCTGCGCACAAACAGCAGCGCCGTTCTCACCGCGCCTCCGCTGTCAAACCGCAGTCTCACCCCCTCCGGCAACGGTGCGAGCTGCTCCTCCATGCGGTTCGGCGCATCGATCAGCGCAACGGCACTGTCCGCCTTGATCCCCAGTTTATTCGCCAGCGGCGTTCCCGAATAGCCGGCCATGCGCCCCCATTCCTATCGCACCAGCGATAAGTCCTCGACATCCAGCCGCAGATGCGGAGTGAAGTACTCATCCCCCGCTTCCAACAGATGCCCCACCGCCGGTGGAACAGCAGCCGCTCCTCTGCGTTCGTGCCCCCCTGGCGCGTCACCGCCTCCCGATGGATCAGTTCCGCGCCATTTTCCAGCACCACACGATATCCAGCTTCCCGCGCCCGCAGGCAGAGATCCACGTCGTTGTAGTTCACCGGAAACGCCAGGTCGAACCCGCCCAACTGCTCGAACAGAGACCGCTTCACCGCCAGACACGCCCCCGTCACCGCGCTCACTTCCCGCGGGAAATCGATCCACGGCCAGTAGCTGCTGCCCCGCAGATGCCGTCCCAAATGGCCCACTCCGTCCGACATCCCCAGCACCATGCCCACGTGCTGGATCGAGCCTTCCGGATATTTCAGCCGTGCCCCTGCCACCCCAACTCCCTCGCGCGCCAGCACGCCGCACAATCGCGCCAGCCAATCCTCGTTCACCGGCTCCACGTCGTCGTTCAGGAACAGCAGCACCTCGCCGCTCGCCATCTGCGCCGCCTCGTTGCACATCTTCGAGAAATGGAACGGCCCCGCGTACCGCAGCACACGCGCCTCGTGCGCCGCCGCCACCGCCTCAATCCGCTCGTCCTCGGCGTCGTTGCGCAAATGGTGCACCACCACCAGTTCATACCGCGCGTGGCTCGTCTTCCGACGCAATTCGCCCAGGCACCGCTCCAGCAATGCCGCGCTCCGCGTCGGGATCACGATCGACACCAGCGCTTCCGCCGCCTGCGCCATCTCCAGGCGGAACGTGTTCGGACGCCCACTGTTCGTCACCGTCGCCGTCCAACCCCGCCTGCGTGCCTCGTCCTCCACCGCGCGGCGTCCAGCCTCCTGTGCATACGGCTTCGCTTCCTGCGACTGCGCAGTGGAGCCTCCATGCCGCCGCCAGTGGTACAGCACCCTCGGAATGTGTCCCACCCGCGCACCTTGTCCCACCATCCTCAGCGCCAGATCGTAGTCCTGCGCTCCGTCCATCTCCGTTCGGAATCCGCCCGCCGCTGCGATGCTCTCCCGTCGCAACACCAACAGGTGGCCCATATACATGCAGGTCAGCAGCAGACTCGGGGACCACCCCGGTTTGAAGTTCGGCTGCAGCGGCGCCCCTTGCTCGTCGATGTACCCTTCGTCCGAATACACGATGTCGAATTGGCCTTCGCTCAGCCTCTTGTCCACATGCGCCAACGCGGTCGGCTCCAGCACGTCGTCATGATCCAGAAATGCCACGAACTCCCCGTGCGCCTCGGCAAGGCCACGATTCAACGCCGCCGAGATGCCCTCGCCCCCAGTCTCAGTCACCACCACTCGCGGCTCGCTGTTCGCGAGCGCCCGCAGAAACTCGCCTGCCTGCCCGATCTCCCCATCCACCCCGATGCCCAACTTCCAGTTCCTGTGAGTCTGCCCGATTACGGATTCCACCGCTGCCTTGAGCCACTCCAATCGCGGCGCTCGCGTCGGCATCACTACGCTGATCAGCGCTCCGTCCGTCATGACGCCGCCTAGCGGATCATCCACCCGGTGCCTCTTCAGCCACTCTTCATAGGTGCGCTCCGCCTGTCGGCTGCCCATTAGCTTGGCGTACAGCGGATGCAGTCCTGAACGCAGCAACGCCTGGCCGGCTTTGCGCTGCATCAACTGCCCCTGCAACCCAACCGCCCGCAAACTCCGGAACACCACGCTCCGCTCTACCGCGGAGATCCGGGCATCCAGGTTCGCCAACTCGGCCCGCAAGGCGCGGTTCTCGTTGCGTGCTTCCCTGAGTTCTCGAAGCGCCTCGTCCAGCCGTGCATCGCGATCGTTCGGCATCACTCTCCGTCGCCGCGGGCCGCGCAATCAAACCGCGTCCGGCTCAGATTCACGTTATAGTGCGGGTCCGCATCCAGGTACTTGGCCCACTTGGCCCGGAAACTGGCCAGTTCCGCGGTCGCCTGCCCTTTGCGGGGAATGCTTTGCCCCTCGAAGTGGTACAGCTCGCAGTACGGAGTATAGACGATCCGGTATCCGCGCTCCATCAGCTTCAGGCAATAGTCCGTGTCGTTGTAGTCCGTTCCGTATTGCTCGTCAAAGCCGCCCACGTCCTCGAATACGCTCATTCGGGTAGCCAGGCACGCGCCCGTTACCGAGGAGTAGTTCCTGACCACGTGCGTAAACGCGTTGTAGCCCACGAACTCTCGCGGAAACCCATGATACAGGTGCATCGCTCCGCCCCCCGCGCCCACTCCCACCACGACGCCTGCGTGTTGCAGCCTGCCGCCCGGATACACCAGCTTG
>CAYVDY010000215.1:0-10329 GCA_964450255.1 uncultured Candidatus Solibacter sp. | reverse complement strand
TTTCTGCACGATGCCGGGGACCTTGAGGTAGTAAGGGTTGACGGTTTCGCGGCCCTGGAAGTAGACGTCGGGGTTTTGGGCGGTGCCACGAACGACGGGGGCGTCGGGAGATAGGGCGCGGGCGCGGTGGGCGCGGATGAGGTCGGAAGGCAGCATGGCCTTGAGATCGTCCACTGTCAACTGCTCTACCTTCTGGACTTCGTGGGAGGTGCGGAAGCCGTCGAAGAAGTGGATGAAGGGGATGCGGGCTTCGAGGGTAGCGGCCTGGGCGATGATCGCCAAGTCCATGACTTCCTGAACCAAGTTGGAGGCCAGCATGGCCCAACCGGTGGCGCGAACGCTCATGACATCCTGGTGATCACCAAAGATGGACAATCCCTGGGCCGCGATGCTGCGGGCGGCGACATGGAAGACCGTGGAGGTGAGCTCACCGGCGATCTTGTACATGTTGGGGATCATGAGCAGGAGGCCCTGGGACGACGTGAACGTGGTCGTCAAAGACCCAGCCTGCAACGCACCGTGGACGGCACCGGCGGCGCCGCCTTCGCTCTGCATTTCGATGACACTCGGAATTGAGCCCCAGATGTTAGGCTTGCCTTCCGCGGACCACTGGTCCGACCACTCGCCCATGTTGGACGATGGCGTGATGGGATAGATTGCGATGACTTCGTTAGTCTTATGAGCTACGTACGCAGCTGCTTCGTTCCCGTCGAGGGTAACTTTGATTCTGGGCATTGGTTATAGAGCTCGCCTTACTGAGGGTTGCAACTGGGGGGCCAACTCCAGAGTATCAGACTGGAAGATCTGGATGTATTGATATGGTTGGGGTTACTTATGCGGCCATTAATATCGGAAAATCTTATAGTGGGGGATATGGCGCAGTTGTGGATAAGCGGGCGGTTGAGGGTGCGCGGGTGGGGGGTGGAGACGGTGACTGGGAGGATTTCCCGGCAGCGGGTGGGGCTAGTGACCCAAGTGGGCGGGGTTAGTGTTTTGGGTGTGGTGGTAAGTGGTTTATTTTCAGCGATGTATGGGGTCGATCGGCGAAGGGAGAGAGATTTCGTCTGAGTTTGGGTGGCGGCAGGACCGACAGGTGTTTCCAAGGTGGCGGTAAGAGGTGTGTTTTCAATGATGTATGGGGTTGATCGGCGTAGTGAAAGAGTTTCGTTCTGAGCTTCCGTGGGGGCAGTTCCGATTGATGGTTTCTCGGGGGTTGTAAGATATTTGGTTTCATTTAGATATAGGATCGTTCGGCCTAGCGGGAAATTGGGTGTGAGGGCTCGAGCGGCTATGTCCGTGCGCTGGAGGATGTTGGTGGCGAGAACTCGGTCGATGAACGAGGTGACACATGGGATGGCCGGAGGGAACGTGGGTTTGCGAGAGAACGGGCAGGCGTGGGCGCGGTTGGCGGCGGTCCGACGTGGTGGACGGGTCAATTCAGGCATACAGTACTCATTCCACCTTCCATTCTACGGTGCGGCCACCAAATTCCGGCTGGTCAAGTATTCGGTAAGTCGTTTTTGTGCAGCGCGTTAGCGATACTCACGTCGCGCGAAATGACTTTGCGAATTTGGGGCAAACTGGCAGGAGCGGGCGGCGGGCGGGTGCACCATGACAATCACGAACCTCATTGGGTAGGCGCGACCGTCCAAAAAGATGGCTACCGTTTCTTGTAGGATCGGCCTTGGACTGTCGAACGGGGCAGTATGGGACGAGGTCCAAGGCACTGGAAGCGGTGTCGGCGGCATCGCGCATGCGAGAAGCCACTGCTATTGCGCGAGAGGCTCAACGACGGGGTTTTGCCTCCCCAGACAGTGGCGAGGGCCCATTACTGAGAGACCACGCTGAAGACGAGAACCTGCAATGCCAGGCGGGTGTGTGGTTGCGGAATCTGATCGATCAGAGCTGCGACATCGTCGATGCGGGTCTGGAGAAGCGATTTGAAGCTGGGACCGGCCACGGCGAAGCGGTGTTCGAGGAAGGCGGTCAGCGCTACGACTGAGATTGTATCGTCTACCACAATGTCACCAGCGTCCTGAAGGCTGAAAGCCAGGGCAAGAGCCGGCCAAAACGCTTCGAGATCTCGAGCCACTCGCCGCAGCGACTCGATGGCCCTATCTGGGTCAAATTCTGCAACCTCGGCGGTCAGTTCCACCCTAAGGAGCAGGGACCGCTGAACAACTAGCAGCGTTTCCGCTTGGCCGAGCGCCGACGAGCATTCGGCTTGCCAGCGTTGGCGCGGCCAAGTCTTCCGAACGCCGTGAAGGAATCGGACAAGCTCTTCGAGGCGAACCAGGTGACCGGCGCCGGGACACTGGATGTCATCGAATCGCGGAGATTCAGATGGTGTGCAGCGCTCGGGCAGCACTGGCCGGAGGTCTTCATCCAGCGATCCCGAGCCAGCTTCGACGTTTGAATCGGCAGGCGGAGACTCTTCCCCCGGCAAGGAGGCATTGGGTGCTTGCTCCTCGCCGGGCCGTGAGCGGAGGTGGCTTTCCGCCCAGTCGCGCGAGGCCTTGAGGGCGGGAAGCCGGGAGGAGGCGAGCGACCGGAGGAGAAACACCCGGTCCTGGGGCAAGAGTTGCGGATCCTCGGCAGCGTCTTCTAAATCGAGAGCCAGCTTCACGGCAGCGGAGGCGGCCGGCCCTCCCGCGCTCAGCGGGAGGGCCGGCACTGCGAGTACTAGTAGGAGGATGCGTTTCAACATGGTTCTCGCTACTCCTAGCGGCGAGTTTCGAGCAGGATACGGGTGAACTTGGAACGCGAGCTTTCATCGCTGAACTTGCCGGGATCGCCAGCGTGAAGCACCACTGCGTCGTCGGGAGGCGTATCCGGCTTTGATTTGGCCCAGGCGCCCCACAACTTGAACTGGATGGGGGTGCCGTCGAACCACTTCACTATTCCGTCTCGCGGGTCGACGCCAGCCCCGACCCAGGTATGCTCCTCGGGCTCCTTTCCCCGCAGAACCGCTCGGCCGAGGCGACTGATCACGTCGTCATAGATGGTTTTGGTTTGCAGCGTGGCCATGACAGGCTGGTAGCGTCTGTCCATCTTGCACCGCGCGACCAGTGACTTCGCCTGGTTTTGGGTTAGCCCTACCGGTGATTGGACGAGGTGGTAGCACCGTGCATGACTCGCCACGCAGAAGGCCTTCTTCACGACGATGCCGCGATCGGCACAGGTTAGCTGCTGACCAGCAGCGGTGACGGTGAACGCCAGCGCCAATATCGGCACCGCGACAGGAATGAGGATCTGTATGTTCATGTGATCTCCTTGACAACTCGGCCAAGCCGAAATGGCCTGGGCATGAGTCAATGAAAGCAGAACAGGGGCGGTATTTCAAGTTGACACGGATAATAACTGTTGCATTATCAACCACTTACAGAGACTGGATCAAGGCAAACAGATCCAACAGATAATCCGTTGAATCTGTTTTGGCGTGCGATATACTGTTCGATCATGAATCAAGCCCGGCTGCCAACTCGCAAGCAACTTTTGGAACTGAGTAACGAGATTGACAAGCATGCGCGGCCCGGCCCTGAAAAAAAGGTGTTATCGGCGCTCGTGGAGGCCGGGAGTAGCGGCCTCTCAATGTTCGCGTTGTCAATAGTCGTCACCGCGACAGGTCTGTCCGGCGAGTCACCGAAAAGGAGCAAGATCCTCAGGGAACTTGTGCGGGCGATGGCACAAAAGCACTTCAACGCGACCTTGCGTGCGGCGATGCCGGTTTCGGCAGATCTAGCCCAGGGCAGTCCAATGGAGATCGAGATCAGACGTATCTTCGAGAACGCCAAAACAGAAACATCGCGTGAAAAGACTCGGATGGCGCTGCACAACCTAAGGAAGAAGTGTAAAGTGGCGTGTGACGGGACCATCGGAATACCGTTCGGACCGAACGGCCCGGTCGACATCACGAAACCACCATACCTCTTCCGTTTCGAGTTTCAACCGGATGGGGGCTTTCCAGGTGAGCGTCGAAGGGCAATTGGAGCCAAGGCGGGTGCAACCCCGGGCGTTGGCGAGCGAGGTTCAACACAAGGGGCGAAAAGGCGCCTGTTCCTGATCAGCCCAGCGCGAGGCCTGCCCGATCTGACGCGCTTTCGAGAGGGCCTACTAGCAGAATCAAACTGGCTACTGGACGAACTCACTGGCGACTCGCCGGACGCCGCGGAGTTGGGCCGAAGGCTGGACGGGTTGACAAGCGCCGATTCCGTGGTCTACTTCGGGGCATCGACGGGCCTTCGCGCAGATGTTCAAGACGAGTGCGCGCGGCGCGATATTGCTTTTCTGGACATCGAGCGGGCGAGAGAGGACGTCATTGAGGGTGTTCCAAACATTGTGGCCGACCGCGCTGGCGGCGGCAGGGCGTTGGGCAAGGCAGTGGCAGAGGCCCTCTTCTGGGGGGATCCAGTAGATCCGCGGGCAGAGAGCGAGGATCCGGTTGGAGGGCCAGAGCATCAGACCACGTCCAGCAGGCGCCCAGTCGTGTTTGTGTTCTCGAACGGCGATAGCAGTAGTGAGTGGCTCGCCGGGTGCTCAGATGCACTTCGGGAGGATGGCCGTTTGGAGCTGCAGCATTCAAGCACCAAGGAAGTCCTGGCGAGGAGTTGCCAGGACAGCACCAGAGCCGAGTTCAACTCCGACGATTTTCGGTTGGACGACGAACTGGCGGGACGGCTACTGGGCGTTTATGTGCTCAATTCCGCGGGCAAACTAGGCACGAGCGGCACTCCCACCTGCAGGCCCTTTTGGGACCGCAGCGTATCGGGTCCGGCCGACTTCGCGATCATCACATCGTCCTGCCAAGTGGCGCAGGGAGTCCTGGATGTACTGGCACTAAGCGGCATACGAGTGCCCCAGGACGGATTGCTGGCCTCCATTAACCCTGGCGCGTCCCGATATGGGGCCTTTCTGACCAAAGTGGGGGCGGCTTATTTCCAACTGGGCAAAGCGGCCACTCGGAACTGGACCGGCCGGCAGAACGCCGACGATTTTCGCGCCGCACCGCTGCTGAAGTTGCGTAGTTCGACGAATCACTGGCTTTCGAAAATCTTTCGGGCCACGCCAGCGAGCCTTACCATCCGAGAGGCGACGGCGGGCACCTTGGTCGCGGCGAATCCGTACTGTGAAAGGCTGCTTGGGAGGCCGGCACGGGAGCTACGCGGAAAGGCGCCGAGTGACGCGAACTTTTGGGGCCCGCACTTCGGCAAGGAAATTGAGCTGGCCGATCGAGTTGTCCGCAGGGGTGAGAGGTTGATCTCACTAGAGCGGTGGGACTTCAGCGGGAACTATGGGAAGCAAAGGGTGACGTTGCGGTTTCCGCTCTTCGACGAAGAGCAGAAGAGAATTACTCATCTGGCGTCGATCAGCTTACCCTCCAACACGATGACCCGTGAGGACGATAAGCATGGCGCTTCTAAGAGGGGCGTCATGAGCCCCGCTCACGAAGAAGAGGAGTTTGGACTTGACCCGGAGGACGAGCGCCTCTTGGAGCGGTTCTTTGAGCAGATCCCGCTCTCCGTTCTCATCCGGGTCGCCGATGAGAGCGAGCCAGGGGACCGCGAGTTTGTCTACTATGCGAATGAGTCGTCTCGACGGCTGTTCGCGTTGGAGGCGAAGCAAGGCCGCTGTTCTGAGCGACTGTCGCGATACCTGCGCCGCCCGCGACCCGGTCGAAAACCCGAGGCCCCGCTAAGGGTCTTGGGATTTAGCCATCAGCGGCTCCGCTCGAGCAACGAGTACGGCGAATACACCGAGTGGGGAGCAGCAGCTCCCAAAAGAGGCGTTCTGGAATTTGATCTACTAAACGGGCTGTTCGTGAGGGCGGCGGAAGGATCGATCGGATACGACTGGACCTATGCCAAGTGCGCCGCTAACAGCAAGAGGTTCCGGCAGGAGAACGCCCGCGGCTTGGTTGAGTGTTTTCGAATCGAGCGGCGCGAAGACCATGCAGGACTGTACTTGGCGGATCCAACGTGTCCGAAATCCATCGTGCACTGGGCTGCGGACGTGGGGCCGGGCGCGGAGACGGAGATGAGGTGACGGGTAGAGGGTCTGCCTCTGGGAGAGCGTGACTGGCTGGCTGTTCGTGATACAAGAGTTGCTAAATGAGCACACACGATCTCGCCAGTGATGAAGGTCTTCGCGCGGCGGTGGAGGCGATAGGAGACCCGAGCGGATGGTCTGAAGCGGAGAAGCGATGGACCCGCGACATCGCAGAGACGATCCGGTGGGTGCGATCCGCTGACGTGTTGGAGCGGAGTACGCGCGAGTTTCAGGAGCGACTGTGGAACGACAACCACATCGCTGCGGTTGGACAGGGCAACATCAACATTGGAAACGCGTTGGATGACCCCGGATTCCGGAGCTGGTTCGCTGAGCGATCAATGAACCAAATACCGGGGTCCAAGGAGGAATGGTCCTGGTTTCTGACTGAGCTGCACCTGGAGCTGGAAGCCCGACTGCAACCGTTTCTGGGCAAGGGCGTGCCGCACCTGAAGATCTTCCGGGTGCTCGCAGCGCTATATCCGGAGGCGATGACTACGATTGCGAGCAGGAGCGCGCTGGCAAGTCTCTTCCGGGTAATGGGTGGAGAAACTGCAGTTGAGCCAGCTGGCCGGCACGTGTGGATTCGTCATCGACTGGATGGGCTCTTGGGAGACCCCGGCAGTGAGCCCCAGGCGCTGGCCGAGCGAATGGTGCTGGCGTGGATGCTGCACGAGCAGCAGTTTGCAGGCGCGCCAACAAGCGTTCCCAGCAACGTGGAGGCATCCACCGGCGACGAGGTCCGCCTGAACCCCTTGCGCCCCGAAATGCGCCGTCGCGGACTGACTGCGGTACGTGGGTATTTTCCGGTTCTCTTGTCGACTCTACGTTTCGTAGGTGACGGCGTTCCTCGCGAGGATCTACTGGAGTTCCTCCGCAGTTCGGCACCCGATTCCAAGGACAGCTCACTCCGTGTTGGGATCAACGCACTCCAGAGTGAATTCGACGTACTCCGCCGGGAGGGCGACCAGTACGTACCAACAGAGCGAGGCCGGAACGTCCTGGCGACACAGGACGCGGGCGGTCTTGCTGACTGGCTGCTCACGCGCATCCTCGGCGTCGATCATCTGATTGCGGCGCTGCGGGATCGCGGGCCGCTGCCGGTTGGCGAACTGACTGCCTTAGTTCAGACCGTCAATCCGGGTTGGACGACAGCCTTCGCTCCCCAGGCGATGCTTGGGTGGTTGCGCTCGATGGGCGTTGTGCGTACGACCGAGACCGGGATGCAAGACTTGACTGACGCCGGGAAACGATGGGCGGAGCTGATCCACTGGCAACCGGAGTCGCTGCCTCCAGATCCGCCGCCGATCATCGATCCGCGACCTCCAATAGTCCAGATTGTATTGCCCGCGTTGAGTGACATCATCGCCTCCGTGCAGACCGACGTGCATTTTTCTGCCTCTCTGATAACGAGGCTCCATGCCGGCCTTTGGGCTCACGCGCGGCGTCACTTCGCGATTCTGACCGGACTTTCCGGGTCGGGCAAAACGATGCTGGCCCTGAAGTACGCCCGAGCGCTGATCAACGGCGGATCGGACAAGCAACTGCGCACGTTTCCCGTGCAGCCGGGTTGGTATGACCCAGGCGCCCTACTCGGGTACGCGAATCCGCTGCGAGGTGACTCTTACGTTAGAACCAAGTTCCTGGAGCTTCTGATTGCCGCCGCCGGAGACCCGCAGCATCCTTACGTTGCGGTGCTGGATGAGATGAATCTCTCGCATCCCGAGCAGTACATGGCGCCTCTCCTGTCGGCCATGGAAACCGGAGGTTTCATCGAACTGCACACGGAAGGCGAGATGTTCGATGGCGTGCCAGAAGAGATCCGGTATCCCAACAACCTCGTGCTGATCGGCACGGTGAACATGGACGAGACAACCCACGGACTTTCCGACAAAGTGCTGGACCGGGCCTTTGTGCATGAGTTCTGGGAAGTGGACCTCAATGCGTACCCGCATTGGGGCGATCGGCGACTGGACGCTGTCCAGGTGGGCCGAGCGAGAGAAATTCTCACCTTGCTGATGAACGGACTCTCGCCTACGAGACTGCACTTTGGCTGGCGCGTGGTGGACGACGTACTCGACTATTTGGGCCAGGCGGCCCAGTCCGGGGGCGCGCTCTCGTTTGAAGATGCACTTGACGATGTAATCTACGCGAAGGTGCTGCCGAAGCTGAGGGGCGAAGACACGGTGCGGCTCCGAACGGCGCTGAAGTTTTGCGAGGAAACGCTCAAGGCAGCCGGGTTGAACAGGTCGCACGCGAAGGTCGCCGAGCTCAGGATGGATCTGGAGACGACCGGGAGCGCTCGTTTCTGGAGATGAGCAAAACCTGGGAGATTGCGTGGCGCAGCGAAGGGTGCGCTGTTGATCCATGGCAGGCACTTCAGCCGGCGCCGTGTGTGAACTCTGGTTTTTCCGAGAAGAAGCGGTACAGCTTTCAGAAGCCGTTCCCGGAATGCCGGTTCTTTGTCGATGACGAGCCGCTTCGCGACCACGCCGAAGAGCCTTTGTGTTGGATCTGGGAGCCGGGCTTCTTCGCGGGCGAGGTAACGGCGGAGCTGATTCGAAATGACGGCAGCAGCGCCGGGCTTTTCCTGCTGGATGTTGCACCGGACTCCAACAAGCTGGGGCGCGAGGTCTTCGCGCAGATGGTGGCTGACCTGTGGGAGGAGGACCCTGCGCTGGTGAGCGGGGTTGAGCCGGCAACCAGCCCGAGCAGCGAATCGGGCGTGGTGGCGGCGCCGTGGGCCGCCTTCGCGCGCCTGCGCCGTTACGGACCGGAGGTGCTGCGGGCGTTGGATTCGATCCGCTCCCGTCCACGCCGGACGTTGCGCGTCTGCCGCGATTCGGCGCCTGCCCATCAGGCTCGCCGGGTGGACCGGCGAACGGCGACGGCCGTGCTCCGAAGTTCGGCGGTGGCGCTGTTCACTGACGGCGCGGATGGGCGCACCAGGTTTAACCAGAACAGCCGGTTGGATGTTCCGCAAACCGAAGAGACGATGGACTCGGCGGCCAACCGCACGCTGCTGTCACTGGTGCAGAAGCTACTGCGGCGAACACGAACGCTGAGCGAACAGCTGCAGCGCACAGTGGAGAGGGCGCCGGTCAGCGAGACTCGCACGGCTCTGGCGGCGCGTTGGCCGAGGCGCAGGCAGTTTCTGGAGGACCTCGCTACGCAGTTGACTGCTGCATTGAGAAGACCTCCGTTCACAGAGGCGCACCGCGTCGAGATTACGGCCGCCGGGCTCACGGCCATCGCGGCGGATCCGACGTACTCGCGAGCGTGGAGCGTTGGGTGGCGCGCGCTGCGACAGGGCATTGAGGCGAACGCCATGACGGAACGGCTGTGGATGAGCCCTTCGTGGGAGCTCTACGAACGATGGTGCTTTGTGCGTCTTGGGCAGTTGCTGGCCGCCCGGATGCCGGCTTGGAGGTGGAGCCGGGGGAAGGACCGGTGGGCCGGTTCGTGTGGCGGCTGGCGGGCGGAATTGCTGTTGCAGCCGACCTTTGGAGCCAATCGTTCCGGCGCGGGCCGGATGTGGTCCGTGTCGGGGGAGAGAGTGCCGGACTTCGTGCTGAAGATTGAGGGCCCAATCGGTCTTCGTTTTGCGGTTCTGGACGCTAAGTACAGCGCGTCGCGATCGAGTGTATTGAAGGCCATGGAATCAGCTCATATTTACCAGGACTCTCTTCGGATGGGCTCGCTCCGGCCAGAGGTTTCGTTGCTGCTGATCCCTTCGCCGGGTGGAGCGGAGTGGTTGGAAGACCCGGAGTTTCAGGCAGAACACCGTGTTGGGGCGCACGCATTCATTCCTGGGCGTGAGGCCGCGCTTCCCAAAATGATTGCGGATCTGATGGCGAACTGGGGCTCGGACAAACGCCGAGAATGAGCGGTTCAGTCCGGCTCGGAATCCACCAGGAGATCGAGGCCGGCAGCATCGGCGAAGGCCTGGAAATCGTGATCGCGAGTCAGGAGAGGAATCCTGCGGTCCACACAGCTCTGAGCGATCAGGGCATCGCCCAGCCGCACCTTGCGGCGTTTGGCCAGCGCCTTTGCCCTAAGTTCGCCTGCCCGCTGCCAGTAGCCGTGAGTCACGTCGACGAAAGGCAGTTCCATCAGAGTCTGTGAGACCTCGGTGGGGAGTTTGGGGTCGCTCAAGAGTTCGGTGAGTACGGCTGGCAGCATTAGTACCTGCCGATCCTGAAGCGCCCGATCGAGCAATTCGGTGTCCTGGCCTTGGACTCCTTGCAGGTAAGCGATCCAGGTACTTGTGTCGACCGCAATCAC
>CAYVDY010000214.1:0-10375 GCA_964450255.1 uncultured Candidatus Solibacter sp. | reverse complement strand
AACGGGCAAAACCATTGGCGAGGCGATTGACATAGCCCTCCCAGCCTCGCCCACCCTCCGCGGGTCCGTGGTGGGGAGGCGCGCCTAAGGGGGGTCGCGGGTCGGCTAAGAAGGTACCGGGCCTTGAATAGGTTAGGCGCCAGTAAAGGCCCCACCGTTCCTTGCCGGTGAGCGGTTGGAATTCATCGCGCGTGATGACGGTGCCCCAAAGCATGCCCGGCCGAACGATGGAGTCAGGTTTGGCCATTGGAGCGACTGGCGCCATCGGAGAGGCAGGCGCGGACGGTGCTTCCTGAGCTTGCGCCAAGCTTAAGCACAACAGGAGCGGAGCGAGTACGAGGAGATTGCATTTCATGCGGTGTCACATGTTAGGATGCAGCCCAGCGGCGGCAGTTTCACCGTTTTTCCAGATGCTCTGCTAAACTGGTATTTTCCACAACAACGTTCAGGAGTCCACTTCTTTCATGCTTCAGGCGACACAATTGCGTCCGGGAATGGTGGTGAAGTTCAACAACGAGCTTCATACCGTTTTCACAATGACACACCGCACCCCTGGTAACCTCCGTGGCTTCGTGCAGGTGAAGATGCGCAACCTCCGCAGCGGATCCATGATGGAGCACCGGTTCTCGTCCGAAGACAAGATCGAAAAGGCGATGTTGGACGAGGTCGAGATGGAGTACATGTACGACGACGGCGAGTACTACTACTTCATGAACACCGAGAACTTCGAGCAGACCCATCTCACCAAGGACCAGCTCGGTAGCGGCGTGGACTATCTGATTCCGCAGTTGAAGGTCCACGTGGAGTACTACGAAGGCAAGCCGATCTCCGTGGAACTGCCGGCCTCCGTCGACATGAAGGTGGTGGAAGTGGAGCCGGGCCTCAAGACCGCCACGGTGTCGAACGTAGGCAAGCCGGCAACTATGGAGACAGGCTTGATCGTGCAGGTGCCTCAGTTCGTCAACGAGGGCGACGTGATCCGCGTGAGCACGTCAGAGGGCTCGTACCAGGAGCGGGTCACCAACGCTTAGCGTCCGCGGGTCGAGCAGCAGCCGGCCGTTTTCTATACGTCCGATCACGGGCGGATCCTGCGCGCGCAGCCTCGCATCCCATTCCTGCGGCAGCGATACAAGCCAGGTCGGCAGAGATTGCTCCGGAGTGGAGCCGCCGCCCAGCAGCGACTCGCCTTGGATGACTTCCGCGCCTTCGAAGTGCGATGCCACGGAGTCCGCGCGCGCCTTCAACTCATCGAGACTCATGCGTAACATGCGCAGCACGGGAATCTGATCGTACTCCCTGAGAACGAGATGCCGCAGCGTTGTCTCCATTGCGGCGACGGCGAGTTTGTCGAGACGCAGGGCGCGGAACATCGGATTGCGTCTGAGCCGCTGAACGAGATCCTCCCGTCCTGCCAGTATGCCGGCCTGCGGTCCACCCAGCAGCTTGTCCCCGCTGAATGAGACCAGGTCGACGCCCGCCTTCAGGCTTTGTCCGATGGTGGGCTCCTTCACACCGTACTCGCGCAGATCCAGCAAACAGCCGCTGCCGAGGTCCTCGTACACGGGTACGCCGGTTTCGCGGCCCAACGCGGTGAGCTCCTCCAGCGTTGGCCGTCCGGTGAAGCCTTCGATGTGGAAGTTGCTGGGATGCACGCGCATCAGTAGGCGAGTGCGCTCCGTGATGGCGCGGCGGTAGTCGTCGATCCTCGTTCGGTTCGTAGTGCCCACTTCCACCAGCGTGGCGCCGCTGCGCGCCATGATGTCGGGGATGCGGAAGCCGTCGCCGATTTCGATCAACTCTCCGCGCGAGACGATCACTTCTCCGCCCGAGGCCAGTTCGTGCAGTGCCAGGTAGACGGCTGCGGCGCCGTTGTTGACGAGCACGGCGTGGGCGCCCAGGAGTCTGTTCAATAGCCACCCAGTGTGGCTGTCGCGCTTACCGCGCTTGCCGGTGGAAAGATCGTATTCGAGATTGGAGTACCAGGATTGAGCCGGCAACTCCGGCAGCGGCGCGCGCCCCAGGTTGGTGTGAAGCACGACGCCCGTGGCGTTCCTCACTGGTTTCAGTGAGGGTTGGCGCAGCCACTCCAGACGTTCGCGCAGCATCGCCTCGGGCTCGCCGGCAAGGGTTCCCCGGCTGCGGATCTGTGCGCGCAGTTCTTCAAGGACGCCGCGCGCCTCCTCGACAGCCAGCTCATGCGGAAACCCTCCGCCGGCCGAGCTGGCGAGCTCGTCGACGGAGGGCAATTGCCGTAGCTGATCCTGCAGGCTCACTGAATGGGGAACAGCTTTCGCAACTCGGCGATACTCGGCCGGCGGCCGTACTCGCAGAGTTCGAATGCTTCGACGTTTTGCACCTTGGCGGCAGCGGCTTCGCCAATCTCTTCCACCAGTGTCTTGCGCACAGCCTCATTGATGGCTTGAATGCGCATCTTGCCGACCCACACCTTGCGCTCCTTCGGATCCGCGGGCACCTGGTCGAGCTTGTGGTCCACCCACGGAAGCCACTCGTAGAACTGCGAGACGTGCGCGTCCAGGGCGTTCACCTTGATGTCCCAAACGCTGTCGATCGGCACCACGACATCGGGACGGAACGGCGCCGGCTTCTGGAAACCATCGGAGTAGTAAAGGAAGATAGGGTTGTTCTCGAGCGGCGGAGTGTCGGGCACGATGTTGGGGACTACCACCATGTAGGCGGCATCCTGAACGAGCACGCCCGTGTAGCGGTGATCGGGATGATAGTCATTGGGCCGCGGGGCGATCACGATGTCCGCCTTCCACTTGCGGATCACCCGGATGATCTGGCGGCGTACCTCCAGAGACGGAACCAGCTCTCCGTCGTGGTTGTCGAGCACTTCGTACTCCTGGATCCCCACGCGCCGGGCAGACTCCTGCGTCTCCAGGAAGCGGCGCTTGGCCAGCATTCCGCCGCCCATCGCCTGATGACCGGCGTCGCCGTTCGTCACCGAGAGGAACTTCACGGCGTGGCCGGCCTTGGCAAACTTCGCGGCAGTGCCCGCGAACTTGATATCGCAATCGTCCGGGTGGGCGCCGATGGCCAGAATCCGGAGTTTTGGTTGAGCGGACGAAGGACTCTGGCCCAATGCCAGAGTCCCAAAAATCAAGCTCGCTGTGAGCAGTCTATTCGTCATACGGTACCGTAGAGCCCCTTCCACGTAACTTCCTTGCGCTCGTACATCGCCGTCCGGCCGAGGATCGCGACCATGGTCGAGAGCGCGGAACGTTCGGCGGCGTTTTCGATATCGCCGGACAAAATGCGGCCCAGGAACTGTTCGATCCCCTCGAAGGTGATGTCACGCTTAGAAGCTATGGTCTCACTGTCGGTGCGGCCTTTGTAGTGGATCATGCGCTGGCGCGAAACAGCGATAGTGCCCTTGGTTCCGGTGAACTCTTCGCCGATCTTGTTGTAGCCCACCGGCGTCAACTGGTTGGCTTCGAAGTTCACGAGGATGTTGTTGGGCCATTCGTAGGCGAGGCTGAGATTGTCAACGATGTCCATGGTTGTGCGCACCTTGCGTGTGCTGTATCCGATTGCCTTGAGCGGCAGGCCGCCGAGGAACCAGTGGAGTACGTCGAAGTTGTGGCAGTCCTGCTCGACGATGATGTCGCCGGAGAATTTGCGATAGCAGAACCAGTTGCGGAGCTCGGCTTCCTTCGCATCCAGCCCCGGATAGTCGCGGCGTGTGAACGGGTCGTTCGCAATCCACGAGGCGCGCGCGGTGGACAGTTCGCCGATGGCGCCGGCTTGCAGCCGCTTGTACGCCTCCAGATAGACGGGGCCGTAGCGCTGCTGGTAACCGAACGAAAGGACCTTCTTCGGATCCATCTTACGGCCGGCCTTGATCACGCGCTTGCAGCCTTCCAGGTCAACGCCCGCTGGCTTCTCGCAGTACACATGCTTCTTGGCGTCCACCGCGGCCTCCAGCATGCGTGGATGCTCGAAGGGCGGCGTTGCAATGATCACGGCGTCGATGGACGGATTGGCGAGCAGCTTTTCGAACTCGTTGTAGGCGTCCACTGTTTCGAGCTGGAGAGCCGCCTTGGCCTGCTCGATGCGGTCGTTGTACTTGTCGCAGAGGGCGGTGACGCGAGCGCGCGGATCGGCGTGGGTGATCTTGGCGTCGTAGGTGCCCCGGTTGCCGCTGCCGATGAGGCCGACCGAGAGCTTCGAATTGGCCTGCGTGCCACGCACGGTCTGCGGGGCGACGATGCTGAAGGCGGCCGCGGTGGAAGAGATCAGAGTGCGGCGGGAGACGGGGCTGGTGGGATTGTGGGACATGGGGACTCCTTGCGCCCCGATTCTATCGCAGTCGGCGTAGCGGCTGCGGTTCGCGCCTTCCGGACGATTAGAAACTCCTCATCACACTTACTCCACCCCCGCCGATAAGCCGGACGTGGGCGATATTGCTACCCAAATCCGTCACGCGGTTGAGGCGCTCTCCACCAACTCGCAAAACCAGGGGCGTCGTCTCCGTGAACTGCTCGATGAGGCGCCCGCTGTCTTCCAGCAGGTGGTGGCGGCGATGTTGGGGAGCGCCCGGGACACGCCCGAACTCCGCTATGTCATCGCGTTGCTCAGTTCCCGCGGCCTCCTCGTGCCGATGCTGCGCGATCTTTCCAGTACGGACCGCGGCGCCGCCGGAGTTGTGGCCCAACTGGCGCAGCGCATGGATCCGCGGTTTGACCGCAGCATGACACGCCAGGGTTCGGAACTGAAGCCGCAGATGGAGCGTGCCCGGCCCGATCCGGAGTTCCTGCTCGGTCTGCTGGACGCCCTCAGCGGCGGACTCTGCCTGATGCCAATGCTGGCTCCGCTGCGGCAGAGTGACGATCCGCGAATCCGGGCGCGCATGGCACTGCTGCTTGGCCGGATCACCCGAGCCCATGACTGGTTTCAGGCATTGGAGCAGGATAGAGATCCGCGCGTCCGCGCCAACGTCGTCGAATCACTATGGTCCGCCGGCAGCGAATCTTCCGCGGGCTGCTTCACCCGAGGGTTGCACGATCCCCACCACCGCGTCGTTGCCAACTCTCTCGTCGGGCTTTACCTGCAGGGTGATACATCCAGTATCAGCGGACTGGTTGATCTGGCCGAGCATCCGGAATCGATTTTCCGTGCAGCGTCCGCCTGGGCGATGGGCCGCACCGGAGATACGCGGTTCCTCCCGGTCCTCCGGCAGATGCGCCGCGGCCCGGATCAGGATTCCATCGTCGTTCGCAACGCCTTGCACGCCATCGCCCGGATCAATCAGGCCACCATCGCCGCCACGCGGCGCGAGACCACGCTGACCTGCTTCCAGCACGCGTGCACTCAGGACTCCAACATCGAGGCGATCGTCACCGCCCACGATAAGGAATCCGGTCCGCTGCCGGTCCTGAAACCAACGGACTGGCAAATACGCGCTGACTGCACGCCGGTCTGGTCCTATCAGGCGCAGTTTGTGCCGGCCGCCGCCAAACTCGCTCTCGGCTTCGTTCTCCCTACCTCTCTCGCAGAAGATGCCGGACGTTCGTCCCAATGGCGGGCGGCCATTGGCGCGGCCGCCGCCTGGCGCCGCCCGCAGGATCAGTTTGCAGCCAGCCTCTATTCGGAATCGGCCGCTTCGCACTTTCAAGGCGCCCCGCTTGAGACCCTCCAGGCTCGCAACCAAGCGCGAACCGCACCGGCCGGCGGGTTCAATTCCGACCCATCCTCGATCCTCGCTTCCGCCCACCGCTCCAATCAGCCCATCGATGCCCTCGAACACCTGGCTTCTCTTCTCGATCCGGCCATCGAGGATCCGCACCTGATTCTAGTGCTGGATGCCGTGTCCGAGTCGCGTTGCGATTTCGGCGACATCCCGCGCCTGCTCACCATATTGCAGCAGCGCCACATTCGGCTCCACTGCCTGACCACCAGCCGCGCTCCGCTGCCCCTCGTCGCCGCTTTCCAGCAACTCTCGCACGATACCGCGGGCCTCCAGATCCGCTGCCCGGAGATCGTAGATCTCGCGTCCCCGCTGCAAGCCCTGATCGCCTCCACGTTTGGCTGCTATCGTGTGCAATGCCAGCTCGCCACGCCCTTTGAGAAAATCGAAATCGAGCTTCAGGCGGAAGGCCACCAGGGCAAGCTAACAATCCCAGGCGACGATATGTCACAATCGTCGCGCGTCGCTGCCTGAATCGGCGCAGAACCCTTACACTAGGGGCGTGGCCACTCGCGGATTTCTCCTGCTTCTGCTCGCGCTTCCTCTCCTCGCCGCTGACACTGCCGCCTCCCTCGGGACACAGCTCCGCCAGCTCACCCTAGATCCCGATGCCTGTTACCGGGTTCGGGATCTGGCCGTCCCTCACGAAGACGCCAGCATTCACCTCACAGACGGCTACCTCATATTCGCGAAGCCCATCGCCGGACGCCGAATCGCCGCCGTCTTTAGCGGCAATGAGTCTGGCGACGATGCGGAACTGCTGCTTCGCCCGCCAACCCGCAGTGAGCGCGCCTCCTTGGCCGCCGCCACCGGCTCACCGAATCTAAACGAGCATTTCCGCTCTGCCGTCATGATCTTCACGGATGGTACCGGCGATGAAATGCTGAAGCAGATTCTGGGTGGAGTCCCCAAGCCCAACCCCGAAATGGGCGCACTTCTATCCAGACTCACCAGCGACACCGTCCGCAACTTGTGCGAGAGCTTCCAGGTCCGGCTCGTTCTCGACCTTCTGGCGGACGATCCATCCAGTGGCGTCTTCTACACCGCTTTTTCGGGCAAGAACCTTGGCAATTTCGACCTGCTCCATGACCCCACTCTGCCGGAGCAGATCATCCTGGGCCAAGTCTCCGACACGCACGTTGGGGGCTTCAATGTGTGGGCGAGCTTTCCATCCCGCAGCCTCCGGCAGAGCCGCCGCGCCGCCCCGGCCGAGGACGCCTCCATGGACAACTACCGCATCGAGGCCCAACTCCAGCCCGACCTCACCCTCAAGGTCACCACGCGGGTGACGGCCACCGCGCGCGAACGGCTCTCCGGCGCGCTGGCCTTCGAACTCGCGCCGCAGATGGATGTCACGACCGTCCTCGTGGACGGCCAGCCCGTGGAGGTCTTTCGCCGCGAGTCGCTTCGCTCCAACCTCATCGGCAATCGGGTCAACGATCCGTTCCTCATCGTTCGGCTGGGGCCATTGTTTCCGCGTACTTCGCACGAACTGGAGTTCCAGTACAGCGGCAAGGTGATCCGCCCCGCCGGCAACAACGTCTTTTTCGTTGGCGCCCGCACCAACTGGTATCCCACCCGCGGCCTGCACTTCTCCAAGTTCGACATCACGTTTCGTGTGCCGAAGGAGCTCAGCGTGGTCGCTACCGGCGACATCGCGGAAGAGACAGTTGAGGGAGAATGGCGTATCGCCCGCCGCCGCACCTCCTCGCCGGTGCGCCTGGCGGGCTTCAACGTCGGCGTTTACGAAAGCGTCTCAACTACGCGTGCCGGCTTCCAGGTCCAGGTCTATGCCAATAAATCGGTGGAGCCCGGCCTGCAGTCCCGCTCGCAGCAGATAGTCGTTCCGCAGGTGAGTGCCGCTCCTCGTGGCGGAACGCGCCGGGTCGGCGATGTCGTCACGATCACGCCCATAGTCGCTGATCCCAGAATTCGTCTCAACGCCCTTGCCGCCGAGATCACCTCTTCCCTGGAATGGATGAGCGCTCAGTTCGGACCGCCGCCGCTTCGCACTCTTACCGCCTCGCCTATTCCCGGCAACTTCGGCCAGGGTTTTCCAGGACTCCTCTATCTCTCCACCATCACCTTTCTCACCGAGAAGGAGCGGCCGGCGTCCCTGCAAACCCCCAGCCACTTCACCTTCTATTCAGAAATCCTCCACGCCCACGAGACCGCTCACCAGTGGTGGGGCAACCTGGTCACCTCCGCCACCTATCATGACGACTGGCTGCAGGAAGCCCTGGCCAACTATTCCGCGCTCATGATCCTCGAACGCAAGAAAGGCGCCCGCGCGGTGGAGACCGCCCTGGAGGAGTACCGCAATGATCTCAGGCTGAACCTGCCGGATTCAAAAGACAGGACCGCTGAATCGGCCGGACCCATCACGTGGGGTATGCGCCTGCATACGCTTTCGGGCCTCGATCCCTGGCGTCTCATCACCTACGGCAAAGGCTCCTGGATTATGCACATGCTCCGCCGCAAGATGGGCGACACAGCCTTCCTGGCCATGCTCGGTGAGATGCGCAAGCGCTACGCCTACGCAGCCATCACCACCGAGCAATTCCGCGAACTGGCCGCGGAGTTCTCACCCAAAGGCCTGCCAGACCCCGACCTCGTGAACTTCTTTGACAACTGGGTGTACGGCACTGGCATGCCCACTCTGGAACTCTCGTCAAAGACCAAAGGAAAGGCGCCAAATCTAGATCTGGAAGTGACTGTCCGGCAGACCAACGCAGCCGACGAATTCAGTATTGACGTACCGGTGGAGATCCGTCTGCCCGGCCAGGCCAAGCCGATTGTCCAGTGGATCCGTACCGGTCCGGAGCCGGCGTCGTTCCATCTCAAGGTCCGCAGCGCGCCAGTGAAGGTCGAACTCGCCCCCGGCGCAGGCGTGCTGGCCCAACGCAAGTAAAATGCCAAGCGGCCTCGTCCAACTGGAGCGCGACATCATCGGCTGCGAACAATGTTCCCGCCTGCGCGACCACTGCCGCCACGTCGCGGAGGTCAAGCGCCGCGCCTATCTCGATCAGGAATATTGGGGCCGGCCCGTGCCCGGATTCGGTGATCCCCGCGCCCGCCTGTTCATCCTCGGCCTGGCGCCCGGCGCGCACGGCGCGAACCGCACAGGCCGCGTGTTCACAGGCGATCGATCGGGCGACTGGCTCTACCGCGCACTCCATCAGACCGGATTCGCCAACCAGCCCACTTCGCAGCACCGTGGCGACGGGCTCACACTGCGAGACTGCTGGGTGAGCGCCTCAGTCCGCTGCGCTCCGCCCGATAACAAGCCCACGCCCGCTGAAGTGCTCATCTGCCGCTCCTGGCTGGAACGCGAGATGCGACTAATGCCGCAAGTTCGGGTGGTGGTCGCACTCGGCCGCCTGGCGTTCGACAACTACCTCGCCTTCCGGGGGGTGCCCCGCGCCGCCTTCCACTTCGCGCACAATCAGGTGCACGACGCCGGCATCACGCTCATCAGTTCCTATCATCCGAGCCAGCAGAATACCTCCACCGGCAAACTGACAGAACCCATGCTCCGCGCAGTCATCGAGCGTGCTAGGGAGATCCTTCAGCCATGAAACGCACAGCCCTCCTCGTGTTCCTCTCGCTCTTCCCGCTCACCGCGCAGGAGTTCACCCAGCAGCTTTGGAACCCCATTCGCCCCATCTATTCGCGGACCGTGCAGCACCCGTTCCTCACCGGTCTGACTGACGGCACGCTGCCCCGCGAGAGCTTTGAGTTCTACCTGATTCAGGACACCCTCTATCTCCGTTCTTTCGCGCAGGCCCTTCGGATCCTCGCGGCACGGTCTCCCCGTAAAGACTGGGCGTTCACGCTCCAAAGTCACGCCAACGAAGCGATCCAGGAGGAGCGCAAGCTGCATGGCCGAATCCTCGGCTCGTACGGCATCACGCCGGACCGCATCGCTGCCGCGGAGAAAGCGCCCACCACGCTCGCCTACACCAACCACCTGATCGCCAGCGTCCAGATTTACAGTTTCACCGAGGGCCTGGCGGCCATGCTGCCCTGCTACTGGATCTACTGGGAGGTGGGTAAGGACCTCGTCCGGCACGGCTCCAAAAACAAGGATTATCAACGCTGGATCGATCAATATGCTGGCGATGCCTATGCCGCCACCGTTCGGCAGATGCTGGCAATTGTCAATGAATCCGCGCGGACCGCCTCACCGCAGGCCCGCCAGTCGGCCCAGCGCCTCTTCACCCTCAGCGCCCGCTACGAATACCTCTTCTGGGACATGGCCTGGCGGAGGGAAGCATGGAAGCCGTGAAGGATCTACAATAGAGGCATGGCCCGAGGTTGGGAGAGCAAGTCAATCGAATCTCAGATTGACGATGCGTCCCGAAATCCAGCACTCACTCACGCCACCCGCCTCAACGAGGCGGAACGGCAACAGCAACTCCAACTGAACAACCTGATGCTTAGCCGGACCCGGATCCTGGCTGAGATACAGACCGCGTGCAACGCCCGCTTCCGCGAACAACTCGCCCGCGAGCTTGCCTTTCTCGACGAAAAAATCGCCGCGCTCGCCAACTGACCTGTACATGTCGTCTTTCATCGAACTCAGCCACCCCATCCTGGAAGGCAGTAAGACCTTCCCTGGCCTGCCGGGCCCTAAATCCGTTCCCCCCCTCGCACACCCCCGCCCCC
>CAYVDY010000213.1:0-10429 GCA_964450255.1 uncultured Candidatus Solibacter sp. | reverse complement strand
GCGTTTCCAGGCTCGGCGGGCCTTATCGACCTCGCGTTGGAGCTTGTGGATGCGGTTGCTGATCAGAAAGAAGAGGGGATCGTTGTGAGTATATTCACGAAGGCCGCGGCAGAGGCTGCGCTTGCGGGCGATGTGTTGATCGAGAAGGCGCGTATCGAGGGCGTACAGTTCGAGTTTCCATTGTTCGAGGAAGAGGTAGTGAAAGAGGAGCGCTCGTTCGGCGGGATCTTCGACTGGGTCCACGCAGGGTTGAATGATGTTGTCGATGCGGGCGGCCCAAACCGGGGGAAGAAGGAACTTGCGGGCCTAGAGGTGGTGTTTGCAGGCGTTTTGGGAGACCTTTTCCTTGCCGGCGGCGGAAGTGGGTCCTTTGGAGAGGCGGGCGTTGGCGCGGCTGGCGGCGATTCTCTTTTCGGTCATGCGGATTAGTGCCATTTTCGGTTCCGGCCAGAGTGTACACCGCGAAATTACGCGGTGAACGGTGTTCAGTGGGTAAGTGGTTGAGGGGGTGGGAAATAGAGTTGGGAAACCCGCGTGACCGTGAAAGTTCTCATCGGCGGGGCGGGGCGAACACTCGAGGGAGCGGGGACATTGTGCTACTTCGATCAGCGAGTTGGTACTGGCACACCTTGGCCGGATCGCTAGTGTCAGGTGG
This sequence comes from uncultured Candidatus Solibacter sp., assembly GCA_964450255.1. GTDB lineage: Bacteria > Acidobacteriota > Terriglobia > Bryobacterales > Bryobacteraceae > Paludibaculum. The sequence continues at coordinate 9,774 of CAYVDY010000213.1, read as the reverse complement.
CACCGGGTGTCTCATTCTTTTCCCCGCTCAGTATGCCGCCCGTTCGGCTCTCCGAATCCTGATTGCTTAACGTCGGACGCGAAGAGACGGCTTGGGTAAGCAACCGACTGCAACCTCGGAGAGGCAGTAACTCGCGGCTTGATTGTGCGATAAGCTGGACGTGTTTTTCGTAGCGGCGAGAGCGCGAAGTGAGCGCCAGGTGAATCTGATCCATGGGTGATAATCTGATCATTCGCATGGCCGTCAAAGTGGCTATCGCGGCGTCGGCGGGATGGTTCACCTGGTTATGGTTCATCAACCTATGGGCGCAGGGAGAAGCGTCGTTCGGCGGAGCAGTGCCGATGAACGAGCTAGCATGGACGTGGACGGTGCTTGCCTTGGCAGGAATTGCCATGTTCGTTACTGGGGCCATCTCGAGATCGCAACCGTGGGGTTTGTGCACAATAGCCGCAAGTTACCCTATGTGGCGGTTTATGAGGGCATCCGAACCGCAGCTGGCGGCAGTGGCACTTGCTGGAGGGGCGATCTTCGTCTACTTTGCTTGCATGAGCGCCCTGGGCCGGTGGAGCAGGCGGTCCTTCTGCCGCCTCCAATAGTGTTTGAAGATGAGCTAGCGCTTAGTCAGAGGGCCGTGACGGGTGGAAATTATCGATGCATTCCTCTCCATGGGTTGAAGCGGCGGTCTTTATGGCCTTCTTTGTCTCGCCGGCGTGGTCGCCTCTCGTCAGAGGGCAATATTCGGGGCAGACGTGCCTCGCTGAAATGGAGTTGCCACGGTTTGCGGTCATCAGCGAACAGCGGTCCGGAGGACAGGTGCGTGCACTGATTACCCTAGGCCCGGAGGGGGCAGTTTCCGAGTTGGAGCTGAAGGGTAGCGCCAGGAGCCTGGAGAAGGAAGTAGAGTCCATTTACGCAGTCGAGCTAAGTACCGGACGGGGTGCGCTGGTGAGCGACTTGAGTTCGCCTTCGAGTTTCGCGTTGAGGGAGAAGAGACCCATACACCGGTCGTCAGAACGTACTTCCGACCACCGAATGGGTTCCTGATTGTCTCGCAGCCGCCTAAGATGAGCATCGACGGAGTGCCTCTGCCATCGACGCCGAGGAAAGGGGAGGCGCCGCGAAAGGAGTAGTTGGTTGAGAGGGTGGGGGATATAGTCGAGAATCCGGCGTGACCGCCGCGGCTGCAATTCGGAAAGTATCGTCCATTGTCGAACGGGCTCACAGGGAAAGGCGCGCCCGGTGCCGAGTTTTGGCTTTTCAGGTGTCTTACTCGTTGACAGGCCGATCTGGAACGACATATGTTTGAGTTTCACCAGAAGGGTTCGGAGCGAGTGGGTTCAGGCTCGATCAATTTCGAGATGCCCCATAGAGAAGAGGCGCGAGGCAAGGAGTATTCCGGGAGGGCGCAGGATACAGGTTCTGTGTACTGACCTGTAGCAATCCACCAGGAGCTTTCTGAATTCCAAATCGGCTCAGTTCCCGTTGTGCCGACTTAAGAGAGAAGCGGGATGGTGACTCGCAATGGCCGAAACGAAGTGATGCCGCGAGCGGATCTCCGACCATGCCACGGAGTGACCAGGAATTGCATGCATAGAGCGCACGAAGAGTCGAGACTCCACGAGCTCCGTATCAAGAATACTGCCGGCCTCGCCCCAGTTGTGGATACGGTGGAGCTGGCACTCCTGGAAATTGACTTGCGCGGAAATCAGGATTTCGCGATCTCCCTGCTGCGGAAGGCAATAGCTGCCAATCCGGAGGAGTGGTCGCCGCGACTCTGGCTAGCCTATCACTCTGTCTATGCAATAATGAGCCGACCGGCAATTGAGGAGGCTATGCACATTACCACAGAGTTGGCCTCATCGACGGATGAGTCCGTCGCGGCAGCCGCGCTGGTTGTGCTCTATGGTGCGCTCAACAACCTGGAGGATGGAGTGAGGATACCCACTTTGAAAGTGGCGTGCCTCGAGAGTTCGGTTATGAAGAGACCAGGCTGGGTGTCCAATCGCCTCTTTCTTGCTGTGCAGTATCGCGCAATGCGAAGGTATGCCGACGCATTGCGCCAGATCAGTGTCGCCATAACGAATGTCCTGCCCGAACCGGGTCCGGAAAGCTATGTCGAGCGCCAGTTTGAGATCTCGATGACGGGGCGATTGTCACACCGGGTTGTCGAGCGGTCGCTTATGCCACTTGAACGGGAGATCCTTCGCGAGCGACTTCGCCATCCCGATCTGGGCCAGATGGGCCGGAAACGCAGAATGCAGTCCGATGATGCGTAGAGACTTTCCGGAGGCGATTCCAGAATGCGAAGAGGCGCCCAGGTCCCCCCGAAAGGGGCTACTGATCCTGCGCGAGTTCGGACATGTGTATGAGGTTCTTACTGGTCTCGGCGGCTTTCGTGTTCCCAAGCATGCTGACGTTGATCGACAGTTACTAGTGGAGTATTTCGACAAGGAAGACTGCTTTATAAAATGAGACTTTATCTCCTCGCCTTTTGCTTTGTCACGCTCGAAGCGCAATCAACACTGACCAGCGAGAAAGCCATTGAGACTTCGCTCTGCGAAGTAGTTTCGTCTCCGGCTGACTACGCTGGACGGATAGTGCATGTTTCTGGGACGGTGCTCTGGGATCGAGACACATCTGCATTGCGCGCGAAGGACTGCAAGACTTTTCTTCGCACCGGCGAATACCAGTGGCCTCAGTCGGTCTGCATCCGAGGTGAGCGTATTCCGACAGCCACCAGCGGCACTCGATCACTTGCGTTGTATAAAGACACATTGTATTTCTACCAAGTCTCTCTTTGGAAGGGTGAGATTGAAATCTCCGCATCGTTCGTCGGTCGTATAGAGGCGAGATCAGAGTATCGCGCTGTCCCGCTAGTGGGTGGCCGCTTCTGGACGAATGGGTATTGCCATATGAATCTGTTTCCGGCAATTTTGGAGGTCTCTAAGGCGACTGGATGGACAGTCAAGATTCTTCAGTGACACGGCGCAGAGGTGTGCCACGCGGTCTCGGCAATTCGGGATCAGGCGCTTCCGTGTGGGGAGTCGGCTACGGCACCGACGACGTCGGGAGCGAAGTTTGCGACCTACTGGCGGGATGCCGGGACGGGGCTGGATTATGCGGTGAACCGGTATTACAGCTCGCAGATGGGGCGGTTTTTGACGGCGGATCCGTATCAGGCGTCGGGGGACCGGCGAATCCGGGGAGGTGGAATCGGTATGCGTATGTGGAGGGGGATCCGGTGAATTTACACGATCCGGGCGGCCTCGTGGCGCTGAAGCCAAGTCCTTCGCCCACTACCCAACCCAACCCTAGCAACCCGTTCCCAGGAGCGGGTCCCGACGTTGGCGACAAGGACAAGGCCGTTCCGGACACGCCATCGGACGAGGGAAGCACTTGGGACCCGGTTGGCGTCAGTGGTAAGCCGCCCGAGTGCGACATGAAGAACGACGGTAACGCGCGGGTCATCAATTTCCTACGCGCAAACCGCGACGCTGCCGCTACTCTGTTCCAAGAAACCGGTCTGGACGCTAACTTCATTCTTGCTTGGGCCGGACAAGAGAGTGGTTGGAGCACTGGGTCAGCAGCGACGAAGAACAACAACTTCTTCGGACTGACTACCAATGACTGGCCGGGATCTGCTGCCTGTCCGGCCGGTTCTTTTGCCGGCTTTGCATGTTTCCCTGTACCTGAAGGTGGCCGATCCCTGTTGGCCTCTGGACAATCCGCGCTGTCATCGGCGGGTGGGCGCTACCTAACTCCCGCGTTGGCGGCTCAGAGAAGTGGCGGGAGCGTTGCCGACATCGCTCGCGCGATTGCAAATGCAGGATTCAATACAGAAGTTGATGATCAGGGTGTCACGTACGGGAACCGAATTTCGGACACGTTCAACTCCATCGCAAGGCGATTGAAGTGTCCAGACTAGGAGCTTGAAATGTACCGTATCCTCCTACTGTTCATTGCAAACTTCGTCATAGCTGCCGACGGCAGATTGAGTATGTCAGATGCAAAGGTGCTGGTAGAAAACGCCCCCGAGTTTCTGGGCGCCATGAGCAATAACCGCTGCCCGCGCGTGGAGGTGCTTTGGTTTGGAAGACTCGATATCGGTTTTCAGGTGCGAAGTCGATGCACTAAGTCTCCGAGCGGCCTAATTGGCAACTATATCGTTGATCGACAGACTGCTGAGGTATGGATAGGCATTGACCGCGATCAATCGGTGCAATCGAAGCGTTTGAGGGACTTACAGCAAGGCATTTTGAAGAGGATCCGTAGTGAGAGCAGATCCAAGAAGTAACCTGATAACCGATCCTGATTTGCAGCGAGGTTTGGGTATTCCCGAAGGGCCAGATTCAACTTGGATCTCGAGTAAGCTCTTCTCGATCTGTTTCAACTGACGAGGCGCCACCATGACCTATTTGACTCTATTGGCAACCGTCCTGAGCTTCGCCATTACGGCAAGTGGGAAAGAACATTGCAGGCTTCAGGTGCGGATTGTCGACCCATTCGGCATTGAGATTCGCAAAGGCTACTTTTCAAACATTGGGCAAGAGGAGAGGTTTGAGACCGGCAAGGACAATATCGTACCTTGCGGGGAATTGACCCTGTCCTTCGTAGCCCTCGGATTTCGCACGGAGCGCGTGACCGTAGCCACGCGGCCGGGACTGCAGTTGCGAACAATTGGGATGCGGCCGGCGCCAATTGAGGATGTCAGGGATTTAGGCGAACTGACCGCCATCGAAATCGCCAACTTTGAACGCTTCAGAGGCTGCTACTGGTTGCGGATCATGCCTGTGTTCCGTCCGCACGCGGTATATGAGTCACTTGTTTCTCATCGTGGCGGCGCAGGAGTTCCAACGCTTGATCCAGGTATATACTCAATCGTCCTCATAGACAAAACCGGTGTCTGCGGATCTGCGTTCACGGCAACAGACGGGAGGTCCTTGTTAAGGGTTAGCCTAGAACCCTTCGTGCGCTGAATTGGATGTGGCATGGCTTTCGGAAGATCGTGGGCAAGCGCCGTTGTTGAAGAGGCGTAGACCGGTAAAGGAATCAGGCTCGGTCCCGGCGGAGAACCAGATAGTTTTCCCGTAGCGCTCACGTCAAAGAGAGTCCCACGCTCAAGCTGTCGAACATGCTCGGCTCACACAGAAACCCCGCCGGACCGCCGGCGGGGTCTCTGGCTCGCGCTGAGATTCGTGCTACTGGTTCGGCGGGTTTGGTGGCGGCGGGTTCGGCGGAGGCCCGTCGGGGCCGCCCTTGCGTCCCTGGCCCGGCGCCCGGCCTTCCATACGGCGCTGCTGCATTTCACGCATCCCCTGGCCCGGTTTCATCTGCGGGCGGCGTTTTTGCAGTTCCCGATATTGCTCGGCCGTGAGTACCGCTCGCAGGCGCAGGCTCATCTGGGAGAGGGAACGGGTCATGTCGCCACGCGCCGTCACCAGGCGCTCCAGCGCGTCGCCTGCCCGGCGCTGATCGAAGAGCTCGTCGTTGAACTGATCCTCAAACTCGCCCTCTGCCTTTTCCACCGCCGCGCGCTGGTCAATCAGTTTGGATCGATATTCCCGCACTACGGAGCGGATCTGCTTCGTCTGGTCCTCGCTCAGGTTCAAGTCTTTGGCGATGGGAGAGTCCCACCACGGAAAGAAGCCGCGCGGCGCCTGCGCCAGGAGCGGCACGCTCAGCAGGCAGGCCAACAACGCTAACCGTTTCATATCTACTGCGCCTCCATGGCCGCATCACCAGAAAATAGCTCCTGAATCGGATCGGCCGCCCTGGGCGAGTCCTGATTCACCACCGAGGCCAGTTCCGTGAACAACTGGGTGTCGCTGACCGTTTGGACCGAGGCCACCTCCGCCGGTTCCATCCGCGGCGCCGGGGCTTGGTGCAGCGCTACGCCCACAAACAACAACAGCGCCGTCGCCGCTGCCGGCATGGCCCGCCAGAGCATGGTTCGCCGCGGCTGTTCGATCTGGGCCCAGATCGCCTGCCGCTGCGCCCGCAATCGCTCGCCGGAGACCTGTCCGGGAGCGGCCAACACCACACCGCGGCGCGCGGCCAAGGCCGTCCAGGCCTCGGCGCACTCCGAACACTCGTCCAGATGCCGGGCCGAGAGGCCCGCTGCGGGCTCCAGCCCGTAGATCCGGTCCAGCAGGTCCCTTTCCTTCCAGTGGGGCGAGTTGTGTGTGTTCATCATGACTTCTACTCCGTCCCCGCTCAGCGTCTCGGCAGAGCGTATAGATCCTTCAAATCGTCTCTCAACTTCACCATGGCGCGGGCCATGTGCGCCTTGACAGTGCCCACGTCCAGGTCCAGCAGCCCCGCGATCTCGTCCAGGCTTCTATCTTCATAGTGCCTGAGGGTGAAGACGGCCCGCTGCCGGTCCGACAGGCGGTCCATCGCCGTGGCGAGCCGTTTGCCGATCTCTTTGGCGAAGACCCGGTCTTCCGCGTTGGGCGAAACCGAGGGCGCCATCGCCAGTATCACGGACTCGTCTTCCTGTTTCGGCCGCTTCCGCCAGAACTGCCAGCGCCGGGACCGCAACCGGTCCAGGCACGTGTTCACGGCGATCCGGGTGAGCCACTTGGCCGGTTCATCCGGTTGGTTCGCCTGTGTTTGCAGCGCCTTGTACGCCTTCAGAAACACGTCCTGCGTCGCCGAATCCGCATCGTCCGCCTCGCCCAGCATCCTCTGGCAGAGCAGAAAGATGCGGCGTTGCTCCGCCAGCATCCAACTGGAGAAGTCGGGAGCCGACGCCAGAGTGCCGGTGGAGGCCACGAGTTGATCGGCCATCAATCCCATCCTAACCGGGATGACGCGAAATCCGGCTGGCGGATTACGTCACGGGCGTGAAAACTGATAGACTCCGTGAAAATGAGCTACTTGCCTCTGCTCGGTATCGGCCTGATCGCCGGAATCCTGTCTGGAATGTTCGGCATCGGCGGCGGACTCGTCATCGTTCCGGCGCTGCTGTTTCTCATGGACATGAAGGAGTATGAGGCGATCGGCACATCGCTGGCAGCATTGATTCCCCCGGTGGGGTTGCTGGGCGCCGCCGAGTACTATCGCAGCGGCAACATCAATATCAAGTATGCGGCGCTGCTGGCCTGCGGGTTGTTCGTGGGCGCCTATTTCGGGGCCAGGATCACGTTGGGATTGTCGCCTGCGGTTGTCCGCAAGGCTTACGCGGTCTTCCTGCTGCTAGTGGCCGGGAAGATCCTGATCACGGGCAAGTGAGGACTTTGAACCTACGCGGTTCGCGCTTCCTGCGCCTTGAGCAAGCGCGAGTTCGTGGATCGCTCGTCACCAGACAACGAGCGGGTGCTGAAGATGGAGCACTGTTTGGCCAGATTCTTCATGTCGCTGCCTTCTTCCACCACCATCTCGTGCTCCACCCAGTTGGAGAGCGGGATGTTGCGGAAGAAGAGCCGTTCCTGTAGAACCAGAGACTTACGATTCATGAACATCGACTTGTTCTCACGCATGTAGTGCCGTTCTTCCACGCGGAAGTCCGCCAGGAACTGATCGAAGGAGCGCCGCATCGTCGATTCTTCGGCCGACTTCACCTTTTCCACGATCATCAATTCCTGATTGCGGATAATGGCGTTGGCTTCGGCCAGGCTCTCACGCTCTTTGGCCACGGCCACTTCCAGCTTGGCCTGCATGATGTAGAAGCTTAGCAGCGCGCTGCCGGCGGCAATGAATAGCGGGAGAAGGATCCACAGCATCGCAGTCATAGTAGTGACACCCTGGCGTAGTTATCGGCTCTGCGCGCCCCGATCTTTAGACTCGGGCCAACTATTGAGTGGGGTCGAGTTTCTGGCCCGTGAGGATGGCGAAGGCCAGCGCGAACTTCATTGAGCCCATCGCAGACAGGAAACACTTCATTCGAAAAGAGATTCCGGCGCCAAGGCCCTCGTGTTTGGCGATGTACGCACCGGCGCCGGAGACACGGTCCGCCACGTAATCTGTCTTATCGGCATCGAGCGGCGTGAAAGGATGCATCGTTGCCCGGGCGGCGTCCACCAGCAGCAGCTTCTTGCCTGCATTCCGGATCTGCCAGCAGACCTCCAACAGGCTCCAGTGCTCGGAGAATCGCTTCTCATCCAGATAGTTCATACCGGCGACGAAGGACCTTCGCACGGCCAGCGCCCACTCCTCGACGGCTTCCACTGATTCGCCGCCGGCGGCGCGGGGCAGGGGAGTTCCGCGCAAGCCGAATTCGGCCAGTTCGGCGGGTGACGGCAGCCGGAACGCCTGCGGCACCACGATCCCGTTGGCATCCTCCAGAACAGGCGCGGCGGCCGTGGCATCGTCCCGTGTTTCCAGCGCCGTCGCCAGCAAGCCGAGCGTTTCCGGCCTCACCTCGACGTGCGGATCCAGAAACAGCACGATGTCCGATTGCGCTGTTCGCATGCCGATGTTGCGCGCACGCGTTTTGCCGAAATTGCGCGGCAGGCGCAGCACCGTCACTGAGGGAAACTCGAGATCGACGCTCGGGCAGCCGTCGCGGCTGCCGGCGTCCACCACCAGGATTTCGAATTGCGCGCGGTCCTTCGATGCCTCCAGAGACCGGATGCACCGGCGCAGCGCTTCCTCGCAATTGAAGCTGACGACTACCACGGAGACCCGTGGTTTTTGTGGAATTTCGGGCGGGGAGACTTCTTGTGGCACCAGAAGCGATGATATCGCACGGCGCCGTGCCGGGGGTCTGCTAATCCCGGCGGGCGAACTAATCCTCGCGCAACGCCACCATCGGGTCCACGCGCGACGCGCGACGCGCGGGCAGATAGCCGGCCAGCGCTGCTACCATCGCCAGCAACGCTACCGCGCCGGCCAGTGCGGCCGGATCACTCGGTTTCATGTCGAACAGGAAGCTTTCCACCAGGCGTCCTCCCGCCAACGCCAGCCCGACGCCAACGGTCAAACCCAGCGCGACCAGCATCGCCACGTCGCGTAGAACCATCGTCCGCACGCGCCCCTGTCCGGCGCCGAGCGCCATGCGAATGCCGATCTCGTTGTGGCGCCGGGTCACGTTGTACGACATGACGCCGTAGAGGCCGATCATTGCGAGCAGCAGCGCCAGGCCGCCGAACAGGCCGCTCAGCACGGCCAGCAGGCGTTCGCGTGTCAGCGACTCCTCTACCTGCAGCGAGAGCGTCTTGAATTGGATCACCACGTTCGGGTTCACCTCCGCCACCGCGGCGCGCACGGCGGGGATGACGTCGGTTGCCCCGCTGGCTGACCGCAACTCGAAGTTGTGCGACATCCAGCCCGGCTCTGTCGATTGGCTGTTGGGGAGGTACGCGGTTGGCTTGGTCTCCTCTCGCAGCGTTCCGTACTTGGCGTCCCGCACGACCCCGACGATTTCGACTGGCGGTTCCAGGTCCGGTCCGCGCTCTGTCCGGAAGGACCGGCCCAACGGATTCGCCTGGCCGAAGAACTTCCGCGCCAGCGTCTCGTTCACGATTGCGACTTTCGGCGCGGTGGGGCCGTCACGCTCCGCGAAGTCCCGGCCGGCCAGAATCGGCGTGCCCATCGTCTCGAAGTACCTGTCGCTGACCTGGTTGAAGTACGCGAGCGAGTCCCGGCGGTCCTTGGCCTTGAAGCCTTTCACGACGATCTCCCCGTTCCAGGCCATGCCGCTGATGGGCGTGATATCCGACGAGCTCGCTGAGCGTACGCCGGGCAGGCCGCGCAGCCGATTGAGTATCTCGTCGAAGTCCGCGCGACGCTGGGCTTCGGGGTACTTGGCGTTTCGCAAGTCCACACTCGTGA
>CAYVDY010000212.1:0-10440 GCA_964450255.1 uncultured Candidatus Solibacter sp. | reverse complement strand
ACATAGTCTCCCTCGCCAAGGCCGGCTCGTTTCGCCATCGCGCGGGGAATCCGGACGGCGAGGCTATTACCCCATTTCGAAATCGTGGTCTGATTCCGCATCTGTGTCTATTGTGAGGATACGGCGGATTCCCGCCTTGTGCGCGTTCGAGTCAGGGCCTGACACGATCAGGTCCAACCGGCTTGCAGGGGCCAGATACAGCGCAGCGAGGAGTTGCCTCAGCAGTGGCAACGCACGCTGCGACGCTTGGGCCAGGGCGGCTTCGGCAGCTGCGCGGATCTTTGGGTCGCCGGCCAGCAGGCGGGCTGCGTCCGGGGCTGCAGGACCGCTTGGCCAAGGCCAGCAGCCAGGATGTTTGCGAGCGCCAGTTTCTAGAGCGATGAGCTGTTGCGCAGTCCTGCCGCAGACGCTTCACCTCACAACCTGGTTAGCGCAAACGACGGACTCCGCCAAGTCCTGATCAACGACGTGCCTTACGGGCTTTCGCTGAACCCGGGCACCGCCCCATGGTGGCTTTCGACCGCCCGTCCCGTTCGGGTATGCTGAACTCATGGAGCTCATCTTCGAGATTCGCGATGCGGAGGAAGGTGGCTTCTACGCTCGCGCATTGGGCCACGGCATTTTCACCGAAGCTGATAGCTGGGATGAACTGCGGGCCAACGTGATCGAGGCAGTTTCGCTACATTTTGAAGACGCCACGAATCGTCCGCGGCTTGTGCAGATGCACTACGTGAAGGACGAATTGATTCCCCTGGAAGCTGCATGAAACTACCGCGGGGCGTGACCGGCGACCGGCTGACCCGCACGCTGCAACATATTGGGTACTCGATAGTCCGGCAGAGGTGAAGCCATGTCCGGCTTCATCATCCGGGACCACCGGCTCATGTTGTCACTGTTCCGCTGCACAATCCGCTGAAGACTGGCACGCTTCACGGAATCCTCGCCGAAGTCGCCCTGATGCGATCAATCTCGGTCGAATCTCTCGCCCAACTGCTCTGACGAAACCTGACGCGAGTGCGGAATCCTGAAGACCGCCGCACTGGTGCTGCGCGCGGATCAACTTGGGGGTTCCGAGTTGATGGCCTTCGAAACTAACCATCTGGTTGGAGTGGCGCGACATGCCGATTCGTTTTGCACGAGCTTCCGGACGCCGGACGAGACAATCAACGGATTTCCTTATATAGTGGGCTACGACGTTGAGCGACCGGGAGACCAGAGCCATACTGCACCAAGGCGGCCCTGGGTACCGAGAATCATCTGGAGGCGCAATGCGACTGACTGTAATGATGGCGCTGGCAGCAACAGGTTTCTGTCTGGCACAGGGCCCGGGCGATTTCAAGCCCGCCACTTCCAATGTTCTGGGCGCGGAGTATCCGCGGGTCGACAGCACTTCGCGGGTCGAGATCCGGTTCAAGGCGCCCGACGCCATTAAGGTGCGGGTCAATTTCTGGAGCGGTCCGAAAGCCGAGATGGAGAAACAAGCGGACGGTTTCTGGACATTCACGACGCCGCCGATGGCTCCGGGGCTCCACTATTACACCGTGATCGTAGACGGCGCGGAAGTGAGCGATCCGGGGAGCACTGCGTACTTCGGGGGAAGCAAATGGGCCAGCGCGGTGGAGGTGCCGGAAGCGGGTGAGACGTATTATCTGCCGCAGGATGTCCCACACGGGCAGGTTCGCGAGGTGTGGTACCGCTCGAAGGTCACCGGGACCTGGCGGCACGCGTTGGTCTACACGCCGCCCGCCTACGACACACGGCTGAAGGAGCGCTACCCGGTGCTCTATCTGCAGCACGGCGGGGGCGAGGATGAATCCGGGTGGACGCGGCAGGGCAATGCGAATTTCATTCTGGACAACCTGATCGCCGCCGGCAAGGCGAAGCCGATGATCGTCGTGATGGCGAATGGCTATGCGCGGCGCGCGGGGCAAGCGGCTCCCGATCCGCGGGCGCGGCCGGCGGCTGGTTCTCCGGAGATGAGGAAAGCGATGCAGGACAGGATGAGCGCATTCGAAGACGACGTGACGCAAGCGCTGATTCCGTTCATCGACTCGACATTTCGCACGCTGACCGATCGCGACCATCGCGCGATGGCGGGCCTTTCGATGGGGGGCATGCAGACGTTCCACGTGACGTTCAATCATCTGGACCTGTTCTCGTATATCGGCGGATTCAGCGGCGCGGCGAACGTGTTTGCGGCTGGAAGCGACAAGCTGGACACGAAGACAGCGTTCAACGGCGCGATGGCGGACCCGGCCGCGTTTGCCAAACGCGTGCATCTGCTTTGGATCGGCATAGGTACGAAGGAGCCTGAGCGGATGAAGCAGGGCATCGAGAAACTGCACGCCGCGCTGGAGGGGGCGAAGATCCAGCACGTGTATTCGCAGTCTCCCGGCACGGATCACGAATGGCAGACGTGGCGCCGTAATTTGCAGGACTTTGCACCGCGGCTGTTCCAGCCGGGGGCGCAGAGGGGGGCGGCTGGGCGGTCGAAATAGAGATTGGGGGATCGAGGCGGGCTACCGCTTGCTTACGCGCGCGCCTCGGAAGCGAGGGGTGAACCGGACGTTATTGGACACGACGAGAGGACTGGCGAGTACATCTTCTGCGATTGTCCGGCGGAGAGTCCGAAGGGCCGCCGGCGCCGATGGCGCGCCTACCGAAGGGCCGTCATTGTTGCCCACAGCGCCCCGGGGCACGGGCGGCATCGCCGGCGACCGTCGAATCCTCGTCTCTCAGTGCGCGTCTCAACGCGGGTGAAATCGACTCCGCATGGGGCACCATGTCAATCAGTTCAGCGGCGGCACTGCGCCGGATGGAGTTCGACTCGCAGGACTTCGCGCGCGGGGTCGAGGAGTTGTCTCAGCAATGGCAGGGAACGCTGCGCCTCTTGGACCAAGGCGGCTGTGGCGGTTGCGCGGACTTTCGGGTCGTTGGCCAGCAGGCGGTCTGCCCAGTCACAGGCAGGAGCGGGGTTGGTGGAAAAGGCGGGCTGCATCTGGGGCTGCACTCCCCCTTGGCTGAGGCCGCGGATTGCTATCCGCAACTACACCGTTCACGATAGCCGCTTTAGCGCGTCAGGTGGGTCTGGAGGCCGGCAGGGATTTAGGGCGGACTGACCGGCCTCCGGCGTTGCGGAGCGATGACAGGACCACTTGCTCGCGAGTCTGCAGCCTCGAAGGGAACGCTAGGGAGATATAGTCTGGTCCGGCGAGTGAACGGCACGCTTCGGCGGCAGGCCGTACAGTTCGCGGCGGATGCGGCGGCGTTCGGTGTCCATCTCCTCGGGTGTGGCCCCTTGCTGTCTCAGGATGTGTTCGGTCATTGCCATCGCGACCTCCGCCTCTCCCGAGAATATGAGGTTTGCTCCGGCGTTTCGCATTGCCGTCACCTGCGACAGGAAGGCGCAGCGGACCAGGACACTGATCTCCGGGTTCATCCGGCGAGCCAAAGCGATCAGTTCGGCCGTATCCGGGGGAGCCGGCGCCGTCAGGATGAGGCCGATAGCGGCAGGCACTCCTGCTTCGCGGAGGATATCGGGGTGCGTCGCGTCGCCGTAAATGGCTTGGAAGCCGTCCTGCTTCAGCCTGCGGACGGTTTCGATGTTCAGTTCAATGACCGTTGGCGCGATGCCCTGCTGCCGCAACAACCGGCAGACTGCCTGCCCCACGGGCCCATAGCCTACCACGACGGCCCCCGGACCGCCGGGCTCCATCGTTTCCACTACGACCGGACGCCCTCGCGGAGTCATCATTCTGCGCAGCAACCTGACGCGAGTGAGGCCACGCTCGAGCACCGGAGTCATGCGGTACAGCAGCGCGTTCACGGTGATGGATGCAATGGCTGCGGCAATCAGGGAATCGGCGGCTCCTTCGGGGAGGATCTTCAGCTGTTTGCCGAGGGTGGCGAGGATGAATGAGAACTCGCCGATCTGCGCCAACGACATGGCGACCCGCAAGGCGATGTGGCCTCCGGAGCCTGTCGCCAGGACGATCAGAAAAGCAACGAAGGGTTTCACCAACAGTACGATGGCCGTCGTTATCAGGACCTGCAGCGGATCGCGGAGGAGGTGTTCGGGGTTGAAGAGCATGCCGACCGAGACGAAGAACAGCACGGCGAAGGCGTCGCGCATCGGCAGCGCCTCGGAGGCAGCGCGATAGCTGAACTCGGACTGGCCGACGACCATGCCGGCGAGAAAGGCGCCGAGCGCCATGGAGACGCCGAAGGCGAGACTCGCACCGACCGAGATACCCAAGGCGATGACCAGCACCGTGAGCGTGAACAATTCGCGGGACTGTGTTGCCGCCACGCTCGAAAGAAGACGCGGGATCAGACGTCCGCCGGCGCCTAAGGTCAGCGCCGCCAATGCGAGCAGTTTGACGACGGCCCATCCCACGGCAACCAGCAGGCCGCGTTCTCCGGAGATACCACCGAAGACAGCGGGAAGAACAACAAGGGCGAACACCGTGAAGATGTCCTCCACGATCAGCCAACCGATGGCGATGCGGCCGGCCTGACTATGCAGACCGCGGTTGTCGGCCAGGACGCGGGTGAGAACTACGGTACTCGCGACCGAGAGGCTGATACCGAAGAGAATGGCTCCGGGCCACGGGAAGCCAAAGCTGCGCGCGGCGGCTGTTCCGATGCTCGCCAGGATTGCGGTTTCGCTGATTGCGCCCGTCAGCGCGACGCGCCGGACAGCCCAGAGGTCCTTCAGATGGAAGTGCAGGCCGACGCCAAACATCAGCAGGATGACGCCGATCTCGGCGATCTGCTGCGCCATTTCGTGATTCGCGATGTAGCCGGGCGTGTAGGGGCCGATCAGAAGCCCGGCGAGCAGGTATCCGACGATGGAGGGTAGCCGGAGCCGGACCGCCAGGAACCCGAATACGAGAGCGACGGCGAGACCTGTCGTGAGAGTCAGAATCAGATCCAGGTTGGGCATGGCGCTCCTGCGGGAAGGAATCGAACGAAGATCCGGGTCCCTTCAGGATACGGGTTGTCGCGGGAGCTCCGCATTCAGAGCCGCTGCGGAGAAACGCGAAAAGACGAACAGTCGCCGGCTGTGACTGCTGCGGCGATCCGCGGCCCGAACGCGAGCGACGAGCAGCAGTTGAGAGCGGCCGCGGCTCGGATAGGCGTACCTGGGAGGCGCGGATTGCACCACTGATTGGGCAGTGCCAGGTCGCGGCGGCGCTGCGGAGGCGCTATTCTCAACTGGATGGAGAACGAGGCAACGGAGGCGATTCGCGGCGGGGATGTGGCCGCGCTGGAGCTGTTCCTTTCGCGGGAGCCCGCGGCGGTGCATGTGCGGTTCGACGGCCAGAGGACTCTGCTGCATGTGGCGACGGACTGGCCCGGCCATTTTCCGAATGTGCGGCGGAGCATTGTGGCGCTGGCGGAGCGGGGCGCGGATTTGAATGCTGCGTTTCACGGGGAGCATGCGGAGACTCCGCTGCATTGGGCGGCGAGCTCGGACGACATCGAGGCGCTGGATGCGTTGCTGGATCTTGGCGCGAATATCGAGGCGCCGGGATCGGTGATTGGCGGCGGGCCGGCGTTATCGGATGCGGTGGCTTTCGGCTGCTGGCGGGCGGCCCGGCGGCTGATTGAGCGCGGCGCAGGCGCGACGATCTGGCAAGCGGCGGCGTTGGGGCTGATGGACCGGCTACGGGAGTACTTCGCGAGGGATGCGCGACCGTCGCAGGGAGAGGTCACGAACGCGTTCTGGAATGCTTGCCACGGGGGGCAACTGGAGGCGGCGCGATACCTGCTGGAACAGGGCGCCGACCGGAACTGGGTGGGGCATGACCGTCTGACGCCTCTGGATGCCGCGGTGCGGAAGGGGCACGAGGAAGTGATCGCGTGGCTGCTAACGGGTGGTTCGCGGTGATATGATCCCGTTGAACCCACAATCCTATGAAGACCTCCCAATGGATGATCCTGCCCGTCATCGCGATCAGCGCCGGCGCGATATTGCCATCGTTTGCCGCCGACCGGGTTAAAACCGCCAACGGCATTGTCGAAGCCACGGCCGCGCCCAAAGACGGCGTTCGGAGCTTCAAGGGCATCCCCTTCGGCCAGCCGCCGGTAGGCGACCTGCGGTGGCGCGAGCCTCAGCCGGTGAAGAACTGGAAGGGCGCGCGCAACGCCGACCAGTTCGGTCCGCGGTGCATGCAACGGAGTTCACCGAACTCCGATTACTGGTTCCGCAGCAATGGCATGAGCGAGGACTGCCTGTATCTGAACGTCTGGACGCCGGCGAAATCCGGCAAGGAGAAGCTGCCGGTTCTGGTCTACATCTTCGGCGGCGGCTTCCAGAACGGCGACGGCTCGGAGCCTCGCTATGACGGCGGGAACATGGCGGGCAAGGGCATGGTGGCGGTTTCGGTCAATTACCGAACTAATATTTTCGGCTTTTTTGTGCATCCGGAACTGACGAAGGAATCGCCCCATCATGCTTCGGGCAACTATGGATTGCTGGATCAGGTGGCGGCGCTGCAGTGGGTGCAAAAGAACATCGCGGCTTTCGGGGGCGACCCGAAGCGGGTGACCATCGCCGGCGAATCGGCGGGGTCGATCGCGGTGAGCGCGCTGATGGCTTCTCCGCTTTCGAAGGATCTGATGGCCGGCGCGATCGGTGAGAGCGGCGCGATGATTTCCAGCCTGCCGCCGCAGCCGCTGGCCGCTGCCGAGCAGAACGGCGCGAAGTTCGCGGCGGCCGCCGGGGCGAGTTCCCTGGCCGCGCTGCGGGCGATGACGGGCGAGCAGATCCAGGAAGCGCAGGGCAAGACACAGGGATTCCGGTTCGGCACGACGCTGGATGGCTACTTTTTGCCGAAGCCGCTGACGGCGATTTACGAGGCCGGGGAGCAGGCCAGGATTCCGCTGCTGGCGGGGGCGAACACGCAGGAGCAATCGGCGCGATCGGTACTGGGCCCGGGCAATCCGACGCCGGAGACGCTGGCCAGCTCGATCAGGAAGTTCTATGGGGAGCGAGCGGACGGAGTGTTGAAGGCCTATGCCGCCAGCACGACCGACGAAGTGTGGGAAGCGGCGATGCACCTTGCCAGCGCGCGGTTCATTTCGCTGGGGACGTGGAAGTGGACGGAGCTGCAGATGAAGACGGGCGGCAAGCCCGTGTACCGGTATCTGTATGCGCGCCCGCGTCCAGCGTATCTGGGGATGCCGGGCCAAACGCCGCCGCCGGCGCCGACGACGCCGGGCTTGCCGCCCGGACCTCTGGGCGCGGTTCATTCGGCTGAGATTCAGTATGCGATGGGGAACCTGGATCTGGACAAGCGCTATGCCTGGGAGCCCGCCGATTATGAGGTCTCCAAGCTGATGCAGGCCTATTTCGTGAATTTCATCAAGACGGCCAACCCGAACGGCGCGGGACTGCTGAACTGGCCGGCGTATAGCGCCGGGGACAACTACCAGACCATGCGGATCGATGTGAAACCGCGGGTCGAGCCGGAAGCGCATCGGGCCAGGTATCTGGCGCTTGAAGCGGCCACTGCGGGCCGGTAAGGCGGGCAGGATCGTTCCTGGTTAGTGCACGATCTGGCGTTTGACGCGCACGGTATCGCCGGTATCTTCCATTTCGAAGAGCTTGCCGCGGGCCTGCCGGAAGGGCTGGTGGAGGACCATCATGAGCTTGCCGTCGAAGGACTCGAAGAGCATGCCGTGACCGCTGTCGTTGCCTACCAGCACTTCACCCTGCTTCCAGGGTCCGCGCAGCTTGCCTGATGTCGAATGCGCGATGGTCTCCACGTACAGTCCGTCGCGGTAACTGGACCAGAGCATGACGAGTTTGCCGTTCCTGGTCCGGTAGAGACATGGGCCGTCGGTGACGTAGGTCGGCAGCTCGCCGGGCTTCTTCTCCTGAGCGGCGGCCCATGGCGCCTCCGAGGCCTTGAAGAGAAGGAATGGCTGGCCCGCGTGCGCCGAGAGATCCGGCTTCAGCGGCACGGCCTCGATGGTGCCGTCGAGCACCTGGATCCACTCGTGGGCGTAGACCATGTACGGCACGCCGTCTTCGACGAATAGGGTGCCATCGAGCGTCATGAGGTCCGGAGGGGGCGCGGGGCTGTTACCGAGTGGCACAAACGGGCCATCGGGGGTATCGGCCACGAAGACCTGCGTTCCGCGCATGTGCGGCTTCGCCTTCTTCCCGTTGTAGATGGGGAGCTTGTCTTCGTCGGCGTACTTCAGCATGGACTTGTTGTTGTGCAGGGTGGCCAGCAGGTAGTATTTGCCCCGGTAGAGATGCACTTCCGGCGCCCAGACGCCCTGTGCCGGATCGGCCCAGAGGCCGTCGGGCACCTCGAACACTTTGTAGGGGCCGTCCCAGTGGAGGAGATCCTTGCTCTTATAGGTGACCACTCCGGCCCTCTGCCCGCCGAGTTGGCGGGGGCCCGCGCCGTTGTAGAGATAGTAGGTCTGGGACGCTTTGTGGGCGACGATGAACGGATCGTGCAGATAGAATTCGCTGAACTGCATGCCTGTCTTGACAGGCGTCTGGGCGAGCAGTGGCGCGGCCAGCAGCAGCACCCACCATTTGCTGAGCATTCGTCGGTCCTCCTTGTCTTCCGAGTATTTCATCGCAGTTCGGCACGAGCGTAGCGCGTCAGCGAGGGATTGCCTGTATCGCGGACCGCCACGACCACGTGGACAGGTTCCGAGCCGGGCCCCAGGAATACGCGCGCCGTTGGGCCGTTTGCCTCGATGCGAACCGCACGGTTTGGCTTCGGGTAAACCAGCCATTCATAGGTCAGCTTGTCGCCGTCGGGATCGCTGGAGGCGCGCGCATCCAGGCGGAGGCCATTCACCTTCAGCCTGACGGCGGGCGGGTGGTTCGCCTGCTGAGGATCGCGCACGCACCAATCGAGGCGCGCCTGAAATTCAGCTTGCCATGCGGGCCGCCAGCGGTAGACCGCCTTCATCGCGGGATGGGGGTCGTCCGGGGGCGCGTCGCTGTCAAGTGCATCTTCGAAATTGATGACGCGGCCGCCCCAACTGCCAAGGTCCAGCCGCGAGAGATCGTTGAGTCCATTTTCAATCAGCGGCAGGAATGACGGGGTATCGCCCTCTTTGATTCCGGTTACGCGCCCGAGCTTGTTCGACCAGATGTCGCCGCCGTTGTAATCCGGGTAGAGGGCACCGAGCGGGCCGTGTCCCACGCGCACATTCGTCTCCACCCAGGCGGAGGAAACCAGGCTGGTATCGCCGGAGCGATACATTCCGCGGATGCCGAAGCGTCTGACTATGTAGAACAGGCCGGGGAATGTGGCGCGGATCCAGGGGCCGGTTGAATCCTGGTCGTTCACGGCGTGCACGCGGAGCTTGGCGTGGAGAGCCGGGTTGCCGCGGGTCCTCCAAAGGGCCTGTGCCAGATCGGCCGAGCCGCCCCAGATCAGGATCCAGAGGGGGCGCTTGTCGGGCGCCGAGGCGGCACGGATTATCCAGTCCGAACCCTCCGTGTCTTTTCCCTCGCCCACGCATTGCTCGACCGGGATGTTGGGTCCGGCGACGGGCTGCCCCGCCTTGACGCGCTCGCGCAGATGCGCCGGGTCCGGATATCCGGGGGCGTGTCGCCTGAGATTCGGCCAGACCGACGAGTAGGCTTCGATCGCCTGCCGGATCAGTTCGGGCTGCACCGTCTGGCCGTGACGCATGTTCGACGTCGCGATGATCCCTTCCACATCGAACTCATTGGAGAACAGGAGAAACCGAACGAGGGACTGCCCGTCATCGGGCTCGCGGACTCCGGTGGTCAGGCTGGAGATGTCGGTGAGGACGAGGACGCGGGGCTTCTCCGCGGCGTGGGCAATGGAAGCAAAGGCAATCGCCAGGAGCACTCGTGGGAACACGCTCAGAATGTATCAGATTGGCGCGGCTTCGCTGCGGAGCTGTTCCAGAGCGTGGCGCAGGATCGCTCCACTTTTCCTGATCCCGTTTCGAACCGCGTTGCGCGTTGTGGTTAGAAGGAGAACCTGGGATGAAAGACCTCGTTCGTTTTACATTCGCTTGTGTTTTGGCTGTGGCCGCCGCGATGGGCGGGCCCGCGGCCCAGAACTCCACCGGCGCACTGTTTCAAGCTGTCCGGGCCGGCGATCCGGCCGCGGTTCGCAAGGCGCTGGCCGCGGGCGCCGACGCCAACGCCAAAGACAAAGAGGAAACGCCGGTGCTGCTGTACGCGGGACTGGTGGCCGACGCGGTGACGATGCGAGTCCTGCTCGACGCCGGGGCGAACCCGAACGCAACGAATCCGGCGGGTGCGACGGCGCTGATCTACTCCGCGGGCGATCCGGAGAAGGCGAAGCTGCTGGTGGCGCGGGGGGCCGACGTGAATGCGCAGTCCGAGGCCGGGGCGACGCCTTTGCTGGTGGCGAGCTCGGCGGATGGCACCGCGGCGACTGTGCGGCTACTGCTCGCCAA
>CAYVDY010000211.1:0-10467 GCA_964450255.1 uncultured Candidatus Solibacter sp. | reverse complement strand
GCCGGATACTTCTTATTCACCTATGCCGCAATCGCGCTGGCCTATTCTCTCACATTGAAACGCATCTTGATGTTAGACGTCGTACTACTGGCCGGCTTCTACGTATTTAGAGTGTTGATTGGTGGAGCTGCAACTCAGATACCAATTTCTGTATGGACACTCGCTTTCATGATGTTCCTGTCTCTTACAGTGGCGTTTACAAAACGTGTGTCGGAGTTGCACACTCTCCATACCAATCAGATCTCCGTTGGCTCCAACGGTCGTCCGTACACAGCACAAGACCGTCATTTACTGATTTCGCTTGGTTCTGCAAGTAGCTTCGCGTGCGTGTTGGTCGTGGCGCTCTATATCAACGGCAACGATATCCGGGCCCTCTATTCTCACCCCTCCTTTCTCTGGCTAATTTGCCCCGCCTTGATCTACTGGCTTGGACGTATCCTGACGCTCGCAGACCGTGGATCAATGCACGACGACCCGGTGGTGTTCGCTTTGGGCGACGCTGCGAGCTACTGGGTAGCTGCTATCTGCCTTCTGGTTGGTCTTTTGGCTATCTGACCAAGGAACTTTTCCGAAGTGGAATCCAGGCGGCGGCTTTCAGTCTCACACCTGACGCACCTCACGGTGGCACTACGGGCGTCGGCCGCGTTGAGCACTCAATTCTGGGCTGAACCTTTCCCCGGCACTTGTCCCCAACACCTGGGAACTTCGCGAATCTGGGCGGGCGGCATACCAGTCTGTCAAGCTGATGGGATATGCGACAGTAATGCCCCCCCGCTACGCCCCTTTGCAGGAGTTGGAGTTCGCAGGTGCAACGCCTCTGCAACAGCCCGTTGTCCTCTATGATTGTCGAAACCGAGGGGCATTGCGGTATTCTCGCCGGACTTCAGCGTCAGTCGTACCTCTTGTTGCTATGGTGGTGTTCCAACCATTGTGCCGTGCATCGGGCGGCAGGCTGTAGTCTACTGGAGGCGGACTGTCGCGAGCGATGGGAGTTTCTCGATGACGGTCCTGGCGATTCTTGAATATGAGTGCGCCCTCGCATATTGGAGCGCGCTCGCCCTGAGCGAACAACTCACTTCCTGATCGCAAAGAACGCTTGCCAACGCTCGGACCACGTCATTCACCGAGCAGTCGAATGGCACCTGAACGACCGTGCCGGACGGCATATCGAGACAGGCTGCCACGTTCGTGATAGTGGGAACGCCATGCGACAGGCAATCGAGGACAGCGGCCGAGCTCTCACCATTACTCCGCTTCCGGAGTTGTATGGCACATGCTGATTCATGAACAAGCCGGAACCACTCGGACTCACTCGTTCTACCAGTGAACTGAACTCCGCCCTCCAGTTTGAGCTCGCGGGCAAGACGCTCCAGGTCTTGCTGGTAACCTTCAGCACAATAGCCCACAATCCTCAGAGTGAACTTGATACGGGGCGCCAGCAAAGATGCAGCCTCAATCAACAGCTCAGGCATCTTGATCGGATCCACAATGCCGAATGTGCTCACGATGGGCCGAGCTTGCGGGGTCTGCACTACTTCCTCAGAACCCACAGGAACCTCGGGCGCCGCGAGCGGCACCAAGAAGTGAGGAGGCATCCTGGAAGGCGCGTCCAGGTCGAGCGTGACCATCTCCCTGGCGGCCGTCGAATTGAATATGACGCCCCTGGAGGACGTGATCAAGTCCCTCGACATATGCAGAGACCAATCCTGGGCGGCCTGTGGATTGAATTGCGAAAGATCTCGCAGGGGCGGGCATTGACGAGGACCGTACATAGCTCGCGCTTTGTTCCACAGCCATTCATTGGCATTTTCACCGTGAATCCGACGAGCGAAAGATAAGTAGAAACCCAGCAAGTGTGCTTCGTGCAGCCATACAACACCTGGCACGCGCTGGAAAGCAAGGAATGCCTCAATGTGATGCTCACTGTTTCCAAACGTGTATACCAAATGGTCCAAGTATTGGGGCCAGACAGACCGGCCAATCGAACTCGCGGGGTGACACTCTACCGCGCCAATGCCCCGGACGGTGACGCTATCTGACCCCTCAGTGTAAAAAACATGAAGATTGCAGAGTTTCGCCATTTCTTTGGCGATTCGCAGATTGTAGTCGGCGATGCCGCTCGCCTCGTTAGGGAAAGGACCGACCAGCCCGATTGAGAGTTTTGAGCAATGGCGCAGACTGCGCGGACGAGGCAGAATCCGGGCGATTGCGCTGACCGACTTCTCCGCGACGCGCTCCCATTGAAACTCGGCGCTGCGCCGACTGCCAGCCGCGCGTATGCGCGCGCGCCTCGATTCATCGTCAAGCGCGGAGGCCATGCATGCGGCCATGCTCTCAGGATCGTGGGGATCGAATGTGGCGTCCGGGTGGTCAATGATTTCGGGAAGCGACGAACTGTTCGAGGTGACGGCCGGCGCACCACATGCCACCGCTTCGGCGAGTGGCAGCCCAAAGCCCTCGTACTTTGATGGGAATGCGAATAGCGCGCAATTCCGATACAAGGCCCGCAAACCGTTGTCGGCAATATAATTGGTAAACAGAATGTGACAACGGATGTGGTCTGGAAGTTTGGCCACTGCGTTTTCGATCGCTTCGGTTCGATACCTTCCGCCAATCACCAGTTGGTACTTCATTCGATGGCGCACGGGCAGAAGTCGGAACGCCTGCAGGAGTCCGTCCAGATTCTTCCGGGGGTCCTCACCAAGTACCGTGTATATGAAATCGGAGTTCAACTCCGGTAAAACTTTCCGCAGAAGCCTACAGTCGTCAGTTGATTCCGTGGATGGGCAAAAGAATGGAGCGACCCCGGCGTGGATGACCGCGATTTTGTCGGGCGACAAACCGAGAAGACGCACCGCATCCGCCTTGGCTGAATCCGAAATCGCCAGAACTACATCCGCCAACTGAAACAGTTCCAGGTTCGTCATGTACGCAAGACGCGTGGCCGGATTGGTCAGGTAGACTTCTGGGTATATGAGCGGGATCAGGTCGTAGAGGGTTAGTACCAGCGGCAAATGCCGTTCGCTGACCACCCGGGGATACAGCGTCTCAAAAGGCTGCATCTCGAACGGGGACATGATCCAGTAGGCAGGCGTCACGCCGCACTCGAACTGGTGGAAGTCGCCAGGGCGGGCCCATCGTAGCGTTCTGGAAAACAGGATGTCAGGATCGATCGATTTCGGAAAAGGACGAAGGTGGTTCAACCAAAGGGAATGGACCAGGCCATCGTGTCTTAGGAGTGCCTTGGCGTGGCATGCGACGTACCTGGCAATTCCCCGCTCCGAATAATGTTCGTCCTGGAGGTTTTGTACGTCCAGAACGAGGCGGAGCGACTCAGCGTTCGTCACGGTGCAACTCCGGCTTGACAGTAATCTGGCCCGGACTCTCAATCGTGTCGCCGACGGCGGCGTCTAACGGTTCGACCGCGGAACCGTTGCGGTTACCCGCGACACTCAGTTGTTCGGCGTCCACAACCAACTTGTCAATCGTGCCTTCCAGTTTGGCTATACTGGCCCGGATCATATGCGCCAGATCAAGAGCTTGCCGGGGCGTAACCGAGTCGTATCGAACCTGTTCAGGCAGTTGCGAGACAAGCCGGTGCAACTCATACGCAACGCGGTTGGACTCCCCAGTGTTGTGCAGGATCTGGGCCAACACCTCTGCCGTTCTCTGGCCTGGTGGCGCTGTGTGAGCGCCAGTGCGCGTCTGAACCGCCCCCCCTCATTGGCTTGGCGGTGAGAGGCCTCCAACGCCTGCAACGAGGCGCGCAAGTCATCCACGTCGGCCAGCACAAGGGCCGAGGCGGCATCCGGCACGTGAAGACCCAACGCGCGACGAACAAAGGGCGGAGGCAGTAGCCGCTCCATCCAGACGCGCAAGGTCAATCCCGGGAGGGAAAGACCGAGGCCCCTGCCTTCCTGAGACTTTACAAGGTTGTGGAGGATGTGAGTCTTCGAGAAACCCGCTCGCAGGAGAGCGCAATAGGTTCGCCGGCCATCGGCATCGAGTGGACGATGGAAAAGAGATTCGTAGGCGGAGTTCAGGAAGTGAACGCCGTCTTTCTGCAGCAGAGAAGCAAGGGACACAGTAGAATCTGCAGCCATGCTAATCACCAACTCGCGAGAATGTCACAGTTAGTGCCATTTGCTTTGGGCTGAGTATATCACATTGGCTTTGAGAGGATGGGACCATTTCTTCTTCACTCCGTCAAGATTGAACCGGCTACTGCTGATTCGACATGGCCCAGTAATCGCTTTGGCATTTTGGCTCAAATGAGTGTAGCGCAGCACCCAAAAACGGCACTCCGATTCCCGCGGGTCCGCGCACCGGCCAGCCTAATACCTGTATGGCCTCAGCAGTGTGGCCACTCGGCGCATCAAGGCAGTGGCGAGCCAGCTCAGTGACGCCAGCAAGGCGTCCCGGCTTTCCTTCAGCTCCTCGATTTGCATTAGGCACTGGTACAGTTTTGATGGGAACGACTCCCCTGAGCCGACCAAAACAAGGTCTGTCGCTCCAGCGATTCAAGGCGAATGGAGTTGGCCTGCTCAAACGCAGAGAGGAGCACCACCAACTGCCGAATTTCTCCACACAGGAACGAGGTACAGTTGAAGTTCCGCCAATCCAAAACCGAGGTCGTGAACAGTGGCGAAAAGCTCCTCGCATTCCGCATTCCTGCCTGCAAGACACTGTTCACACGCGTCCGACCGTGCTTAGATCTCCGCTACCTGAGTCTACAGAGCATGACAGCGGGCCTAGCCCTCGGCCTCTTCCGACTGGCAGGGAACCTCCAGTGCACCCGCCTCGGCAGGAAGGACTGCGCAGGCGCCGGCGGCACTCGTCAGCGGGCCTTCCCGGCCTTGCTGCGGGCTAGCGATATCCAGAATCCGGACACGAAGTGCCTCGCATCGAGTGGTCACTTCAACGTGGGCGCGCTCTCTCAGGGCCAGATCGCCAGCAGCGTTGTCGATCTGAGCGTGCAAGCCATGCTCAAAAGCCGAGACTTCGATAGCAACCCCGGCGACCGCCTCGCAAAGTTCACTATTGAGCTTCTGCTGATGCTGAAGCTGCTCCACGGCGAGCACGTGGGCGTTCGACCGGAAGTTGTCGAAAAGGCCGGGAGGAATCCCAAGTAGCTTCAGCCTCCACGCATCCTCCTCGCGGACATAGAACCGATTCAGGCCATCAAACCAGGCAAATTCATAACGCTGACCAATCAGTGCGGATTCCCAGTCCAACCATGCCGGCTCGAGCGTAAAAGGGCGGACCGCCTCAATAATCAGCAAACGCGGGCGATGTGTCGAGAAGGAAGCGGCATTGATGATCTCAGCCTCGCTACCCTCCACATCGATCTTTAGAAAGTCGACGACCCGACCGGCGCAAGAGGATTCGAGAAGCTGATTCAGCGTCTGCACGTCGACGACGGGACGGCTGGACGTTGGATAACCCTCCGCCAGAGCGGCGACCGCGTTCTGCTCGACAAGGGTGGACAGACCGGTATCGGAGATGACGTTAAAGGGAAGCGACCCTGATTCGGCGCCAATCGCACAGCAGAGATTGACATCTTCGGGGCGATCCGATTGCAGCCTGGCATGAAGCGCGGGATTCGGCTCCACGTTTACGCCGCGCCAGCCGTTCTGGTAGAACCAGCAGGTTACAGAGTCGGTGACCGCCTCGTAAGCGCCGATATCGACGTAGAATCCGCGCGAAATGTCCTGGAGTGCCCGACGGATCATCACATCTTCCAGGTTCTGGGCGTAACTCACCATCGCCGGCAAGGCCCCCCCTCGCAGCGAGACGCAAGGGAGAAGTGGACATGAGTTGCGGGTTCCTGAATCCTGGTTTTGATACATTGTCGAACCGGAGGCCTGATGTCCTTATTGTATCCCCGGTCAACTGCTTGGTCGCTACAACCCGGTAAAGTCTCCGGCGTCACAGGCGGTATGTGTTGGGCCTGATCACAGGCTCCGTCCGGACAGGACTACCAAAGGGTGTGATGGCGGCCGAGGAAACCGCCAGTAGCTGAAACGGCTCCTAACTCCTCGACTTGTGTCTGCCTGAACCGGCAGTCCCCGCCGTAGCCCGCTCGGGCAGTTCAACTGGCGCGAATGACAGCGTAGGCGGAGCCTGGCGAGGGTCGAGCATGAAGCGAGTGTATTCGTCAGCGACAGCACCCGCCGGCCCGTCCGCAACGACTCTTCCATGGTGCAACCAGATGGCTCTGTCGCAGAACTCACGAAGCGTCGGGGTGCTATGCGACACCACCAGAAAAGTCTTACCTTTAGCCCGAAGTTCCTCGATACGACTCTGACACTTGTGCTGGAAGTTAGTGTCCCCCACGCCCAACACCTCGTCAATCAGCAGGATGTCCGGATCGCAGTGAGTGGCAATGGAGAACGCGAGCCGAAGGACCATGCCGGCCGAGTACGTCCGTAGAGGTTCGTCTATGAAATCGGCAAGTTCGCTGAACTCGAGTATGGCCTCAGCACGTTCGTGAGACTGGCGCTGATTCATACCGAGTAGTGCCGCGTTGATGTAGAGATTCTCGCGTCCAGTCAGGTCCGGGTGAAAGCCGGAGCCCAACTCCAGCAGAGGCGCGACGGAGCCTCCCACGTGAATAGTGCCCTCATCGGGCTGGGCCAAGCTGCAGACCAACGCCAACATAGTGCTCTTGCCGGCCCCGTTGGCACCAATCAAGGCGACACTTTCCTTCGGTGCAACTTCGAAGGACACGTCGGTCAGGGCATAGAAGCCCTCCCGCGAAGGCTTGGTGACCAGACGTCGAACGTGGTCCTTCAAGAGGGTTCCAGACTTGTGCTGGCGGAATATTTTGGAGACGCCTTTAACGGAGATAATGCTCATGGCTACATGTACTCGTAGAATCGCCGCTGCGCCCGTCTGAAGACGAAAATACCGAGAACCAGGGACACTGCGGCCACAAAGGTCAGCTTGACGAGCAGAATCGGAGACGGCGCTCTAGCCTTCAGGACGATCTCATGCGTAGCCAGTACGAGCGCCGCCAGCGGATTGTACTGATAGAGATTGCGCAACGAGTCGGGCACCATCTCAAACGAATAGATGATGGGCACGATCCAGAAGAGCACGAGGATGCTGGACTCCACGATATAGCGAACGTCGCGAATGTAGACGTAAAGGGATGAGGTGACGAGCCCAAGACCGACCAAGCAGACGAGCTCCAGGCCCCAGACCAGAGGCAACCAGAACCATTGCGCGTTGACCCCCAGACCTTCGAAGTAAACCAAGCCAACTAGCAACAACATCTGAATCAGCAGATGGGGCACGTTGGAAAGAATCGCGGCGATGGGAACAACCTCGCGCCGCACAGGATTCCGCTTGATGAGACCTGCATTGTCCACTACAGAGGTGGTCGAGGACTGAATGGCGACCGCGAAGAAGTTGAAAGTGATGATGGCGCTGAGGAGATGGACAGTAAAATGCGGGATCGGGTTCTTGAAAATATTCGTAAACACGAATGCATAGATCCCCATCATGACCAACGGGTTCAGCAGTGACCAGAATACGCCCAAGGACATATTCCGATAGCGGATTTTGAAGTCCTTCAGGATGAGCTGGCGAAGGAGGTACGGATAGTCGCCTGTCCACATATTGGTAGTACTTAGACGGGACTCGTTGTCAATTCGAGATTCGGAGTAGCGTCACTTCTCAGGATAGCCCACTTTCCACGGCAGCGGGACGCTACACTGGTTCCATTGCGATGACTCCGGCTGCTCCCGACCCTGGAAAGCTGAACGCTGAGGTTTGCGATTCGACGGCGCTACGGGCCGTCCGGGCGCTGGCGGAGCCGTTGGACGAGATGATGGACGCACTGGAGCGCGTGGAGCAAGCTCTCTGGAACCGGGCAGAGGCAAGCGTCGCGCCGCCCAGATGGTTTCAGAACGCGCCGCTGACGTGGTATCCCCTGAGTGCGGAGCCGGTCGGTCCCGGGCCGCGAGTGGTAGCACGAGGACTTGGCGCGCTGAGCGCGTTGCGGCCCGCGTATGACGAAGACGCCTATCTCTATTTCAACCCTGACGTTCTGGCTGCCGTGGAGGGTGGCCGGCTGAGTTCGGGCTTTGCGCATTGGGCGAAGCATGGGCGAAGGGAAGGCCGGGCCGGGGGGGCGCGTCTGGCAGTGGCCCCGCGCGGAGCTGTGGAGGGGCCGGCGGGGCTGAATGTGTACGGGTTTCTCTCTTCGGTGAGCGGACTGGGCGCGGGGGCGCGGGGCATGAGGCTGTCCGTGGAGGCCAGCGGTCTGCCGGGGGCGTACTTCGACTTGCCAAACTGGGAAGATGGCGTCCGGAACAGCGGCGGGGTGGTGCGCGGCGAATACCGTACCAATCTGCTGCTGCAGAATTCCGACGTGCTGCCTCTATTCGCGCGCACGTATGGAGAGAACGTTCTGGCGGGCCGCTACAACATTGCTCACTGTGCGTGGGAGTTGGCGTCATTGCGGGCGGACTGCGCGGAGAATCTTCGCTACGCGGATGAGATCTGGACGGTGAGCGAGTTCACGCGCGCGGCGTATCAGGCGGCGACGCCGCTGCCGGTGCACGTGATTCCGAATACGGTGGACGGTCTGGATCGAGTGGCGACACTAAGCCGCGCGGAACTGGGCTTACCGGAGGGCGTATTCCTCTTCAGCTATGTATTTGACGTCTCCAGCGGGTTTGAGCGCAAGAACCCGCTGGCGCTGCTGGATGCGTTCCGGGCGGAGTTTGGAGACTCGCGCGATGTGTTCCTGCTGCTGAAGTGCTTCAACGGAAAGTACAACCCGGAACGGGTGGAAAGGCTGCGGCGGAGAGCGGCGGCGGGCAATATCCGCGTGGTGGAAGAGGTGTGGACGGAAGAGCAGATCCACTCGCTGCACAAGGTGACGGACTGCTTCGTCTCTCCGCACCGGAGCGAGGGTTTCGGTCTCAACATGGCGGAGACAATGTACTTCGGCAACGCCGTGGTCGGCACGAACTACAGCGCCAACCTGGACTTCATGAACGAGGGCAACAGCTACCCGGCGGCTTTCCGCCTGGTGGAGATTGAGGAATCCACGGGGCCGTACCTGAAGGGCAATGTCTGGGCTGAGGTGGACATCGGGGATCTGGCGCGGCAGATGCGGCGGGCCTTCGAGGACACGGCGGAGCGGCGCAGGCGGGGTGCGGAGGCGGCGCGGACGATCCGGGAGAGGTTCAGCGCGGAGGCTGTGGGGCGACTGATCCGGGAGCGGCTGGCGGAGATCGATCAGCCGGCGGCGCGGCACACGGAGCGGCCCAGGCGGATGCTGCCGAGCAGTACTCCGGGAAGAGTGCGGGCCGAGGTTCACCAACTGCGGCTAAGGCCGCGGATCAGCGTGATCACGCCCGTGTACAACGTGGACGCGGAGTGGCTGCGGAGGTGTGTGGATTCGGTGAGGGCGCAGTGGTATCCGTACTGGGAGCTGTGCCTGTGCGACGACGGCTCGACGCGCGAGGAGACTCTGGCAGCGCTGGCGGCGTATCAGGGCGTGGATCCGCGGATCAAGGTGATCCGGGGGGCGGGCAATCTGGGCATCGCGGCGGCGTCGAACCGGGCGGCGGAGTTCGCGACGGGCGAGTGGCTGGCGCTGCTGGACAACGACGATGAGCTTGCTCCGGACGCGCTGCTGTGCGTGGCGCGGGCGGTGGGCGTGCAGCCGGACCTGGACGTGCTGTACACGGACGAGGACAAGATCGACGACGCGGGCCGGCACGTGGACCACTACTACAAGCCGGACTGGAGTCCGGAGCACCTGCAATCCGTGATGTACATGCTGCACATGCTGGTGGTGCGGAAGCGGCTGTTCTGGGAGGTGGGCGGATTCCGGCGGGAGATGGACGGAGCGCAGGACTACGATCTGGCGCTGCGGCTGGCCGGGCGAACGAACCGGATTGGGCACATTCCAAAGGTGCTGTATCACTGGCGGAAGATCGAGGGCTCGGCGGCGGCGGAGGTGGATGCGAAGCCGGCGGCCCTGGACGCGGGGCACCGAGCGCTGGAGGATTTTGTGCGGCGGGAGAGGCTGCAGGCGACAGTGGAGCCGGGTCTGTTGCCCGGATTGTTCCGGGTGAAGTACCGGGTGCCCGGGCGGCCCAAAGTCACGCTGGTGATCATGGCGAGCAATCAGGTGGCTCTGCTGCCGGGACGCGGGCGCGGGGTGATGGCGGAGAACTTTGCGCGCAGCATCGTGGACCGGACCGGGTATGGCAACTACGAGATTCTGGTGTCGCATGACGGCAATCTGCCGGACGAGACGGTGCGGCGATTGAGGGAACTGGGCTGCCGGCTGGAAGAGTATCCCGGACCGAGGAAACCGTTCAGTTTTGCGCACAAGGCGAACTGGAGCATTCGGCAGGCGAAGACCGACCGAGTGGTGCTGCTAAACGACGACATGGAAGTGCAGGGGTAGGGGGGGCCGGCAGCGCTTATCGCAGAGCCCCA
>CAYVDY010000210.1:0-10489 GCA_964450255.1 uncultured Candidatus Solibacter sp. | reverse complement strand
TGTGGGTCTATTGGATGCCCGTCGTGTTCGGCATCGCCGGCGCCTGCTGCATGCTCGTCGCTTCCGTCATGTTGGCCATCGAGGCGCGCCGCGCGGTCAACGACCTCTACGAGGAAACCGAATTTCACCGCAGTATCGCCCGCCACTACGCCAATCAGCACGGCGCCGCACAGGAGAAAAATTAACACTCTTCATCCCGGCGACGATACGACGGCCATGGGCTCCCACTGGAACCTCCGCGCCCGACTCATGGCAAGCGCCGCCGTGCTCGTAGCGGCTACCCTGCTGCTCAGCGCAATTTCCCTCACCACCATTCGCAATCTCGCCTCAGCGATGCGCGAATCGTCGGAACAAACCGCCCGTCAGATGCAGCTTGCCGCGTCACTGCAGACGGGATTCCAGCGTATGCGCGCCACCGCTCACGCCGGGCAGATCGCCGTTATCATCGGCCTGCTCGAAAAGGACTCGCCCATGGCCGGCCAGTGCTCGAACTGCCACGGCGCGGAGATGATAGAAAAGCACAATCGCGGGTTCCAGCAGGCCGGAGACGAAGTGCTGGTCCACATCAGGCAGCTTCAGTCGCTGGCCCGCGATCCAGAAGACCGCCAGCGCATATCAGCCATCCAGGATAACGTGGTCCGCTGGCGTTCTCTCCAGGAGGACTACAAGAAGGGCACGGAGTCCGGCACGTTCGACGCAGCGCACGTCATCGCGGAGGAGCACATCTTCCCTCTCATCGAGAAGACGGGCGTCATCGCCCAGACGACAGAAACGCAGGCGCGCGCCGTGCTCGACGCCGCCTCCCAACGCGAACTCGCCCGCGCCCGGCGCGGCACGGCCATCACCGTTGCCGTCGTCCTGCTCGCCATTACACTGGGTGCGTTCACGCTCTGGGTCATCCACCGTTCCTGCCGCCAACTCACCGCCCTGGTCTCCAGTGTCGCCGGCGCTGCCACCCAGGTGGTGGCCAGCGGACTCCACATTGGAGCGACTAGCCAGGCCCTGGCGGAGGGCTCATCCGGCCAGGAACAGGCACTCCGCCAGACTGCCGCCGATAGCGCCGAGGTCATTCAACTCGCCCACGCCAATACCAGCAACACCGCCCGCGCCGACGAGGTGGTGGCTCAGTCCGCTGCCCAGGCCGCCGAGGCCCGCGAAGCCCTCGATCAAATGATGCACGCCATGAACAGCGTCCACGAGTCCAGCGGACAGATCGCCGGTATCCTGCGCACCATCGACAGTATCGCTTTTCAGACCAACATCCTTGCCCTGAACGCGGCCGTCGAGGCGGCGCGCGCGGGCGAAGCGGGGATGGGATTCGCTGTCGTCGCCGAGGAAGTTCGCAGCCTCGCTCATCGCTGCACCGGCGCCGCGCGCGAAACTGCCGCTCTCGTCGAGGAACTCCGCAGTCGTTCCCTGGAAGGAAAACGACGCGTGGACACCGCGGTCGTCACCGTGCAGGCCATCACCACCGGGGCCGCCGCCCTGCGCACCCTGGTCTCCCAGGTTCACTCTTCCAGCCGGACTCAATCGTCGGGCATGGACCGCCTGGGCCAATCGCTGAACAGCATTGAACGAGCTACGGCCCACGCAGCACGCAGCGCCGACGAGGCTACGGCCGAGTCCGAAGAACTCGGCCGCACTTCAACCGATCTGAACAGCGCCGCTCAATCCCTCCACGCCCTGGTGGGCTAGCGCGAGACAACGCCGATCAGCGATACTCCTCCCACTTGATCTGCCGCATGTCCCCATGCCGCAGAAATTGCCGGTGCATCGCCAGACCCAATGACAGCGAAAGCGGTTCATGGCTCGGCGTCGCCAGCCGCAGATAATCCCGCAACTGTTCCTTGTACTCCGGATGAGCGCAGTTGTTGATGATCAACTCCGCGCGCTCGTGCGGGTCCTTCCCGCGCAGGTCCGCCACACCCTGCTCCGTCACCACGATCTGCACCGAGTGCTCGCTGTGGTCCATGTGCGACGCCAGCGGTACGATCGCCGATATCTTGCCGCCCTTCGCCGTGGATGGGCACGAGAACATCGATAGATACGCGTTCCGCGTGAAGTCGCCGGATCCGCCGATGCCGTTCATCATCGTCTTGCCCATCACGTGCGTCGAGTTCACGTTCCCGCCCAGATCCACTTCAATCGCAGTGTTCATCGAAATGATGCCCAACCGCCGCACGATCTCCGGATGGTTGGATATCTCCTGCGGCCGCATGATGATCCGGTGCCGGAAGTAGTCGATGTTGCCCGTCACCTTCCGCATCGTCTCCGGGCTCAGCGTCAGGGCGCAGGTCGAGGCAAACGTGCACCGTCCGTTTTCGAGCAGCGGCACCACCGAATCCTGCAACACTTCCGTGTACATCTCAAACGCCGGGATGTCGCTGCTCTTGCCCAACGCCGCCAGCACCGCGTTCGCGATATTACCCACACCGGACTGCAACGGCAGAAACTCCTTCGGAATCCGCCCGGCCTTCATCTCGGCCACCAGGAAATCGGCCACGTTCTGCCCGATCTGGTCCGTTACCGGCGTCGCCGCATCAAAGCCGCCGCTCTCGTCCTCCAGATCCGTGTACACAACGCCCGCGATCTTCTTCGGATCGATGATGCAGATCGGCGACCCGACCCGGTCCGACGCACTGAAGATCGGAATCTCGCTGCGCGACGGCGGATCCTGCGGCTCGAAGATGTCGTGCATCCCCAGCAGCGAAGCGGGGTGCTTGGCGTTCAGCTCGATGATGATCTTGTCCGCCAGCCGCATGTAGGTGTTCGACGCGCCAACCGACGTGGAGAGCACCACGCCACCGCCCGGCGTGATATCGCAGGCCTCCACCACGGCCCAGTGGATCGGCCCCAGATATCCGTACCGCGCGATCTGCGGCAGCACCGAAAGGTGCATGTCAACGAACTTCACCTGGCCCGCATTGATCTGCTTCCGCAGCGTGCTATCGGACTGGTAAGGAGTACGGAAGCTGATCGCCTCAGCCGCCGCCAGTGCGCCGTCCAGCGACTTGCCCGTGGAGGCGCCGGTCAGGACACCCACTTTGAAGGGCTTGCCGGCCTCGTGCTCCCGCTTCGCCTTCTGCGCCAGCGCGAAGGGTACGGCCTTGGCCGCCCCGGCCGGAGTGAAGCCGCTGAAGCCGATGGTCTGGCCGTTCTGGATGAGCTCCGCCGCTTCTTCAGCGGAGAGAATGGGAAAAGGTAACGACATGATCGAGAACTACTCCTTATGATGGAAAAGCGCCAGCAAATCACGGGCGGCGCTGAATGAACTGAGGTGGCCCCGCCGAACCTCTTCCACCGTGCCAGGCAACCGGGCGCTGACTTTCGGGTCGTTCTTGAAGAGGTCCTCGAGACCAAGACTGATAAGCTCACGCATCCAGTCCAGCGCCTGACGGCGGCGCCGGTCCTGGAAATGTCCGTTGGCCTTCAACATGGCGCGATGCTCCAGCACCAGCTCCCAGATTGAAGCAACGCCCTCGCCGGTCAGCGACGAACACGTCACCACCCGAGGGTACCAACCATCGGCCGATGCAGGAAACAGGTGCAGCGCGTTGGTGTACTCCACCCGCGCGCGCTCCGCCTTCGGTTTGTTGTCCCCATCCGCCTTGTTGATGGCCATTCCGTCGACCATCTCCATAATCCCGCGTTTTATGCCCTGTAGTTCGTCGCCCGCTCCGGCGACCATCAGCAGCAGGAAAAAATCCGTCATCGAGCGGACCGCCGTCTCGCTCTGCCCCACGCCCACCGTCTCCACAATCACGTTGCGATAACCCGCCGCCTCGCACAACAGCATCGTTTCGCGAGTCCGCCGGGCCACTCCGCCCAGATGACACTTCGAAGGCGACGGCCGGATAAACGCCATCTCTTCCTGCGACAACCGCTCCATGCGCGTCTTGTCGCCCAGAATGCTGCCGCCCGAAATCGGGCTCGATGGGTCGATGCTCAGCACCGCGATCTTCTCGCCGCACTCCCGCACCAGATGAATGCCCAAAGCGTCGATGAACGTCGATTTCCCCGCCCCCGGCACACCCGTGATGCCAACACGCCGGGATCCGCCCGCGAACGGCAGCACACCCTCCAGAATCCGCTGCGCCAGCTCGCCATCAGAGGCAAGCTCGCTTTCCACCACCGTAATGGCGCGCGCCAGCGTCACCCGGTCGCCGCTCAAAATGCCGTCAATATACTGCTGAGCAGGCAGACGCCCGCGGCGGGGCCTCTGCCTGCTCAGACTTGCGTCCGGATTGGGCGCCTCAGGCGGCACTAGGCATCTCCATCAATGCCGATAGTACCTTTTGCGCGCACACGGGAATCACTGTGCCCGGCCCGAAGATGTCGATGGCGCCGGCTGCCCGTAACTCGTCGTAGTCCTGCGGCGGAATCACTCCGCCCACAAAAACAACGATGTCCTCACGGCCCAGCTTCTTCAACTCACCGATCAACTCCGGCACCAGCGTCTTGTGTCCGCCGGCCAGCGAGCTAACGCCCACGGCATGAACGTCGTTTTCCACCGCCATCCGCGCCACCTCTTTCGGTGTCGCGAACAGCGGACCGACGTCTACGTCGAAACCGAGGTCGGCCATCGCCGTGGCCACCACTTTGGCGCCCCGGTCGTGCCCGTCCTGACCCATCTTGGCCACCAGCAGCCTGGGCCGCCGGCCTTCCGCCTTGGCGAACTCGGCAGCCATCGCCGCTGCCTTCTGGAACTCCGGATCGCTCTGGCTCTCGCTGGAGTAAACGCCTGAAATCGTGCGGTTCACCGCCTGATACCGGCCAAACACCTTCTCCAGAGCCATCGAGATCTCACCCAGCGTGGCGCGCAACCGTGCAGCCGTCACCGCCAGTTCCAGCAGATTCCCGCCGCCGCCATCGGCGCACTTCGTCAGCGCTTCCAGCGACGCCTGCACCGCGCTCTCATCGCGCGCCGCCTTCGTCTGCTGCAGCCGCCGCACCTGCGATTCGCGCACCGCGGCGTTGTCCACCATCAGCACGTCCAGCGGCTCTTCCTGCTCCAACCGGTACTTGTTGACGCCGACGATCACTTCCTTGCCGGAATCGATCTTCGCCTGCCGCCGCGCCGCCGCCTCCTCGATCCGCATCTTCGGCAGACCCGTCTCGATGGCCTTCGTCATGCCCCCGAGCGTCTCTACCTCCTGGATCAGGTGCCACGCCTTCTCCATCAGTTCATTGGTGAGCGACTCCACGTAGTAGCTGCCCGCCCACGGATCCACAACACGGCAAATCCCGGTCTCTTCCTGCAAATAGATCTGCGTATTGCGCGCGATGCGGGCCGAGAAATCGGTCGGCAGCGCGATGGCCTCGTCCAGCGCGTTCGTGTGCAGCGATTGCGTGTGGCCCAGTGCCGCCGCCATCGCTTCCACGCACGTCCGTGCCACGTTGTTGAACACGTCCTGCGCCGTCAAGGACCAGCCCGAAGTCTGCGAATGCGTCCGCAGCGCCATAGACTTCGGATTCTTCGGCGAGAAGCCCTTCACAATCTTCGCCCACAAAATGCGCGCGGCGCGCATCTTGGCGATCTCCATGAAGTGGTTCATGCCGACGCCCCAGAAGAACGACAGCCGCGGCGCGAACTCGTCGATTGTCAGCCCCGAGTTAATGCCGGTGCGCAGATACTCCAGCCCGTCCGCCAGCGTATACGCCAACTCGATGTCGGCCGTTCCGCCCGCCTCCTGGATGTGGTACCCGGAGATCGAAATGCAGTTGAACTTCGGCATCTGCCGCGAGCAATACCCGAAGATATCGCCGATGATTTTCATCGACGCCGTCGGCGGATAGATGTAAGTGTTGCGGACCATGAACTCCTTCAGAATGTCGTTCTGAATGGTTCCACTCAGCTTCACAGCAGGCACGCCCTGCTCTTCGGCCGCCACGATGTAGAAGGCCAGGATCGGCAGCACCGCGCCGTTCATCGTCATCGACACCGACATCTGGTCCAGCGGAATCTGATCGAAGAGGATTTTCATATCCTCCACCGAATCGATCGCCACGCCGGCCTTGCCCACGTCGCCCGTCACGCGCTCGTGATCGGAGTCGTACCCGCGGTGCGTCGCCAGATCGAACGCCACCGAGAGTCCCTTCTGCCCGGCCGCCAGATTGCGCCGGTAGAACGCATTGGACTCCTCCGCGGTCGAGAATCCCGCGTACTGCCGCACCGTCCAGGGCCGCATCACATACATCGTCGAATACGGTCCGCGCAGGTACGGAGCCACACCCGCCGCATACTCCAGATGCTCCATTCCGGCCAGATCCTCAGCCGTGTAAACCGGCTTCACCGCGATCTGCTCGTTCGTCATCCAGGACTTCGCCGCGGCGGAAGTAGCGGGCGCGGAAGGCGCCGGAGCTGAGTAGTCGATCTTTGAAAAGTCGGGTCTCATCCTACTTCTCCTCCTTTCCGCCAATGCCCAACCGGTCCTGCCACTCATTCAGCGTCTCCACCATGTTGGAGAGCACGTGCACGAACCCGGCCACGCCGGCTGCCTTCAGTTCTTCCATCTGCTCCTTCGGGTTGCCCGCCACGGCGACGGGCACACTCACCTTCGGGCAGACTTCCTTTGCCAGATCGAGATACTCGCCGTCGGAGGAACACAGCACAATCAGCGCCGCGTCCGTCCCCTCGAAGCTCTCGCTCTCCTCGATCACAAATCCGCCGCAACCGAAGAAGTTCTGGCAGAACGTGCCGCGCGCACCCTTCATCTTCAGGTCGCCGCGCTTCAGCAACAGCACCTTCGGCGTCGCGCCGGCTGCCGCCGCATGACGCTCCGTGCGCAACCGGATCTGTTCGATCGCCCGCGCCAGACGCCACTCCGCGCCGGTGATGCTATCCTCGTGCCCCAGTTCCTTCTCCTGAATGTCGGGATAGTTGTTGACGCCCACCATCACGCGCCGCCGAGAGGCGATGGCCTTCTCTTTGGCGGCCCGCGACGCTGCAATGGCCGCATCCACACTGGCCGTTGCCTTGGCGAATCCGCCTTCGGCTTCCACCTTCTGAAACACGGTCCACGCTTCGCGCGCCAGCGAATCGGTCAGCGCTTCCACATAGTAGGACCCGCCGGCCGGATCGGCCACCTTGTCCATGTGCGCCTCTTCCCTGAGGATGAGTTGCACGTTATTCGCCAGCCGCCCGGCAAACCCCGCCGGCTGCACCGACAAGGCGTCGCAGCCGCCGATCACAGCCGAAAGCGACTCCGTCGTCGCCCGCAGCAGGTTCGTGTAGGGATCGTAAATGCTCTTGTTCGAAAGCGCCGTCACGGCGTAGATCTTCACCGCGGCCGGCTGTCCATACGCTTCAGCAATCCGCGCAAACAGCATCCGCGCGGCCCGCAGCTTTGCGATCTCGAAAAAGTAGTTCGAGCCCACTGCGAAAAGCAGGCCGGCAACCGCCTGGCCCTCGGCCATCCGGTCCGATGCCGCTGCCAGAGCGTAGCCCAGTTCCTGTACCGCCGTCGCTCCGGCCTCGTGGAACGCCGCGCCGTCCGTCACGTCCGCCGGCACCGCTCCCTCAAACGCAACCCACTCC
The DNA here is from genome assembly GCA_964450255.1 of uncultured Candidatus Solibacter sp. Taxonomy (GTDB): domain Bacteria; phylum Acidobacteriota; class Terriglobia; order Bryobacterales; family Bryobacteraceae; genus Paludibaculum. The sequence continues at coordinate 2,952 of CAYVDY010000210.1, read as the reverse complement.
GCGTTTTCCCGCCTCGGCGGCAGCACGGCAGGCAGATTTTCAGAGCGGTAGTAGGGCCTCACTGCGAGGCCCTCCTCCGTCTTCCATACCAGCTTCTTCTCGTAATCCGCGCCCTTCAGATCAGCGATGATCGTCTGCTCCCACGTTTCAGTAGAAACAGGCGGGAATTCGGCTTTCAGATTGAGCGCCGCCACTCCCGGCGCAGGTGTGTCAGACATGCGGCTGGCCCTCCTGGACCACTTCGATCAGGTAGCTGAAATCCTTCGGGTGCACGAAGAAAATCATGGTGCCGCGCGATCCCGGCCCCGGCTCCTGTGTCAAATTGAAGCCCTTCTCTTTCATATAAGCATAAGCGTGCTGAATATCCTTCACGCGAAATGCCAAATGCGCGAAGCCGCCCCGTCCGCCGCTCTTCTCGATCTGCTTCGCAACAGGCGACTCCGGCGACAACGGCTCCAGCAACTGGATCAGGTTCGGGCCGGCGCCGATCTGCAGCAGCACCTCCCGCACCAGATGCTTGCCGTGCACCTCTTCCCGGTGCAGTTCGGTAAACCCCAGCGCCTTGTACTTTTCCACCTGAGCGTCGAGCTCACCCTGCTTCACCGCGATGGCAACGTGATCGACGAATTCGAAACCGGCTGCAATCAGTTCGTTTACCATGGCGTTACTCGAACTCCACAAGAATGACGCCGGCCTTCACACTGTCGCCCGGATTCACGCGAATCTTGGCGATCTTGCCGGCCATCGGCGCCGTGATGTTGGTTTCCATCTTCATCGCTTCCAGCACCAGAATGGTGTCGCCCGTCTGGATCGACTGACCTTCCTGCGCCGTCAGCTTCGCCACAATCCCCGAAATCGGGCTGCGGCATACCTTCTCCTCGTTCACCGGCGCGCCGCCATCATCCACAGGCGCAGCTGCCATCGGCGCGGCCGGTACTCGCACCGCCGAGGGCTGCATCAGATAGCCCACCGGCGGCAATTGCACCTGTTCCGGCTCCGAGGCTTCCACTTCCACCTCGTAAACTTTCGCATCGATCGTAATCTTCAATTTCACGGTAGATTCCTCGTTACCTGACCCTGGTGTGGTGGTGTGGCACGTTCAATCTGTGCGACGCCTGAATGTTCACGCGGCCTTGCTGCGCCCATGCCGTCGAGCTCAACAACCGCACCGTGCGGATGTGCGCCCGCTTGCCGAGATACGCAGCCACCGCCGCCGAAATCGCCAGCAGAACCTCTGCAGGGATCTCCTCCGGCGCCGGCGCCGCAGCCACCGGGGCCGCGGCCTCGGGCGACCCGGGCGCGGAAACCTCCGCGCCCGCCATCTCAGCTATCTTGGCTGTCAACGCCGCCAAATGCGTGCGTAACGCATCCAGCTCTTCGCTCAGACTCTTCAATGTGACTTGGCTCATCGCTTTGTCTCCTTCAGAGCTCCGCTTAGAGCGGCATCAGGCCGTGCTTCTTGCCCGGCCGCAGTTCGCGCTTCGTGTGCAGGTATTCCAGCGCCTGCGAGATCACCTTGCGCGTCTCAGAAGGCTCGATGATGTCGTCCACCAGGCGGCGCCCGGCAGCCACATACGGATTCGAAAACGCCTCGCGGTACTGATCGATCATCTCTGTCCGCTTCGCCTTCTTGTCCTCAGCCTCGCTGATCTCCTTGCGGAATACGATCTCGGCCGCGCCCTCCGCGCCCATAACCGCGATCTCCGCCTGCGGCCACGCGAAGCTCCTGTCGGCGCCCAGATCCTTGCAGCACATCGCCAGATACGCCCCGCCGTATGCCTTGCGCAGAATCACCGTCACCTTCGGCACCGTCGCGGCCGAGTACGCGAACAGCATCTTCGCGCCGTGGCGGATGATCCCGCCGTACTCCTGCTCCACGCCCGGCAGGAAGCCAGGCACGTCCACCAGAGTCACCAGCGGCACGTTGAAGGCGTTGCAGAACCGGATGAACCGGGCGGCCTTCGAGGACGCATCGATATCCAGCACACCCGCCTGATAAGCAGGCTGGTTGGCGATAATGCCGACGCTCCGCCCGCATACACGCGCGAAACCAATCACGATATTCGGCGCATGACCGGACTGCACTTCCAGGAAATCACCGTTGTCGATGATTCGCAGGATCACGTCGCGAACGTCGTAGCCCTTCTTGCCGTCCACCGGCACGATGTCGTTCAACGCCGTGTCCGGGTTGCAGTTGTAGTCGCCCGGAACCTCCGGCGGGTCTTCCAGGTTGTTCGAAGGCAGAAAGCTCAGCAGCTTCTGGCACAACAGGATCGCTTCCTTGTCGTCCTCGGCGATGAAGTGAATCACCCCCGATTTCGCCATGTGCGCGTCCGGTCCGCCCAACTCGTCCGCCGTCACGTCCTCGCCCGTCACCTGCTTGATGACCTGCGGCCCCGTGATGAACATCTGCGCCTTGCGCGTCTGGATGATGAAATCTGTCAGCGCCGGCGAATACGCCGCGCCGCCCGCGCACGGCCCGCAGATCAACGAGACCTGCGGCACTGCGCCCGATAGCATCACGTTCGTGTAGAAAACCTTGCCGTAACCGGAGAGCGAATCGATGCCCTCCTGCACGCGCGCCCCGCCCGAATCGTTCACGAACACGAATGGCGAGCCGGTCTTCAAAGACTGCATCATCGCCTCGGCCACCTTGGTCGAGTGCAACTCGCCAGCCGAACCGCCCAGCACCGTGAAGTCCTGGCTGGCCACATGCACCAACCGCCCGTGGATCGCCGCCGAACCGGTCACCACGCCATCAGCCGCCGTCTCCCTGCCCGCCATGCCGAACATGGTCGCCCGGTGCTGCGCAAAGCAGCCCATCTCCATGAAGCTGCCCGCGTCCACCAGCGTGTCGATCCGCTCGCGCGCCGTCAGCTTCCCTTGTCCGCGGTGTTTTTCCAGCTTGTCTGCGCCGCCGCCATTCATTATGTGCTGGCGCTTTTTCTTGAG
>CAYVDY010000209.1:6864-10503 GCA_964450255.1 uncultured Candidatus Solibacter sp. | reverse complement strand
AGGCCGTGCCTTGCGCCGCTGAGCGGAGGAGCCTATCTCCGACAGACTCCTAGCCTGAGCCGCTCCGAACAAATGTGTCGTTGCCGGGTGTTCAAGAGCTAGTGGAGAACTTACCGATGGCACGGTCTCGGGTTGCAGGCCTCGTTTTGGATTGTGGGCGCGCAGTGGCTGGAAGACTGCATGTTCAGGTCGCAACTGAGCCACCGGCGTGTATTTGTGAAAGAAGGTAGTTGATGTTGCTTCGCCGTTTTCTATTCATCTCGATCCTGCTCGCGTGTGTGGCAAGTCCCGCCGGTGCCCAGGAAGTAGGCAGCGAACCACTCCCATCATCAGGAGAAAAGGGAACTGGCGTCGGGGATCGGCAATCCGCAACTCCACAGGTCGAGGGTGCGGTCTTCCCAGTTGCTGGTGATCAGGCCCAACGCCCCGCAGCGAATCAATCAGGAAGTGAACGAGGGGCGTCTCCCGGAGTGCCGTTCGAGCCGACGCTAATGACGACCGGCTCGGTCTATTACTCGGCAGCCACTGCCCTCATGAGTCCCGGCTTTGGGCCCACGACGGGCACTACAGTGATGAGGCTCGGATTTGTGGATAACACCTCTCCTTACGCAGAGCAGTGGCACCGGGCATTTGCCTGGTTCAACCTTGGGGATGTTCCGGCGAAGGCACTGATCTACCAAGCCAGCGTAACGCTGGATGGCGTGGTTGAGAATGCAAAGAACAAGGGCATAAGAATCAGTCAGATAGCAGGACCAAGCTACTCCGAGTGGCTATCCTGGAACCCGGAAAGCAAGTACAATGCATCAGCTCCAACGTCACCACTGCAGTTCTTCACCGCGTCAAGCGCGCTACCTTCAACGATGAGCATCACGCTCGACCTGCCGCTCTCGAATTTCAACGGTTATTACATGCCTGCGTCCAGGACGTATGGGCTGTCGTTCTCCGAGGAACCCGAGTCAACAGACACGAGCTTTAGTAACGACTCGAGCATCGTGACGATCGGCAGCGCCAAGCTCACGATCGGCTACGTGGAGCCGCCGCAACCCAGCGAGCCTGCGGGCTCCATCAACACTGATCAGCCGGTTCTAAAGTGGACAAGCACCTCAAAGTCAGCGGCATTGGTGTTGTATCACGTTCAAGTGGCTACTGACGCGGCTTTCGCCAATGTGGTTTGGGAAAAGTATACCGACCAAGTGACGGCGCAAGTGGATCCAGGCTACCTAGTTTACGGAGCGAGTTACTATTGGCGGGTATTCCTCGAGATCGGCCGCACTGGTATCGTTTCCGGAATCATTCAGTCCCTGAAGATAATGCCTACGAACTGCACCTACTCCGTCGCGCCAGTTGGCTCAGATTCGAGCACAGCCGCCGGGGAGACCAAGTCGGTCAAGGTCACTACGAATTTCAACACCTGCAAGTGGGACGTGACCAACAACTCCAATTGGGTGACACTGTCGATCAGCGGCTCGCAGACCGGAACCAAGCAGTTTGATTGGACGACGAAGGCAAACCCAGAGCCCTCCGTCCGTGAAGCTTCACTTTCGATTGCTGGCACGCCGTTCAAGATCACGCAGTCAGCGGGTTCATGTACCTACTCGCTGAACAAAACATCCGATAATGTCTCGGCCGAAGGCGGCAACGCTCAGTTCACCGTTACGCCAAGTTCTTCGTCATGTCCATGGACGCCGTCGAGCGATTCCATTTGGCTCACGGTCAGCCCGGCCACACAACAGACGGGCACCAAGATTTTGACCTGGTCTGCCTCAGCTAACCCTGACGCGATCGCCCGGACAGGCAATATTGCGGTTGGGGGCAACAGTTTTCAGGTCAAGCAATCAGCGGCCTCGTGCAGTTTCTCAATCTTCCCAACGTCTGGCGCCGCAGCGATGTCGGGAGGCGGCGGGCAGTTTACAGTGACGCCAAGTTCCTCGTCATGCACCTGGACGGCTTCGAGTGATGCGAATTGGCTAACTGTGAGCCCGACAACTCAGCAAACCGGCAGCAAGGAGGTGACTTGGACTGCGTCGGCAAACGCAGACGCAGTCCCACGGACGGGCAACGTCTCCGCTGGAGGCAAGACGTTCCAGGTTACGCAGACAGCGGGTTCATGCAGTTTCACAATCGATCCAATTTCAGGCACAGCGCCGGTGGCAGGCACCAGTGGCCAATTCAAGGTTACGCCAAGTTCCGAATCCTGCACTTGGACGCCGTCGAGCGACTCTGGCTGGCTGACAGTGAGCCCGACTTCGCAACAGACTGGCACCCAAACTCTCACTTGGTCTGTATCGGCCAACCCTGGGTTACAGCCTCGGACCGGCGCCATCACGGCTGGCGACAAGTCCTTCCCGGTGACGCAGTCTGCAGGAAGTTGCAGCTTTACTCTCAATCCGACTTTTGGTAGAGCAGCGGCGGGGGGCGAGGGAGGGCAGTTTACGGTTACACCCAGCTTGACGTCCTGCACGTGGACGGCGGTGAGCGATTCCGGTTGGCTGACTGTAAACCTGAATACTCAGCAGACAGGACAGAAGAACATCACATGGACTGCGGCCTCGAACTCGGGCGCGGCAGCCAGGACAGGCAATATTGCAGCTGGCGGTCAGGTATTCAAGATCACACAGGACGGCACCGGCATTTGCACCTACTCGCTATCAACGACTCGTGACTTCGCTCCATACGAGGGAGCTACGGGAAGCGTAGTCGTGAGCGCGAGCGCTCAAACGTGCAGTTGGACAGTCTCCAATGACTCACCGTCCTGGTTGACTCTCACACCGTCTGGCACTTTGAGGGGAGACGCAACATTGACGTGGACCGCAGCAGCGAACTCAGCCCAAACAAGTAGAGCGGCGATCATTAGCGGTGATGGATTCTCATTCATGCTTGGACAAGAGGGGCATGGTCCGCGCGTCCAAAGTGTCACCCCACTCTGGGGAAGCGCGATGTCGCAGTTGTTTGAGATCACCAGCTCGGACGATTTTGGCGCTGGCGACATAGACACCGTAGCGCTCAACTTCCTAAAAGATCAGAACATTCCGGGGAGGTGCGCAGTTTCGTACGGTCCCAAGACCGGGTTGCTTTATCTGCTGAATGACTCTCGAGACGACTGGCTGGGGCCAGTAGTCGCCGGCAGCTCCGAGAATTTGGAGAACAGTCAGTGCAAGATCGGCGTTTCACAGGTTTCAAGCACCAGCGATGGCAACTTCCTGCGAACGAGCATACCTGTCACTTTTAAGGCGACGTATATGGGCCTGCATTCGATCTGGTCATGGGCCCTTAGTGATGCGGCCGGCGCCGGACATTCGCCGGAACAGGAAAAGCGCTGGGGCGACTGGGATGCGCGTGACTGCACGTTTACAGTGAGCGCGACTACTGGCCAAGTGCCTCAGGCCGGTGGCAGCGGAGCGTTCACGCTCAACACATCACAATCCGCTTGTCGTTGGACTGTGACCAGTGATGTCGCGTGGCTAACGCCATCGCCGACTGCGAACATGACTGGCAGTGGTCAAGTCAGCTGGACCGCTCAGGCGAACACGTCCGCCGCTCGAACCGGAAAACTCACCGCCGGCGGAAAGACATACACGGTCTCCCAGGCCGGCGCGACTCCGGCATGCACCTTCACATTGTCCGCGCCTAGCATCAGCA
>CAYVDY010000209.1:0-6764 GCA_964450255.1 uncultured Candidatus Solibacter sp. | reverse complement strand
GCGGCACGACGACCGGGCAGATTGGCTACACCGCCTCCGCCAACACGACGAGCAGTGTCCGCACGGGCACCATCACTGCCGGGGGAAAGACGTTCACGGTCACGCAGGCCGGCGCGACTCCGGCATGCACCTTCACATTGTCCGCGCCTAGCATCAGCATCTCCGCCAGTGCGTTTTCCGGCTCTATCACCATGACGACGTCCACCACGAACTGCCCGTGGACGGCGAGCGCCAGCAGTTCGGGCTGGCTGCAGATCACCTCCGGCGGCAGCGGCACGACGACCGGGCAGATTGGCTACACCGCCTCCGCCAACACGACGAGCAGCGTCCGTACCGGCACCATCACCGCCGGGGGAAAGGCTTACACGGTCACGCAGGCCGGCGCGACCTCATGCAGCAGTATCAGCCTATCGCCATCGGCCGACTCGATTGCGGACGCTGGGGGAAGCAAGACGGTTGACATCATTGCCCCGGGCTGTAACTGGAGTTCGGGCGCGATGAGTTCCTGGCTTTCGCTTGACCGTACGGGCAGCTTTTCGAACTCGACCACACTTCGGTGGACGGCGCAGCCCAATGCAACCGGCGCGGACCGGATTGGCAGAATCGACCTGGGGGAGAAGACGCTTACCGTCACGCAGTTTGCGGCGGCATCCCAAATGTCGCTGAGCCGCAACGACCTTCGTTTTGGCTGGTCCTGGGCTACGGGCAAGTTCACGCCGCCGCAATCTACCGTCTTGACATTCTCGGGACCGGGATCGCGGCAATGGTCTGCAAGTTCAAGCAGTCCCTGGCTGAAAGTCACTCCCGCTTCGGGAACCGGCAGCAGCACGATTCGGGTGGAGATCAACACGGCGGGGCCGCTTCCGGGCCTCGGAACGGCCTCGGGCGAGGTGATCATTGGGCCCAGTGACGGCAGCAGGTTCGTGATTCTGCGCTGCTCGCTCAACACAATTGCCGGAAGTACGGCGCCGTTTGGGACCTTTGACACACCAACCGACAACCCCGCCGGCCTGGGTGGCAACCTTGCCATCTCCGGAAGCACCGCAGTCACTGGATGGGCGCTTGACGATATTGGGGTGAAGCAGGTAACGATCTGGCGGGATCCAGTTGGCCCGGAGCCGGTGCACCCGAATGGCTACGTCTATATTGGTGACGCCCTGTTCGTGGCCGGAGCCCGCCCTGATGTAGAACAGAAGTATCTCAACAGCCCACAGGCTAACCGCGCGGGCTGGGGCTACATGCTACTGACGAATCCGCTACCCGGCAAAGGCAATGGCGTGTTCAGAGTGCACGCCATAGCCAGTGACGAGGAAGGCAACCAGGTCAAGTTGGGAACCAAGACGATCGCTGTCGACAATCTCCGGGCTGTCAAGCCTTTCGGCGCGCTCGATACGCCGGCGCCCGGTCAGACGATCTCCGGATCGTTTATGAACAGCGGATGGGCGCTGACACCGCAGCCATCCGCCATTGCGACCAACGGTTCGACAATCTCGGTGATCATCGATGGCGTGGATATCGGCTCTCCGAGCTTTGGCTCGATGCGCTCCGACGTCGCGGGTATTTTCCCTGGATATGCCAATACGTACACCTCCGCCGGGCAATACGCTTTGGACACGACAAGATACTCCAATGCGATGCACACCATCGCCTGGATCGTTTACGACAATAACGGAAACGGCGATGGCATCGGTAGCCGCTTCTTCAACATCCAGAACGGCGCCACCGCCGCCAGCGCCGATCCCGAACGAATGATGCCGGAGGCCGCAGAACAGTCATTGGCAGGGCAAAGGCCGTTTCAGGCCAGTGCGGCTCGCGCGATGCACCATGTTGCACCCGCGAACGCCTATCCAGCATTCCGCCGGGGGCATAATCGGAATGCTGAGCTTGTGCCCATCCGCAGCGCCGGTCAGGGGCTTCTTCAGCCCATTGAACTGGACGAACTGGACCGGATGGAGATCCACCTCCCAGGTGGACAGGAATGGACGGCAGCGCTTCGGGTCGGCGACGAACGCCGTGAACTGCCGATCGGCTCCTCGTTCGATGCCGAGGGCGGAATCTTCTATTGGCAGTTGGGTCCGGGCTTCCTAGGTGAGTTCTTCCTGGAATTCCGAGGCGCCGGAGGAGCGGTACTGCGTGTCCCTGTTAACGTGGGAGCGCGTACCGCACGGGAGAGAAGTAGTCTGGCCCGCTGAGGGCCCTGCGCCGAGAACCATGACGCCACTTTGCGAATCGCTCGCTGGGTGTCCCGGAAATAGAAAATTCTCGTTGGAACTTCGGCGCCTAGCCGACTTCTTCCAGACCTCCTTCTGCCAGGCGAGATCGCTGCAAGGCGGCCTCGCGAAGAGACACGACGCGCTGCGTCGCCAATCAGTGCGAGAATATGAATCGAAATGAGTCAGGACAGCTTATTCGCATTTGTCCTTATGCCCTTTGATAAGGACTTTGATGATCGGTACCAACTCGGGATCAAGGAAACTGCAAAGTTCCTAGGTATCGTGGCAGAGAGAGTCGATGAGCAGATCTACCGGGAGGGCATCCTGGAACGCATGTATCGACAGATTGATGTGGCCGACGTAATCATCGCTGACATGAGCGGCAAGAACCCAAACGTGTTCTATGAGGTTGGATATGCCCACGCAAGAGGGAAGCTCGCGATACTCCTAACGTCTGATGCAAACGACATACCGTTTGACCTCAAGCACAGGAGGCACATCGTTTATGGACAGTCGATCGCCATACTACGGGAACGACTAATGGAAGAGCTAAAGTGGGCTAAGTCAGAAGTGGAGAACACGAGAAACAGCCGCATCAAAGTCCGTGCCCGAACCTCCGGTGGCGATTTGACAAGGACTACGTACAGCGCGCAAGGCGATGTTCGGTTCACAATCGATCTCACGAACGAGTCCCTGCGGCCGTCGCCAGATATCGAAGCCCTATATTTTTACTGCACGAAACGCTGGAAAATCAACCAGGATGGGAGAGAATGCGGGTCGACGGCCTCGGATCTCCCGATTTTTGAACAGCGTAGTTTTCTGTCACCTCCGGTCCGCCGCCTAGCGCCTGGCGGTTGGGCACAGGTGAAATTCTCGAGCAAATCGACCCTTGCAACTACGTTTCGCGGTGAGGAACTCAAAGACTCCTACAAAGTAACTGGCAGAAGTCTTCTTCGTATCGTGACGTCGGACGGGAATTACGACCATGAGGTGGCAGTCGATGCCGTAATCGAGGAATTCCCATTCTAAGCGCAGTGTTCTAAATCTTTGCGCATAGCCGGCTAAGCGTGGCGTTCCCTTCTTGGCGCTAGTCGAACAGGTTCAAGACCTCATCAATCAGTTCGGGCAACTGGCCAAAGTAGCGGTTGTGCTGGCAACTTCGACGAGTCAACTGCAGACTCGCTCGATTGGGTTCAACTCCGGACTATGGGGAGGCAGGAAGTCGCGCGCGAAGCGTGGCGCCGTCTTGTCTCGCCAGGGTTTGTGAAGCAAAGTGTGATGGAACTTAGCGTTGTCTGAAATAACAACCACCCTCTTCTTGCTGTTCGTACATGCCCGCCGGAGAGACTTCGAGAATCCGTTTGGCGCGCCGAGATGGCAATGAGGAATGGAGAGAGACCGAGCGAATCGCGCGCCCCGAAACCGTGCCTGGGTACCCAATGGGGACAGATGTACTGGTCGCACACCTCGGCAAGCCACCCGAGCCAAGTTGATCATGGATTGGAGCGCCGGTTCGGCCTCCTGCGTGGCCCGCCGGAACGAGCCTGACACACGGCAGGACTTTCTCGGGCGCCACTCTTGTCGGCCTGGACGGGGGCGTGGGTGAAGAAGGGACTCTGGCCTTAACTCCTCGATGGCGTCATCGTCCGGCAAACCGTCTCAGCAACTTGCTGCCGGCCCGTACCCCCACGAAAATCGGGACGGTTGATTGACCGCGAGCGTTCACCTCGAAGACGACCGCCGGCGCATCCGCACAATCCGCTCGCCTTACTGCCGAAGGACATTGATCAGGGCCGAAAGGGCAGCTGGCTGCTGCCGGCGGCTCGGGTAGTACAAGAAGAAGCCCGGATACGGCTGGCACCAGGTTTCCAACACGCGCACCAGCGCGCCTCTGGCCAGATGGGGCGCGGCGAGATCCTCGCCCAGGAAGGCTAAGCCGACGCCATCGGTCGCCGCGCGGATCACGAGCGCCACGTCGTCCACAATCAGCGGTCCGTTCACGCCGACCGACAGGGACTTCCTCCCCTTTTCGAATTCCCAGCGGTACACCCCGGCCGATCCGTGCCGAAAGTTGATGCACTGATGGCGCACGAGGTCACGCGGCGACCTCGGCTCAGGATGCGACTCGAAATAGGCGGGCGAGCCGACGATGGCGGGCCGCTGGTCCGGCGACACCCGCACTGCGATCATGTCCTGTTGAATGTATTCGCCGAACTGAATGCCGGCGTCGAAGCCGCCGGCGACGAGATCCATCCGGTTATCGTCCGTGGTCACGTCCAAAAGGACCTCCGGGTAGTCCCGTGCGAACTGCCCCAGCTTGGGCGCCAGCACCGAGGCCACAGCGAGACGCGGAAGGAGCAAGCGCACGCGGCCCGCTGGTTTGTCACGAAAGCTGGAGATCTGGTCCAGACCGGCACGAACTTCGTTGAGGGCCGGGCGCAGCCGGGCGAGGAGTTGCTCTCCCGCCTCCGTGGGCGCTACGCTCCGTGTTGTCCGGGACAGCAGGCGCACACCCAGCCGTTCCTCAAGGCCCCGAATGGCGTGGCTCACGGCGGAGGGGGAGACGCCCAGCCGCTTGGCGGCCCCGGTGAAGCTCCGTTCCTCCGCGGTTGTGAGCAGCACGGAGAGAACACTCAGATCATCACGTCCCATTTATGAATTGTACTCATAAGGCCTTTGGGTTGCTGCACTCTACTCAAAAGTCGCTTTGCGTCTTACTCTGGAATAGAAGGCTACGGGAGTAAAAACCATGCCACACGTGATCGTGAAGCTCTGGCCCGGAGAATCAGAGCAGCAGAAAGGGACGCTGGCCCAGAGGATCACCGGGGCCGTGATGGAGGTCCTCGGTCACGGCGACGAGTCCGTCTCGGTCGCTTTCGAGGAGATCAGCGCGGAGGACTGGGCGGAGAAGGTCTACCGGCCTGACATCGTGAACTCCCCCGGCAAGCTCTATAAGAAACCCGGCTACCGGATGGAAACCATCGCGGGAAAGAGTGCTCCCGCCTGAAGGAGGATGCCTTTCATGTGCAATGGACGGACAGAATCCCATGACGAGCACGGCCCGGCTGTTCTGGGCCGGCGTGAGGTGCTACGAGGCGGTGCGGCCCTGGCCGCAGGACCGCTGCTCGCTGGTGTGACGGCGCGCGCGCAGACGAAGCAAGGAGGAGATAGACAAATGCAGAGCATTCAATTTTCCCGTAGCGAGTTGCGGCCATTGAGCCCGGGGCCAGCCGAGTACTTCACCGGTTCGGTTCAAGTAGACATGCTGTTCACCGTTGTTGAACCGTCACGAGCTTCCGGAGCGCGTGTCACGTTCGAGCCCGGCGCCCGGACGGCCTGGCACACGCACCCGCTGGGGCAGACGCTCATTGTGACCGCAGGGACCGGCTGGGTGCAGCAATGGGGCGGGCCTGTCGAGGAGATGCGGGAAGGCGACGTGGTCCGGATTCCGCCCGGAGTGAAGCACTGGCACGGAGCGACGGGCACTGCGCGCATGACGCATATCGCCCTCCAGGAACAACTGGACGGCAAGGTGGTGGACTGGATGGAGAAGGTCAGCGACGAGCAGTATCGACGCCGTTGAGGCGGGGGCTCTCATCCGAGGAGACCAATATGGAGAATCCATTCGATTTCGGCGGCAAAGTGGCACTCGTCACGGGGGCCGCATCCGGCATGGGACTGGCGACGGCGCAGGCGTTCGCCGAGGCGGGCGCGGCTGTCGTGCTGGCCGATGTCCGAGAGGACTTGGTGAAGGCGGAGGCCCAGAGGCTGATGGCTGACGGTTACCAGGCAATTGCCGTGCGTTGCGACGTGAGTGACGATGCGGACGTGGCGGCGATGGTGGACCGCACGGTTGCCGAATTCGGCCGGCTGGACGCTGCGTTCAACAATGCAGGGGTGATGGCCCGCGTCGTCCCGACAGCCGAGAGCACTCGTGACGAGTGGGACCGGGTGATCGGGATCAACCTTCGCGGGGTATGGAGCTGCATGAAGTACGAGCTGCGGCAGATGGAACGCCAGGGCAGCGGCGCTATCGTCAACAACGCATCTGTCGGCGCTTTGACAGGCAACCCAGGGATAGGCTCCTACATCGCTTCCAAGCACGGCGTGGTGGGCCTGACGCGGACGGCGGCTCTGGAGTACATCAAGCTCGGCATCCGCGTGAATGCAGTCAACCCGGGACTGATCGATACACAGATCGCGCGCGATGTCGTCAGCGGGAACGAGCAGGCGTACGGCGAGGCGGAGAGGCACGTTCCCATTGGGCGGGCGGGCAGGCCGGAGGAGATCGCCTCAGCCGTGCTGTGGCTTTGCAGTGCGGGGGCGAGCTATGTCGTGGGTCATGACCTCACGGTGGACGGCGGGATGACGGTGGGGTGATGGCGCGGCGGGTCTTTCACCAGGACTCCTCAACTTGTGGCGGCCCCCACTCTATCTGCTTGTGCCGATTCCTGGGGGTGATCCCAGCGACCAGTTCCGATAGTTGGTATTTTCGCCGGGCAGGACGCACGGTGATAACTCCGTGGGGGTCGAGGTCCAGAGTCACATAGT
>CAYVDY010000208.1:0-10565 GCA_964450255.1 uncultured Candidatus Solibacter sp. | reverse complement strand
ACGCCGTCGGACAGGAGGGGCGCGGTGTGGGGGGTGACGAAAAAGGGGCAGCGGTTGCCGAGGTTACTCATGAGGGTAGGCAGGCCGGAGATGTGATCGGAGGGTTCGTGGGTGATGAAGATGGCGTCGAGTTTGGATGCCTCTTCACCGATGGCGGCGAGGCGCTCGACGATCTGCTTGCAGCTCAAGCCGGCGTCGACGAGGATTCTCGTGCGGTCTGTCCCTATAAACGTGGAATTGCCCGCGCTGGACGACGCGAGCACGCATACCTTTACGATTGGGGAGCCCTCTGTACCTATGGTAAACCACGGTGGGTGGGGGACTGGTTGCTGCTGGTGGGGGTCGGCAGTGAATCAGCGGGACAGGCGGCGAGGTGAAGGGCAAGGGCCGGCTGGAGGTCTGGCTGCTCAGACGAGCTTGAGAGCGACGATGGTCATGTCGTCGAACTGATCGGCCTCGCCGGTAAAGCCGTCGGCGCCTTTGACGATAGCGTCGATGGCGGACTGAGCCGAGCCGGCGGCGCAGGCGGTGAGCAGGGCCTCGAAGTCGGCTCGTTCCCATAGTTCCAGGCGGCTGTTGGTGGCTTCGCAAATGCCGTCCGAGCAGCAGAAGACGAGATCGCCGGGCTGGAGCTGGACGACGGACTGGGCGTAGCGGCCCAGGGGCAGGAGGCCGACTGGCATGCCGCCCTCGGTGAGGCGTTCGATGGCTCCGGTGGCGGCGCGAACGAGAGCGGGCGGCTCCTGGCCGGCGTTGACGTAGGTGAGGCGGCGAGCTTCGACTTCCAGGATGCCGACGAAGAGCGTGGAATATTTGACACCGCCGGCGAAGGAATAGACGGCCTTATTGAAATGGGTGATGAGGGCGGCGAGGGAGGCGGGGCGATCAACTACCTGGGTGCGGAGCGACGCCTGAATGGAGGCCATCAGAACGGCGGCGGCGACGCCCTTGCCGGAGACGTCGCCGATGGTGAAGAAGAGAGCTCCGCCGGGCAGGGCGGTGAAATCGTAGTAGTCGCCGCCGACGAGGCGGGCGGGGCGGCAAAAGGCGGCGTAATCGAGACCTTCGAAGACCGGCGGATTTTGAGGGAAGAGCTGGTTCTGGACTTGGCGGGCGATGGCGAGTTCTTTTTGGAGGAGTTTGGATTCCTCAGCTTGCTGGCGGAGTTGCTGGGTCTCGATGGCGGAGGCGGAATAGGAGACGGCAAGGTTGAGGAGCTTGATGTCGTTATCGGTGAAGCCGCCGGGTTTGTTGAGGGCCTGCAGGGCTCCGATCGTGTCGCCCTGGGCGTTGCGCATGGGGAGGACGAGGACGGAGTGAGTCTGGTAGCCACTCTTGCTATCGACGCCTTTGAGGAAGCGCTTGTCCTTGGAAGCATCGTTAACGAGGATGGTCTCGCCTTTGTTGATGCAGGCTCCGACGAGACCGGTGCCGGGGGGAATACGGAGTTCGGGCACACCGTGGGCGATTTTGGTCCAGAGCTCGCCGGATCTGGCGTCGATGAGCCAGAGGGAGCAGCGATCGGCTCCGGTGAGATCGCGGGCCATGCCGGCGTTGAGGTGAAGAAGAGCCTCCGGGTCCTGAGCGTCGCCGATGCGGGCGGCGTAATCGAAGATCACGTGGGAGATTCGGTCGTCCTGCGTCATCAGGGATGAGTTTAGCGTGAACGGGGTTGCCGGGTAAGGGCGGCAGGTGGCATAGTGTACGTGCTGCCATGCAAGTGCGATTACTAGGATCGTCGCCGGATGGGCCGCGGGAGCGGCAGTACGCGAGTTCGTACCTGATCAATGGGTGCGTGGCGGTGGATGCCGGGGCGCTGGGGTTTGTCGGGACGCCGGAGGAGCAGGCGCGTGTGAGGCATATTTTCCTGACGCACTCCCACATGGACCATATCGCGAGTTTGCCTGTGTTTCTGGAGAATGCGTGGGATGCCGGGGTGGCGCCGGTGGTTCTGCATGCGCTGCCGGAGACGATGGAGGCGCTGCGGAGGCATGTCTTCAACGACGTGGTGTGGCCGGATTTTCTAACAATCGCGCCACAAGGGCGGTCGTTCCTGACGGTGGAGGAGATCGTGCCGGAGCGGGCAGTTGAGGTGGAAGGGCTGCGAGTGTTGCCGGTGGCAGTAAATCACGTGGTGGCGACGGTGGGCTACATCGTAACGGATGGGGACTCGACCGTGGTGTTCGCAGCGGACACAGGCCCAACGGAGCGGATCTGGGAGTTCGCGCGGGATTTCCCCGAGCCGCGGTCCGTGTTCCTGGAGTGCACGTTTCCCGATGCGATGGAGGGCTTGGCGCGCGTGTCGGCGCATCTGACACCGGCGCTGTTTGCGGAGGAGGTGCGGAAGATGCCTCGGATGCAAAGGGTGCTGGCAATGCACCTGAAGCACCGGTACCGGCCGGAATTGGAGCGGGAGCTGGCGGCGCTGGGGATTGCGGGGCTGGAAGTGGCGGTTGGGGAGAGCGAGTACACGCTGTAGCGCGGAGATGACGATCTGGCGTCCTGGGTGGCGGTAGCTCAGCGTGGCGGCAGTGTTGATGATACTGCCGGGGCGGCTCGCTGTGCGAGAGCCGCGGGTAGATTCCGGACTGTGGCAAGAAAGGGCTTCCCTATAGTGTACAAATCGGTTATATTTCAATTCCATGCGATCTCTACGCCCGTTCCTGCTCCTGCTGGCGGCGGCGACAGCGCTGTTCGGCCAGAAGTACCCACCGGCAAGTGACAACTATGAGTACGGTGGCGAGAACCTGACCGCGCAGGAGCGGGAAGGGCGAAACACCTGGTATTTCTGGACGGGCGGGGGGGAGAAGTTCTGGCGGAGCGTAGCGGCGAGGACGCACGGGATCACGGATCTGCTGCAGTACGTGGACTCGCGGCGGCGGCCAGAGCGGTTCAAGACGATGGGTGTGGTGAATGATCCGGACTGCACGGCGGCGACGCAGCCGGACGAGCACGGGCTGTGGATGGACGTGTGCAGGGCGGTGGACGTACCTGGGATACCGAGCCGGTCTTCGGGCGTGGTGGGGCTGCGGAAGTTTCCGAATCCGAAGTTCGACAAGTTCGTTTGGGACGTGAACAAGTATTTGAAGGATCCGGCGAGTGTGGAGCCGCCGTATCTGATCGGGATGACGTGCGGGTTCTGCCACATCGGGTTCAACCCGCTGAATCCGCCGAAGGATCCGGAGAATCCGCGGTGGTACAACCTGTCGTCGGCGATCGGGAACCAGTACTTCAAAGAGGGCACGCTGTTTGGCTTGAAGCTGGACGAGAAGGACTTCCGGTGGCATGTGGCGAACGTGCAGCCGGCGGGGACTTCGGACACGTCGCGGTTTGCGACGGATCACATCTTCAATCCGAACGCGATCAACTCGATCGTGCATCTGGCGGACCGGCCCGCGCACACGGAGACGATGGCAGACGGCTCGACGCGGCAGGTGCACCACATTCTGAAGGACGGGGCTGACTCCATCGGTACGGCGGGGGCGTCGCTGCGGGTATACGTGAATATCGGGATGTGCTCGGATTACTGGACGACGCTGCACGACCCGATCTCCGGGACGAAGATGGCGCAGAAGCCGTTCCGGATTGTGTTGGCGCGCAAGGATTGTCCGGACTGGTCCGCGACGGAAGCGCGGATGGCCGGGGCGGAGGCGTTTCTGAAAACGGTGCAGCCGGCCCGGTTGAAGGATGCTCCGGGGGGAGAGCAGTATCTGACCAAGGACGCGGAGATGTTGCGGCGGGGCGCACTTGCGTTTGCCGAGCAGTGTGCGCGGTGCCATTCCAGCAAGCAGCCTCTGGCCGGGACGACGGACACGCAGGGGTGGTTCCGGCAGGCGGTGCAGCGGCCGGATTTCCTGGACAACAACTTCCTTTCGAATGACAGGCGTTATGCGGTGAGCGAGATCGGGACCAACATCGGACGGGCGCTGGGGACGAACGCGATCCAGGGGCATGTGTGGGAGGAGTTCTCGTCGAAGACGTACAAGGATCAGCCGGCGGCGGGCGAATTGAAGGGGCTCTACAACCCGGTGCGGCGGGGGAAGCCGATCAATTTCAAGCCGCCTGGCGGGGGGCGCGGCTACTACCGCGTGCCGACTCTTTCGGGCGTGTGGGCGACGGCGCCGTACTTTCACAACAACGGGCTGGGGCTGTATAACGCGGATCCCAGCGTGGCGGGGCGGATGGCGGCGTTTCAGGACGCGATCGAGAAACTGCTGTGGCCGGAGAAGCGGCTGGGGCCGAAGTCCGTGTGGGTAACGAGCGTGGATAGCGCGGTGCCGCTGGAGAGCGGTTACAGGCTGAAGATCAAGCAGGGGACTCCCGTGAACCTGATCGCCAACATCAATGCGCCGCAGATGCAGTTGCTGCGGAACGACAACTTCTTCACGCGGTTTATCGGGTCGCTGATCGGGAAGGGGTTGTTGTATGACTCGCTGCTGCGAAACAACCTGTCGCCGGATTTCGTGGTGGATCGCGGCCACACGTTCGGCAAGGAGCTGAGCGATAGTGACAAGCGGGCGCTGATCGAGTACTTGAAGACTTTCTGACTACGGAGGAGCGCAATGGTGGACACCATCTTCCTGCCACTGAAGTTCAGGAATTTGACGATTAAGAACAAGCTGATCCGCTCGAACGTCTCTGGGCGGTTCGACAACTACGACGGGTCCGGCAACCCGGCGCGGATTAACTGGGAGACGCGGTTCGCGAAGGGCGGAGTGGGGGCGATAATTTCGTCGTTCGTTGCGGTGCACGGGCGTGGGCGGATTCTGCCGAACTACGCCATGATCGATTCTGACGACAAGATCCCATTCTGGCGCGAGTTGGGGAAGCGCGTGCATGAGTTTGACTGCAAGTTCATCATGCAGCTGAGCCATGGCGGGCGGCAGCGGGACATAGCGGGCATGGAGTATCCGGAGAGCTGGAGTTCGACATCGAAGCCGGATCCGCTGCACGGCTTCGAGGCTACGGCGATGACGGAGAATCAGATCGGCGAAGTGGTGCAGCAGTTCGGTCAGGCGGCACAGCGGGCGCAGGCGGCGGGACTGGATGGGGTGGAACTGCACGGGGCGAACGGGTATCTGATTACGCAGTTTTTGAGTTCGGCCATCAATGACCGGACGGACGGCTATGGCGGGCCTTTGGAGAATCGAGCACGGTTTCTGCTGGAGATTGTGCGTTCGATCCGGAAGCGCTGCGGCCGCGATTTTCACTTACAGATGAAGATCAGCGCGACGGAGAACAACAACGCGATGTCGCTGACGGAGCCGCGCGGGAACACAATACAGGATGCGGTTCCGGTGTGCCAATGGCTGGAAGCGGAGGGCGTGGACGCGATTCACGTTTCCAGCGGGAGTTTCTTCCCGCATCCGCGCAATCCGGCGGGCGATCTGCCGATTGCGGATTTCGTGCGCGTGTACGACACGATGATCTCGAGCGGGAAGGATACGTTCCGCAATTTCCTGCTGCTGCGGAATGACCTGACGGGGAAGCTGTTTCGCGAGCGGTGGGTGAAGGAGCGGGGCAAGGTGATTGAGGGGCTGAATCTGCCGGACGCGGCGGCGATCCGGAGGGCGGTGGGGATTCCGGTGATCTGCACGGGCGGGTTTCAGACGGCGTCAGTGATTCGCGCGGCGATCGATTCGGGGCAGTGCGATGCGGTGAGCATGGCGCGGACGCTGATTGCGAATCCGGATCTGCCGCAGATGTTCCAGAGTGGATTGGATGCGGCTCCTGTGCCCTGCACTTACTGCAACAAGTGTCTGGTGAACGTGGTGGAGAATCCGCTGGGTTGCTACGACGAGACGCGATTTACGACTCGGGAGGCGATGGTGCGGAGCATCCTGTCCGTATTTGATCCGCCGCCTATTTCTTAGGCGCGGGGATGGCGTCGCCGAGGTTCATGGAGGCGCCGCCCTCGCTGACGTAGTTGCGATTCCAGGACGGGATCTCGATGGTGACCTCGCCATTGCGGACGAAGTGGACCTGGCAGCCGAGGCGCGAGCCGAGTTGGAGATCGGCGGCGAGGTCGAGCTTGTCTGCTTCGTCGTCGTCCATTTCGCTGAGGAATTCGGCGCCGCTCTTCACCACGACGTGGCAGGTGGTGCAGGCGCAGTTGCCTCCGCAGGCGTGCTCGATGTGGAAGCCCACATTGATGCCTACATCCAGGAATGACTTGGGCTTGCCATGGTCGTGATAGGAAAGGGAATCCAGGTCGAACTCGAAGGTCTCGTTGGCAGGGAGGACTGTTACTTTGGCCACGACGACAGTATAGCGCAATCTAGGACCAAATGGGTCGGAGATTGATTTCTGCTGGCGGTTGGGGGCTGGCGGAAAGTCGGGGACGGTCATCCAATTGCGGTTTGGTGGAAGTTTGGAGCATTGGAGGTTGGGCAATTGGTGACCGTCCCCGAGTTTCCGATACACTCGATGGAGAGGATAATCGCTGTGTTTCATGTGGTCGAGGCGCGCTTGCGGGATGGTGTGGCTGGGTTTTTGAAGGAATGGTATGGGGTTGAGATTGCGGTAGTTATTGAGCAGCCGAAGCAGGCTTCCTTTGGAGAACTGGCGCTGCCGGTGGCGTTCTCGCTGGCGAAGGCGATGAAGAAGGCGCCGCGGGCGATTGCCGAGGAGATTGCTGCGAATCTGCCGGCGATTCCGGGGATTGCGGCGGTGGAGGTGGCGGGCGGTGGTTATCTGAACGTGCGGCTGGACCGGGGCGCTTACGCGATGGGGTTGCTAGCCGGCGGGGACGCGGCGGGGGCGGCTCCGGCGGGCAAGACGATCGTCGAGCACACCAACATCAATCCAAACAAAGCTGCGCATATCGGGCATCTGCGGAACTCGGTGCTGGGCGATACGTTTGTGCGGATGCTGCGGGGGACCGGGCGCGTGGTGGAGGTGCAGAACTACATCGACAACACCGGCGTGCAGGTGGCCGATGTGGTGGTGGGGTTCCACTATCTGGAGAAGAAGTCTCTGGCCGATGTCCGGGTTCTGATCGCGAGCGAGCGATTCGATTTCTACTGTTGGGATTTGTATGCGCGGACTTCGGCTTACTACGGCGGGCACCCGGAGGCCATCCAGTGGCGGAAAGACACGCTGCATGCGATTGAGCAGGGCGAGGGCGAAATTGCTGAGTTGGCTCACGTGGTGGCGGACGCGATTGTGGAGTGCCACCTGACGACGATGTGGCGGCTGGGGATCGGCTACGACGTGCTGCCGCGGGAGAGCGAGATTCTGCACTTGCAGTTCTGGGCGACGGCGTTTGAGCAGTTGAAAGAACGGGGCGCGATCTATTTCGTCGAGGAAGGGAAGAATAAAGGCTGCTGGGTGATGGGGGCGGGGCACTTCCGGGAATCGGCGACGGGTGACGAGACGGACGACGATTCGAAGGTGATCGTGCGTTCGAACGGCACGGTGACGTACGTCGGCAAAGACATTGCGTATCAGATGTGGAAGTTCGGGCTGTTGGGCAAAGACTTCCATTACCAGCCGCTGCGGACCTATCCGGATGGGCATGTGGTGTACGTGGCGACCGACACTGCGGCGCAGGAGGGGCTGCACTTCGGGGGCGGGACCGAGGTGTACAACGTGATCGATTCGCGGCAGTCGTATCTGCAGGACGTCGTGGTGGCGGGGCTGCGGGCGTTGGGGTACACGGAGCAGGCGGACAAGTCGATTCACTTCTCGTACGAGATGGTGGCTCTGTCGCCGCGGACCTGTGTCGAGCTCGGGATTCCGCTGTCCGAAGAGGACAAGAAGAAGCCTTACGTGGAAGTGAGCGGGCGCAAGGGACTGGGCGTGAAGGCGGACGACCTGATCGATAAGCTGATCGAGAAGGCGCGAGTGGAGGTGGACTCGCGGCACGAGGGCAAGCCGGAGGAGGAACGGGCGCGGATTGCGACGCAGATCGCGATTGGCGCTTTGCGGTATTTCCTGTTGAAGTTCACGCGGAATACGGTGATTGCTTTCGACCTGCAGGAGGCGTTGAGCTTCGAGGGCGAGACAGGGCCGTATGTGCAGTACGCGGCGGTGCGGGCGCGCAACATCCTGAGGAAACTGGCGGAGCGGGGCGAGGTGTTGCCGGAGTTCGGGGCGGTGCTGGACATCGAGATGATGTCGAGGCAGTTGGGCGAGGAGAACTTCTGGCAGTTGCTGTTGTCGGCGTCGAAATCGGGGAAGGCGCTGGAATCCGCGTTGTCGGTGGGCGAGCCCGCGGCGATGGCGCGATATGCGTTCCAGTTGGCGCAGGCGTTCAACGCGTTCTATCACGACTATCCGATTCTGGCGGAAGAGAACGCCGAGAAGCGGACGTTCCTGCTTTGGCTGGCGGTGTATTTCCACCGGCAGTTACAGGAGACGCTGGAGCGCGTGCTGGGAATTCCGGTTCCGGATTATATGTAGGCTCGCCGGGAACAAATCCAGCCCGAGTGAATATCCTCTAGTGAGATGGATGTTCCGCAGAGCAGCGCGGGTTTTGGCGATCTGTATCGCGACCACTCGCGCGCGGTCTACCGGTTTGCGCTCGGCTTGAGCGGCAATGCGGTGGAGGCGGAGGATCTGACGGCGGAAGCCTTCCTGCGGATCTGGGAGGCGGGCGACCGCGTGCAGTTGGGCTCCGTGCGCGCGTATCTGCTGACGATTGTGCGCAACCTTTACAGGCAGCACTGGCGGCGGGAGCGGCGCCGGGGCGAGATGCCGGACGTGGTGGCTGGCGGATCGGGTCAAGATACGCGTGACGAATTGCGGGCGGTGCTGGCGGAGCTGCAGGCTCTGCCGGAAGTGGACCGGGCTGCGCTGCTGCTGCATGTCGAACATGAGCTCCCCTACAACGAAATCGCCGTGATGCTGGGCATTGAGGCAGCGACGGCGCGAACCAAAGTGCATCGAGCGAGAGAGCGGTTGAGGAGTGTGCGATGAGAGAGACGATACTCACTGGTGATCCGGGGCCTTCGGCGGGGTTGGAGATGAGGGCGTGGCGCGGGGTGCAGGCGCGGCTGCGGCGGCGGGGGATCTACGCGGGGCTGGGGGTGTTTTTCTCGGCTTCCGTATTCGTGTGCCTGCCCGTGAGCGTGCCGTGGGTGGAGCTGTGCCGTGCGGGCGGGCCGGCGCTGGGCTTTGTGATGCTGGCGCTGGCCGCGTTCTTCTGGTGGCGGTATTTGCTGGAGGTGGGCGCGACGCGCGGGACGGGTCTGGGGCCGACGCGGAATCAATGGGTGGCCTTCGCCTGGGTCGGGGGCGGCTGGCTGATGGCGGAAGCGCTCGCCTGGCTGGTGGCGAGCGCGACGGGTCTGCGGTGGACGAGTGTGGTGTTGCGGCCGTTGGGCCTGGTCTCACTGTGGCTGGCCTATCGTTGGGGGCAGCTGGAGCGTCCCGGCTTGTGGGCCGGCACCCGAACGTTGTTCAAGGACGAAGACGATCAGGCCAACGGGTAATCGAGCGTTTCGGCGAGCCACTCCTTGTTGTCTTTGACGGCGAGGCGGAGGGTCTCGGTGAGGGCGTCGCGCTTCTCGTAGGGCCGGTAGCCTTCGCGCGAGCGCAGGTAGCCCTTGGCCTTGGGGTGGTTGGCGAAGAGACGCTCCTCGCCGAGTTCGTCGCGCAGGCGCTCGTAGCGGGCACGGTTATCGAGCAGAGCCTTGATGAGGAAGGGCAGGACGATGGAGTAATCGGCCTGCATGGACTCTGTGGTCTGCTGGTAGACGTTGCGGTCCACCTTGCCCCAGGTGACTGCCTCGGCAGGGAAGCAGGACGAGAGCGAGCCGTCGGTGACTGGGGAGCTGACGATCTGGACGTCGAAGTGGTAGCCGCTGACGTTGGGCAGGCCGAGGACCTGGCCGAGGGCGGGCTCCGGTTGCAGGTTGAAGTTCTTGGGGACTCCGCCGCCGAGGACGAAGGTGGCGAGGGCTTTGGTTTCGGATTCGAAGAGGCCCCAATAATGGTAGGCGCAGCTTTCGAAGACCTCGGCGTGGATGTCGAGTTCGAACTCGTAGTTGTCGAGCAGGCCGGCCTTCTTCATGGCCCAGAGCTTCATGGAGTTGAGGAAGACGCTGCCGTCGCCGGGGGCGCCGACGAAGAAGGGGATACCGAGCTTGTGGCAGGTAGCGAGGAGGCCGGGCTCGACTCCGTTGCGCTGTTCGAGGGCTCCGAAGCGGCGGCCGAGGAGGTTGCGGAGTTCGGTGCCGCTCATCTTCTTCTGGAATTCGGGCTGGCGGAGCAGGGCAGTGATGAAGCGGTCCTGATCGAGAAGGACGTCTTCATCGAAGGCCATGTCGGTGACGCGGATGGTGTGCTCGTCGCGCAGGGCTCCGTCGTCGCCGAAGATGGGGACCTCGTGGACGGGATCGCGCCAGCCGTCGAGCGAGCGGTGCCCGTCGTGGTAGCACATGGCGTCGGTGCCGGCGATGTAGGCGACCCAGCCGGTTTCGAGCAGCGGGATGAGCCAGGTCTGGTGCTGGCCGGAGACGGTGATGGGGCCGGCGATGGCGAGGGTGAGCGGGCAGCCCTGGCCGATGGCGGTATCGAGGATGTTGTAGATGCGGCGCAGGTAGGCTCCACCGAAGGCGGGG
>CAYVDY010000207.1:0-10571 GCA_964450255.1 uncultured Candidatus Solibacter sp. | reverse complement strand
CCGACAATGCCACCCCGATCGTGTGCAATGGTTTCAAGGACGACGAGTATATCGAGATGTGCATGCTTGGGCGCAAGATCGGCCGTGACATCACACCCATCGTCGAGAAATTCACTGAGCTCGAACTGATCCTCAAGCATGCTGCCGCCGTCGGCGTCCGTCCGTCCATCGGCATTCGCGTCAAGCTTGCCAGCCGCGGCGCCGGGCGCTGGAAGAGCTCGGGCGGCTATCGCTCCAAATTCGGCCTCACCGTCACCGAAGCCGTACGCGCTCTGGAAACCCTCAAGGCTGCCGGGATGGAAGATTGCCTCAAGCTCCTCCATTTCCACCTTGGCAGCCAGATCACCAACATCCGCCACATCAAGGGGGCCGTCATTGAGGCTGCCCGTGTCTATGTCGATCTCAAGAAGCAGGGCGCCGGCCTGGAGATGCTCGACGTTGGCGGAGGGCTCGGCATTGATTACGACGGATCTCAAACCGATTTCGAATCCAGCGTCAACTACACGCTTCAGGAGTACGCCAACGACGTCGTCTATCACGTGCAAAGCGTCTGCGACGAAGCCGAAGTGGCCCACCCCACAATCCTCACCGAGAGCGGCCGCGCCATCGCCGCCTATCACAGCGTGCTGGTCTTCAACGTCCTCGGCGTGAGCGGCTTCGGCGAGGAGGAGGTGCCGGTCGAACTGCCCGAAGAGTCCGAGCAGCCGGTCATCGACCTGATGGAGACGTTCCGCAGCCTCAGCACCAAGAATATGCTGGAGGGCTTCCACGACGCTCAGCAGGCGCTCGATTCCGCCTTGAACCTCTTCAGTCTCGGCTACCTGCCGCTCAAGCAGCGCTGTCTCGCCGAAAATCTCTACTGGCTCACATGCCGTCGCGTCCTTACGATGGCCAAGCAACTCGACGTCTTCCCGGAAGAACTGGAAGGCCTGGAGAGCATGCTGTCCGATACGTACTTCTGCAACTTCTCGCTCTTCCAGAGCATGCCCGATAGCTGGGCGATTAAGCAGTTGTTCCCCATCATGCCCATCCACCGCCTGGACCAGCAGCCCACGCGCAACGCCGTGCTGGGCGATATCTCCTGCGACAGCGACGGCAAGGTGGATCAGTTCATCGATCGCCGCGACGTCAAAAAGACCCTCCCGCTGCACCCCTTCAATGGAGAGGCCTACTACCTGGCGACCTTCCTGGTGGGCGCTTATCAGGAGATCCTGGGCGACCTGCACAATCTGCTGGGCGATACCCATGCCGTCCACGTCCGCGTGAACGAGCAGAACAGAGCAATTCTGGAGGCAGTGATCCGGGGCGACACTGTCAAAGAGGTGCTGGATTACGTCCAGTTCAGCGCCGGGCATCTACTGGAGCAGTTCCGGGTTGACGTCGAAGCCGCAGTGCTGGCCGGTAAGATCGGCTACGAGGAATCGGGTCGCCTCCTCAAGTTCTACGAGGAAGGACTGTACGGGTACACCTACCTTGAAGAGTCCCACAAGGCGTAAACGGGGCCAGTTACGCGCAGAAAAAGGGCGGGCCTCGCCGGGCCCGCCCTTTTCAGTCCAAACCGGTCAGGACTACTCCTTCGCTTCCCTGATCTTCCTGTTGAACATCACGTTCCCGCCTCCACCCTCTTCCACCTTATAGTCAGCAGGAATCTCGAACAGGCTGCGCGGTTGGTCTGTTTGTACGATCTGCGTCAGCCGGTAATTCGTCTCGCCGAACCGCGGATCGGTATGCTTCCGCAGCACATCCGCCTTTAGTTTCTCCGAATACCAGCGCTCCGTCACGCTCACCAGTGGGCGCTCGTTACCCATCTGGCCCGCCGGAATGGTGACAGTCTCTCGTGTGCCCTCGCACTCCACCCCCTCGATCACCTGCTTGCCCAGGGCTTCCTTCTTTACTTCCGGAGCCGCCGCGCCATTCAGGTGGCGCACCTGGATTGCGTTGGTCGACATCACTGCCGGCCCGGCGATCACCACATCGTGATCATCAATGGTGGTGGTGTAGGCCGACGAACTGGTCGCCGTCGTGGTGCTGGCATTGCCCGGTCCGGCGTGCCGCATCTCCACTTTCATCTCCCGTTTCTCGCCCGGCTTGCCCGACATCGCAATCTTCGGCATCGTCATCTTCGTCGCCGTTTTCCGGCCGTTATCCAGGATGAAGTGCTCACCGCTGACTGGATCGTTGATCGACGTAATCGAAGGAGCCTTTCCGTCAGGCACCAGCGGACCCAGCGTGCTGAAGTTGTTCTCCATTCGAGTCCGGCCCTCGGCATCCCGATACATCTTGCTGCTGTGCTTTTCCGCAATCCGGTTACCGTCCGCCAGCGTTTGGACGGTCTCGTTCATCGCCTCCGCGGCGTAGGGCGCACCCTTAACGGGACCCGCATCGAATTGCATGAAGCGGACTGTCTGTCCGGCCGCGCCGCCCGCAGCGTGAGCGCCGGTGAATACCATCACCCGCTCCTCCTTGATCTCCTTCTTTTCCTGGGCCGTCGCGACCAATCCGAATACGGCCATGCCAAGGACAATCGGTTTCAAGTTCATAATGATTTACTCTCCTCTTGCTATTTGTGTAGTACGCACCAGGCGGATGGCCCGCGCCAAGCCATCTTCACCTAGAAAAACCTCGGCTTGCAGTGGCCCGGTACTCGTCAGGCCAAACAGCCTGGCCGTTTCCGGACCAACTTCCATATAGACCATGTGTCCCTGCCGGGCCTGCGGAATCCCGGGATGAATATACCATGGGGTCAATGGGCTCAACTGCTTAGTGGCCTTATGAGCCGAATACGTCGCGGTCCGCGCCGCTCTCACCGGTACCACCGCCGGTTCCGCAGGAACTACCGGAGTTGATTGTGGAGGCAGTTCAACTACTTGAGTAGGAATCTCAACCCCTCCTGGAGCCACGGGCACCGCTTCCTTCGGCAATCCCAGCCAAACGCCCATCACAAGGGCGGCCAACGCCACGGCCGGCCACCATTTCAGCACCAGCGTCTTCCGCTGCCGCCGCCGCATCTCATTCAACAGATTGGACTTCACTCGCGGGGCGGCGCATGCGTCGCGCGTCTCCGCCGACAGCGCCCGCAAAGCGTTCCGGAGGTTTTCGTTCCCGTTGCTCATGCCCGGCACCTCTCTTCACTCAACCTTTCCACCAGGATGGCGCGCGCCCGGTGTAGCCTGGAGCGCACCGTGCCTACTGCCACCACCAACATCTCAGCAACTTCCGCATAGCTCATCTCTTCCATCTCGCAAAGCACCACCGCCTCGCGGTAGTGCGCCGGAAGACCGGCCAGCGCCGCCCGCACCCGCTCCACCTGCTCGGCCTGCTCCAGGCCATCCAGGGGATTGGCATCTGTCACCAGCGCGTCGTCTTCCAACTCGTCCACTGCCGGCTCACTGAACTGCCGGAAGAGCAAA
The DNA here is from genome assembly GCA_964450255.1 of uncultured Candidatus Solibacter sp. GTDB lineage: Bacteria > Acidobacteriota > Terriglobia > Bryobacterales > Bryobacteraceae > Paludibaculum. The sequence goes on along the minus strand of CAYVDY010000207.1, from coordinate 7,161 downwards.
TTCCGAGCCATTCCATACAGATAGCTCGCCAATGCTCCTGCCTGCGGATCAAAGCCGCGTGCTCCGCGAATTAACGCCAGAAAGACTTCCTGCACCACATCATCTGCGATCTCAGGGGACCCCGACATTCGTAATACATAACGGTAAACCCGCGCCTGGTGCCGGTCGTAGAGCTGCTCGAACGCCGCTGCCTCGCCGGACTGCACCCGGCGCAACAGAGCGTGTTCATTCAGGCTGGCAATGGTTCCCTGCAACTGGTCTCCGATTGTAATTGACGCGCCAGCCCGAAAAGGTTCCAAAATATTCCCGTGGACAATTCGTTGTATTACTGCTATTATCCGTTGGAGATTCGATATGCCACCCGGCCGAGGAAAGTACGAGGAAGGGAAGATTCACAATCGCCTCGCCGTTCTGCGGGCTGAACGCGGCCTCAGCCGACAGAGTCTGGCAGACGCGCTCGGCATCAACTATCAAACTGTCGGCTACATCGAGCGCGGCGAGTACAACCCCAGCCTAGACCTCGCCTTCCGCGTCAGCGAGCTGTTCGGATTGCCACTGGAAATGGTCTTTTCCCGAAATCCGTTCCGCCCGATGAGCGAGGAGCTCTCCCATGCCCCTTCACGAAGGATCACCAATGAACCAGATAAGATGGATCGATAACTGGGCGCGGTTACGGAGCCAGCGCACGCGCCGAATCTTGGTTGCCCTGATGGTGATCCTACTGGTGCTGGCGGTTCGCACTCCCATAGCTGGCATCGTCTGCATGTTGCTCTATTTCCCTCTCAGTCGCTCCGGCATCCCGCCCATGGATGACAAATCCCCGGTGGACGAGCGCCAATGGCGGGTCCGGGCTGAGGCCACCACAATTGCCTACCGGATTCTGGCGGTGGCCACGTTAGTCCTAGTGCTGATTCAGCCTGTCCGCCCGGAGCAGTGGGACACAGCCCTCTTTGCGGTGACGGTCCTCATTGTCTGTTTACCGTTAGCCGTACTCGCCTGGCGCGAGCCAGACCCGCCCCAGGACGAAGCATGAACCTGGACCGCAACGCCCGCTTGAAGGTCGTCCTCATCGACACCCGCAATCCGCTGAACATCGGCGCCTCCGCCCGCGCCATGAGCAACTTCGGGTTCTTTGACCTGCGGCTTGTCCACCCGTATGAAGTCGCCTTTCGCGAGGCCGTCAGCGCGGTAGGAGCCTCAGACATCCTCCGTGACGCCCGCGTCTTCCCCACCGTGGCCGAAGCCGTGGCCGATTGCTCTCTCGTGGTCGGCGCCACCGGGCTCGGCCACCGCCAGATCCAGCATCCCTTGCACCGCCTGGAAAAGGCTGGCCGGATCATCCGCCGCCATTTGGAAGCCGCCAACGTCGGCCTCCTCTTCGGCAGCGAGAAGTTTGGCCTCGCCAACAACGACGTCAGCCACTGCCACTGGCTGCTCCACATCCCTACGCGCCCCGCTCACGACTCCATGAACCTCGCCCAAGCCGTCGCGATCTGCCTCTACGAGCTTACCCGTCAGCCCTCCGCCGCCCGCCATTGGCCGGAAGCAGCCGAGCTCGCTCCGGGCGAGGAGGTGGAGCGCTTCACGGTGCTACTCGAAGAGCTGCTCCAGCACTCCGGCTACACCGATTACGGCAAAGCCAAGAACGGCGAGGACAAAACCCACCGCCTGGTCCGCCGCCTCCAGATGCGCTCACGCGATGCCGCGGTCTGGACCGGCATGCTTCGCCAAATTCTCTGGAAACTGAAGAATCCGTAAGTCGGGATGCTATCCTGGCAAGTGCGATGACCAAGGTTGAAGCACGTTACGAGTTCACCGCGCCCTTCTCCGATAGCTGGCTCGCGGCCATCGAGTCTCTTCACGGCGTTTACGGAATGCAGGCTGTGAGGCTCCACCCCAAAATGGACGGCCTGACCATCCTCTACGACGCATCGCGGCTCAAGCTCACCGACGTCGAGCACCACCTTCAACGCTCCGGAATGCCTGTGCGGCGTATCGCGGATTAAGTATTCAGCTCGTTTTCGTCGTCGAAGAACCTCTCCACCTCGCTCAAGACGGTGGTGAAGCGGTATGGCGGCAACGAATCGAAGAAAATCTGGCCGTAGCGGTTGCGCGTGATGCGGTTGTCGAGCAGGGCGAGCACGCCGCGGTCTGTGCGGCTGCGGATCAAACGGCCGAAACCCTGCTTGAGTACGATGGCCGCCTGCGGCACCTGATAATCGAAGAACGGTTTGCCTCCGGCGGCTTCGATGGCCCGCACGCGGGCTGACACCACAGGATCGCTAGGTACGGCGAATGGAAGCTTGTCGATGATGACGCACGAGAGCTGCTCGCCCTGCACGTCCACGCCCTGCCAGAAGGAAGACGTCGCAAACAGGACGCAATGGGGCGTGGCGCGGAACTGGTCCAACAGCACGCGCTGGGGGGCGGCGCCCTGCATCAACACAGGGTAATCGAGGTCCGGTTCCACCATGTCGTGGATGGTGCGCATCTGGTTGTAGCTTGTGAAGAGCACGAAGGCGCGCCCGCGGCTGTGGCGCAGGATGACGCTGACCTCTTCGGCGGCGGACTGAGTGAACGCCGGGCTGCGCACGTCCGGCAGGTGATGCGGTACGTACAATAGCGCCTGTTTCTGGTATTCGAAGTGGCTGGGGACGATCAGCTCCCGTGCGCCCTCCAGTCCGAGGCGCTCGCGCACGTAGTCGAACTTTTCCTCCACGGCGAGGGTGGCCGACGTGAGGATGGCCACTGGGATCTGCGAGAAGAGACGGTCTCGCAGCAGGGCTGAAACATCGATGGGCGTGGCCTGCAGGTAGACGCCGCGGCCGCGCCGCTCGATCCAGTAGACGTAGTCGCGATCGGCGCCGCGCATCCAGCGCACGAGATTTTCGCGCAGGGTAAGCGCGCGGCGGTGCAAGGGCGCCACCTCGTCGGGACCGTCCTTTACCAGAGAAAGGTGGGCGGCCAGCAGTTCCAGCACGGAGCAGAAGTGCCCGTATTGCTCGGAGTGCTGATCGATGAAATGATCGTGGCCGCTGAAGCCCATGCGCCCTTCGTTTTGCGGGAACAGGCGGAAGAAGCGATCGGCGTGATCCTGCAGGATGGTGAGGATCTGTTCGAGATCGTGACTGAGGAACTCCTTGCGGCGGGCCACGGCGAGAATGTCGCGGCGCAGATCCTCGATCTGGTTGGAAGAGATGGACAGGCCGAAGTACTGGCCGGCTACGTCTTCGAGCTCGTGCGCCTCGTCGAATACGACGGCGGCGTAGGCCGGCAGGATCGCCCCGAAATCCTCCTCTTTCATCGCGAGATCGGCGAAGAAGAGGTGGTGATTGACTACGATGATGTCGGATTCCATCGCCCGCTGGTGCATCTGCGTGATGAAGCAGCGGTCGTGGCTGGGGCACTTCTGGCCGCTGCACAAATCGCCGCGTGCGTCCATCTTGGCCCAGGCGGAAGAGCCGTCGGGCAGGTTGGGGATGGAGGAGCGGTCGCCGCTCTCGGTCGTCTTCTCCCACTCGCGGATGATGGCGAAATCTGAGACCTCCTCGAGGCCGCTGAGGATGGGCTCGCGCTCGGCGTCGTAGATCTTCTGGCGGCAGGCGTAGTTGTTGCGCCCCTTCATGTAGCAGGCGCGAATGCCGTCGGGAAAGAACTGCCCGAGGAACGGGATGTCCTTGAAGAAGAGCTGTTCCTGGAGATTCTTGGTGCCAGTGGAGAGGATGACGCGCTTGCCGGAGAGGATGGCGGGCACAAGGTAGGCGAGAGTCTTACCGGTACCGGTGCCGGCCTCGACAATCAGATGCCGCTTCTCTTCGAGCGCCGACTCCACTGCCAGCGCCATCTCCAGTTGGCCGGAGCGGAACTCATAGTTGGCATGCGCCTCGGCGAGCGCACCGTTGCGGGAGAAGAACTGACGAACGTTGAGTGCGCGAGGCAAGGCTACTGCTTCCAGTGTAGGACGGCGGCGGCGAAGGCCTGGAAGAGGCGGCGGTCCGACAGATCCTCGGGATGCCACTGAACGCCGAGCACGAATGCCTCGCCGGGTATTTCGACGCCCTCCACGATGCCGTCGGGCGCGGCGCCGGTGCGGATGAGACCGGGGGCGAGGCGGTCCACGGCCTGGTGATGGCGGGAGTTGGTTTCCGCGACGGGGCCGAGAATGGAATGGAGACGTGTGCCGGGCGCAATGGCGACGGAGTGAGTGACGAGAGTATGCGCTTCGCCGATGTGCTGATGCAGCGTGCCGCCGAGCGCGACGTTCAGCAGTTGCATGCCGCGGCAGATGGCGAACAGCGGCATGCCGGCAGCGAGCGCTTCGTGGGTGAGGTGGAGTTCCAGTTGGTCGCGCTCCGGATCGGGCTTTCGCGCGTTGAGGTTGATCTGATCGTAGCGGTGCGGCTCGATATCGGAGCCGCCCGTGAGGACGAGTCCCGAGAGCCCCTGCAAACTTGGGACGGGTGCTTCCGGCGTCAGATCCTCAGTATCCAGACCCGCTTCGCGCAGAGCCAGGCGGTAGGGCTGCGCCTTGGCCTCGAATCGAAAAGTCAATCCTACCCTGAGTCGCACAGTTCCATTGTCTGCGATGCACGGCGGTCAGACCTGCTGCTTCTTCCACGTGCCGCGGCGAAACATCAGCACGCCCGTTACGGCGAGGGCGGACTCCGCGGCCGGCACCGCCCAGAACGCACCGTGCGCGCCCTGGTTCCAGTGAATGGCCAGCAGCCAAGCCAGCGGGATCTGGAAGCACCAGTAGCAGCCGAGATTGATCAGGGTGGGCGTTGTGGTGTCACCCGCGCCGTTGAACGCCTGCACCATCACCATGCCGTAGGCGTAGAAGAGATAGCCGTAGCTGATGACACGCAGGCATTCGGCACCGAAGCGGACCACCACCGGGTCTGTGGAGAACAGGCGAACCAGCGGGTCCGGCATGGCGATGAACACCAACCCGATCAGCCCAAGAAACACCATGTTGTAGAAGCCGCAACGCCAAACCGATTGCTCAGCGCGGACGGGTTCGCGCGCGCCGAGATTCTGGCCCACCAGGGTGGCTGCCGCGTTGGCCAGGCCCCAGGAGGGCAGCAGGGAGAAAATGATGATACGGATGGCGATGGTATAGCCGGCCAGCGCGGCGCTGCCGGACGAGGCGATAACGCGCACCAGCGCTACCCAACTAGCGTGCGCGATCAGGAATTGCAACATGCCCGTGGCTGAGATTCTGGAGAGTCTGAGCATAATGGGGAGATCGACGCGCAGGTGCCGGCGGGCGACCTTCACTCGACTGCTGGACCGGAAGAACACCCAGAACTGCAAACCCACACCGACCGTGCGGCTGATTGCCGTGGCAACGGCCGCACCAGTCACGCCCATCGCCGGAAACGGCCCGAGTCCGTAGATGAGGCACGGATCGAGCGCCATGTTGAGCAGGTTTGCCGCCCACAAAACGCGCATCGCAATTGCCGCGTCGCCGGCGCCGCGGAAAATTGCGTTCATCAGGAATAGAAGCATGATGCTCGGCGAGGAGCCCAGCAGGATGGCTGTGTAGACGCTGCCCTGTTCGACCACGGCCGGCTCGCCGCCCATCGTGTTGAGAAGCCAGGGCGCGAAGAGCACGCCCGGTACAGCAACCACCAGGGAGAAAGCCACGCCGAGGAGAATCGACTGCACGGCGGCGACCGATGCGCCTTCGGGGTCCTTCTCACCGGTGCGGCGGGCCACCATGGCGGTAGTCGCCATCGCCACGCCGAGCGCGATGGAATAGAGGATGGTAAGCAGCGATTCGGTCAACCCGACCGCGGCAACGGCGTCCGGCCCCAGGCGCGCGACCCAGAAGATATCCACGATGCCGAACATCGACTCCATGCACATTTCCAGCACCATGGGCACGGCCAGCATGAGAATGGCCCGGGAGAGCGGCTCGCGCGTGTAGTCGCGCTCGGCGCCGGCGATGGCGTCGCGGATGTCCCGCCAGAGTCGACCCCCAGAATCCGGCATTTCTTCAGTGTAGCGGCATCCGAGAAATACCGAACCTATGGGCAATTGAGTATGAACGTACCGCCTGTTCGTTGCAGAGTGGCGGCAACCTGAGGGCTTGATCCAGGTGGTCTGTTCGGAAGCGCTATAGCCCTATCCGACGGACTCCTGTTACCTCACTCCCGCGATCCTCGGCAAAGCCAGGGCTGGTTCCGGGAAGACGGGGAACTCCTCGTTCACTGGGACCTGACCACCGTTCTCTCCGCGGCCCACACTGTAACTGCGCCATCGCCCACCATTCGCCCGGCTGGGCGCGGCTATCGCCAACCACAGAACAGCCTCGAAGAGGTTCTCCCGGCGCCGTGAGGATGATGGAGCCTGGATACTATGTGAATCGACCGCAGGCTGGACCAGCGTCCCAGGGGACTCAGGGCTTGGGTAGCGCTGCCGTCGCGCCGGCAGCTTCGGGCGCGACAGAATCCGGCTGGGAGACGCCGTTGAGTTTGCTGACTACCGCCAACAGATCGCCAGTGCGATAGAAGTCGACGGCAACGAGGTTCGGGAGGTGGCGGCGCTCAGCGGCACATCGTTCGGCGCGGGCGAGAAGGAACGGATAGGCGTTGATGATGGCGGCGTTGGATGGCTTCGGGGTGGGCGTCGTGTCAATCCAATGGTTGATTTGGAAGAGTGGGCCGGCCTCTCCGCCGCGATTGGCGCGGCAAGTGAAGTCCTGCAGTTAGTGGAACGAGTAGGGCGTCTCCTGAAAGGCCTGAAACGCCGGGCGCAGGCAAGGAACACCTGGTCTGCCGGACTCGGTGAAGACCACTACGCGTTGACCGGATTCGATCAACTGCCGAAGCGTGGGCCACTGGGGCGAGGGGTTGGCTGTGTAGATGAGGCCGGCGAAGCCGGCGCGGTCGCATTCGGCGGCCAAGTCCCCAGGTGTGATGTAGTCCTCGACGACGAGAAGAATGACCTCGTCGGGATGAGCCACGACAAAATCTCGGATCCCGCGGAGGGCGGGTGCAACGGGGTAGGCGCCCAATTCGCAAAATCCATGGCAGAAGTAAGCGGCCTGTTTCGATTCGTCGACGCCAACCAGGCGATCGCTAATCCGCATGGCGGCGTTGTAGCCTTCTTCGCCCATGGCCTGCTGCGCTTCACTCTTTTCCCGAGAGGCAAAGGCGT
>CAYVDY010000206.1:0-10581 GCA_964450255.1 uncultured Candidatus Solibacter sp. | reverse complement strand
CGAGGGGCCGCCGGTTCGGCCGCCCGCGGATGAGTCGCCCGCCGTGGTTGTGGTACCAGTACAGGTACTTGCCGTGCTCGCAGCGCCAAGCGAAGTTCGCCACGCGCGGATGCTTCATCAGCCGCCCGTCGGCGAATAGCATATACTCAGACGGCTCCCAACTCCGCCCGCCATCCCGGCTGTACGTAAAGGCTGAGTGTCCGTCGATGGTCCGGAACACGCAGAAGATCGAGCCGTCGCTCATGACCGAAAAACTCTGCTCCTCCGCGATCGGCCCGCCGCCTGCCGGCGTGCGAATCCCGATCTCGCCTTCCGGCAGCGTCTCCCAACGCACCCGCCCCGGATCCCGCTCACTCAGCAGATTGTCGCTCCGCAGCAGCGCGCCCTCGCTGGAAGTGAAGAACCCCTCGCCAAAGCCGCCAACTTTGTGCAAAGGCACATACGCGCTGCCTGCCCGCGTAAACGGCTTGCCGACATTCCAGAAGAACTTCAGCTTCCCGCCATACGGATTCTTACGGTCGATCTCGAAGTCGCGCTGCGGAATATCGAACCGTTCCCGAGACCAACTCCGCCCATGATCATCGCTGTACTTGAAGACGAAGTGCCCCAGGCTGTCCACCCGCTTCACCAACCCGTCCGCATACGCCGGCTTGTCCCCGATCACCTGCCGCACATTGTCCGTGTTGTGGTTATAGAACACGTAGATCCGGCCGGAAGGCGCCTTCAGCATCACCGCATAGGACGCTTCCGGTCCGCTGGCCGGCTCCACGTCCACCGGTGCTTCCCATGTTCTACCCTGATCCCGGCTGCGCAGCGTGATCACATGCTGGCCGCCCTCGCCCTCTGCCCCCTTGCCGGTGGTCATCACCACCAGCCACGCGCCGTCGCCGGTCTTCACGACATACGGCTGATCGGCGTAGAACTCATCAGGAATCACAGACCCGTTGACGATGTGGCGCCAATCAGGTGTGGCAGACGCCGCGGCAGCGGCGAAGAAGATGACCATCGAAAGAGTGCGCACACTCCAACCTACATCAAGGCCGGATCAGCAGGGTGACTCGAAACTCCCCCGACGGCTTTACGGTCTTCTCCCATGGACGGCGCAGCGTGAACTTCATCGCCACGCGGCCCGCTCTTTTCGGAGTCAGCCGGAACTCCTGATCCTGAGTCCCGCCGGGTTTCGCTGACTGGCTGGCGGCCTGCACTTCCCGAACCTCCACCGCCGGCGACACAGGCGGCTCCTGCTGCCACAAATAGCCTGTGCCTGCAATCACCGGTAGCGCCAGCCGCAATTCGGCCCCCACCTTGGTCTCGATCGTTTTTCCTTCATCGCCAACGGTTATTCGCACAAGTTCGACGCCTCCCATCAGCAGGCCAGCGGCCGACAGAATGGCGAAGGTCATACCGCCTCCAGCCAAGGATCAGAACGTCGCGTTGGACGCGGCCGAAGATCCCTGAGCATTCACCAGCGTCACCGAAACCGAGGCAACCGCCAATGGATCGCCCAGCGTGAACGGCAGCACCAGCTTGAACTGGCTGCCGAACGGAGCCGACGCCGCGCTGCCATAGTACGACGTGAACAGCGTGCCCAACTCCACCGTGAATTGCGTGCCGGCCAGCGTGAAGCCCGAAGCCGCCGTCAGCGTCACCCTCGCTTGCGTCACCTGACGCGAAGTAACGAAGCCGTAGATCGAAAGCTCAAAGCCCGTCCCGGTCCGCACGGCGTCCATTCGCGTGATCACCGGAGGCGCCGGATCGATCCGTATCGTGGAAACCGGAGCGGGCGTGGGCGTCACATCGGCTCCGTTCAAGCTGAGGCTGCCCGTCATCGTGATCAGGCCCGCCACCGTACCGGTCTGAACCGCGGCACGTCCCACCGGGAAGTTCGCGGTCGTGGAGCCAGCCGGCAGCGTGAACAGCATCTGCCTGCCGCCGTTGGAGAACAGCACCGCCGGATCGTCCGCACCGCTGTCCGGCCGGAATGTCAGAACTACGTTGCCATTCAGTGCCGTCGGGAACGGCGCGGCCGTGCTAACGCCAAACGGAATCTGGCTATTCGGCCCGGTGCTCCCGCTGATCCCCGTAATCGTCGCCGTCGGCACCGTCCCCAAAACGACGGTGATCCGGAACGGACCCGACGCCGCCAACCCATCGGCATCTTCCACACGCAGAGTGAAGTCAAAAGCTCCCACGGTGGTGGGAATGCCCGTGATGGTCCCGTCAGCCCCACCCAGGTTCAACCCCGGAGGCAGTTGCCCGGTAACCGACCATCGGAACGGCGCCCGGCCGCCCTGCGACAGGAACTGAGCACGGTACGCCACGCCGACCAGGCCCTCGGGGATCGTGCCATCAATCTGGATCGACGGCCCCTCGGCCACCACGATGCCATACCGCTTCGTCGCCGTGCGCTGCCGCTGATCCGTCACCGTCACATCGAAGCTGAACGTGCCCGCGCGCGTCGCCGCCCCGCGGAACGCCCCGTTCGTGAACAGGATCCCGTCGGGCAGCGCGCCATTTCCAATCTGCCAGACGTACCCCGGTTGTCCGCCTGTGGCCGTCAGTTGAGCGCTGTAGTCCTTCAGTAGCGATGCGTTCGGCACCGCATCCGGCGCCATCGTGATCATCGCGAACACCACGATGGTGTACTCATGAGTGGTGGCGCGCTGATTCGCATCCGTGGACCGCACCACAAACGTGAACCGGCCGGAGCCGGTGGGCGTGCCACTCAACTCGCCGCCGCCCGTCAGTACCAGCCCGTCCGGAAGGGTGCCCGACGCGATGTCATACGTAAACGGCCCCGTGCCGCCCGACGTCTCGATGAAGGCTTTGTACGCTTCGCCCTGTGTCGCCTCCGGAAGCGACGGTGTCGTTATCGATCCCTCCGCCAGCACCGCCAGCGTGTGATCCCGCTGCACCCTGCGCTGCCTGGCATCCGTAACTTCGATGCTGAAGCGGAAACTACCTGCCGCCGTGGGCGTGCCTGCCAGCACCCCTGCCGTGGTGAGAACCAGTCCCGGCGGAACGTTGCTGGTCTGCCCGAACTGGAATACGTAGGGCGCGGTGCCGCCCGAAGCCACGAAGGTCTGGCTGAACGGAGTCCCCGTGTAGGCGGGACCCAGCGCGTCCGGGGAGAGCCCCATCGGCGCCGAATCCACGCTCATCGAGACCGGCTTCTCCGTAACCACCTGCACGGAAGTCACGCGCACCACGAACTTGAAATCACCAGCTTGCGTTGGCGTGCCGCTCACGGCGCCGCTCGGGCTCAGAACCAGCCCCGGCGGCAGGCCGGCGCCCACTGCCGAAAACACATAATTCCCCTCGCCGCCCTTCGCGGAGAAGCTCGCGTTGTAAGGCGCGCCTAACACGCCGCCCGGCGGAATCCCGGGCGTAAAGTCCAGCGTGGGTGCCCCAATCGCAATCACAAGCGTCTTCGGCTGCGCCGACTGAGACGCTGTCGCGGCCGAAATCGTCACGCCGAACGCCCCATTTGTCGTAGGCGATCCGCTGATCACGCCTGTCGACGGGTTCAGCGTCAAACCCGGCGGCAGTCCCGTCGCCGACCACGTTGGCGGCGTCAGGAATTCGCGGCTCGCCAGAGTCGCCGTGTACGGAACATCAATCGTGCCGCTCGGCAACGACTCTGTGACAATAACGCCACTGGGGGGGCTGACGATCGCCGTAAACGTGCGGGTCGCACTCTGCTGGCTCGCATCGGAGGCGTACAGACCGATCGTGTAGGTGCCCGCCCCCGTCGGCGTTCCGGAGATGGTCCGGGTATTGACGTTATAGCTTAGGCCCAGCGCCTCCGTGGCCACCTCGGCCACAACGTTCACCGGCGGCGTCCCCCCACTGGTCTGTATCGTCACCGAGTAAGGAACGCCCACCATTGCCGCCGGCAGCGAGGCCGGCGTTGCGAACGTGAGCGCTGGCGTAATGACAATCGAAATCGGGCGCGTCGCTGTGCGCGCACCACCGTCGGCGGAAACCGTCACGCTGCCCGCAAAGGTGCCCGCGGTGGTGGGACTGCCGAGGAGCTGCCCCGAAGCCGACATGGACAATCCCGGAGGCAGCCCCGTGGCGCTCCACGCTGTCGTACCGCCCACGCTTCCCACCGGAGTCAGTCCCCACGCCGAGAATGTATGGCCGTAGCTTCTTCCGACGACCCCTGAAGGAACAGGGAAACTGGAATCCTTGATCGCCAGCACACGAATGGCATAGCTCCGGTTCGCATCGGAAGAATTGCAGGTGGCGGCTGCCCGGACTGTAAACGCATAGACGTCCTGCGTAGGCATTCCCGGCGTACCCACAATCGCTCCCGCAGGCGACGTGGCCGCGGTCACACTCAGCCCGGGCGGCGGGGAGCCGCTGGCAAGTGACCAGGCCCACGTGGAACAGGGTCCATTCAAAACTGTCAACGGCACGTTGTAGGAAGCGCCAATCGACGTATCCGGCGCCACCGCCGGCGACATCACCTGCGGCTGGAAGATGGTAACCGTAAAGGTGCGGTCAACGGAGTTCTCAGTGTTGTCATAGGCATACAAACCAATCGAATACACGCCCGCCCCTGTCGGAGTGCCGGAGATCGTCCGTGTGCTCTGGTTATAGCTCAGGCCCAAGGCGGCGGGAGGCACTTCGTTGGCGGGGAACACTGATACCGGTGGAATACCGCCGCTGGTCTGGATGGTAACCGAATACGGAAGCCCAACCGTCGCGGGAGGCAGAATGGCCGGCGTCGCAAACGCCAGCGGCGTGACAACCACAATCGAAATCGGGCGCGTAGCCGTCCTCGCACCGCCGTTGGTCGATACCGTCACCGTGCCCGCGAAGGTGCCCGCAGCCGTGGGCACTCCAGTAACATTCCCGGAAGCCGACATGGTAAGTCCCGGAGGCAATCCCGTCGCGCTCCACGTCGTGGGGCCGCCCCCGTCCCCTACAGGGCTCAGGCCCCATGCGTAAAACGTGTGAAAGTAGCTCCGCCCGACGATCCCGGTCCGCGGCGGAAAACTGGCATCCTGGATCGCCAATACCCGTATCGCAAAGCTCTGAACCACTTGATTGGCCGCGCACGTCGGTTCCGCCAGAACCTGAAACGTATATACGTCCTGCGCCGGCATCCCCACCGTGCCGGAGATCGTAGTCGACGCCGAGGCGGCACTCCCAATCGTCAATCCAGGGGGTAGCGTCCCGCCGCTCAGAATCGTCCAGTTGTACGCGCATGGTGCGCCGCCGATGGCCAGCGCCACGTTGTATGTGGATCCCACCACGGTGTCGGGCAGGAACGGGGGCGACAGAACCTGTGCCTGCAGGGCAACCGGGGCGAGCGCCAGCAGGACGGCCAGCATCAGAAGAACCGGTAAGATCGCGGGGCGAGGCATGACTATTCAACTCCTGTTCTAACTACCGGGGAGGCGTGACGACTGGTGTGCCGGGCGTGACGGTGACGGGCGGCTTCGTCGGTGCCGGAGTGCCGCTGCTGGAATTCAGGCCTAGGACAATCCCAGCCGTAGCTCCCGCGGCGCCCAGTACAAGCAGCACCCAGAGCGCTGTGGCGCCGATCGCCGCGCCAGCCACATTGGTCATCCGAAACGACCTCGATGTGGTCACTCCCTGAAAGGATGCCGTGACGCGCACCTGATACTCGCCCTTCAAGCTGTTCGTCCTCAGGCCATTCGCGGCCGCGCGGCCATCAGCACCCGTGATTGCCGTGAAACTGTTGGCGCCGCCGGGGAACGACGCCCCCGGCCCACTGGAGGGCAGGAAGAACACTACCGCCGCCCCGGCAACCGGCTTGTTGTTCTCGTCGTTGACCTGGACGATGGGCTCACGCGAAACCCGCTGCCTCGCATTGTTGACGGCGCCCTCGCCTTCGACAATGACGATGTTCAGCATCTTCGGAATGGACGGATCTTGCGCGGCGCCTGGTACGGCCAGGATGGCGGCGAGTACCGTGGCCAGCAGGGAGCGGAAAGGCGCATTCGCGAGGGTCATAGTGCGGCACCCCAACAGGATGGTCTCCAATCGGAAAGTGAGGATAGTATAGCGAATCTGGCGCACAATGAAAGGGGTCGTTCATCGAAACTGCGCCGGTCCGCACTCAGCGCCTCGTCGCCGTCGTTGCTGCCCCATCCAACAAGGGCTACAATGGCCTCACACTTGCTCCTGAAGCAAGCTGGAGGCGGAGTTTCCGATGAAGATGCACAACTACCTCGTGATCTTGGTCCTGGCACTGCCCAACGCGTGGGCACAAACGCCCAAAGAATTGACAGCCCGCGAGCTGTTCTACACCGCGCCCGCCGTCGCCAAACCGGCCGCCGCCAAACCCGCGCCTGCCAAACCGGTTCCCGCTAAACCCGCGCCACCCAAGCCCGTGGCCCAAACCACACCAAGCCGGCCAACCCGCGCGCCCGAACCCGCTCAGGAACCCGGCAGCGGCATTCCGCTGGTCAACGCCAGCAACACTCAACCCGCCGCCCTCGGACTGCGCTACAGCCTGCTCAAATACCTCGGCGAAGACGACTACGTCGAAGTGGATCCCGAAATCACCTTCCGCTCCGGCGAAAAAATCCGCCTGCGCATCCAATCCAACGACGACGCCTACCTCTATGTCGTGATGCAGGGCTCCAGCGGCGCCTGGCGCGTGATGTTCCCGGCGGATGAGTTCGGCGAAGGCTCCAATCGCGTCCTCGCCGGACGAGTCTACGACATCCCCGGCCGCACCCGGCTCGTGTTCGACGAGCAGGCCGGCGTGGAAAAGCTCTTCGTCATCCTCACCCGCCAGCCCGAAACGCAGATGGACAAGCTCATCTACGATCTCGACAACCGCCAGACCCCCGCGTCGAAAACTCCCGAAAAGAAGACCGGCGATCAACGCCTCCTCATGGCCAGCGCCGCCATCGGCAACCCGCTGATCGATCAACTCCGCGGCGGCGTCCAGTCCCGCGATCTCGTCTTCGAAAAAGTCGACGATAGCAAGCCCGCCCCGCCCTCCGCCGGCGGCATGAAGGAGACGGCCATTTATGTCGTCAACGCATCCACCGCCCCCAGCGCACGCCTGGTGGCCGATATTCAACTGCGGCACAGATAGCCGCCACGACCGTTCCGATCGGAGGTGCGCCTTGAAATTCGGACTGGCGCTTATCATGGCGGGAACGCTGCTGGCCCAAACCCAGCAGCAGCCTCGCCGCATGGAGATTCAGGCGGAACTGCGCAAGGGCGCTGTCTGGACCAGGGTCGATCCCGCCACCGTCTTTGAGCGGGACGCCCAGATCCGGTTCCGCGTGAAGGCCAACTTCGCCGGCTACCTCTACGTGATGAACCAGGGCACCGGAGGCACCTATACTCTCCTGTTCCCGCGCGAGGATACGGGCCAGGCCAACCGCCTGGAACCCGGCCGCGAATACACCGTGCCCGCCACCGACGGCGCCTTCAGGATCGCCGGCCCTCCCGGCCACGACATCGTCTATTGGATGGTCACCCCCATCGAGATCGGCCAGAGCGCCAAACCTCCCTCCGCTTACGTCCCGCTGCCCCCGCCGCCTCCGCCCGGCACCATGCTCAGCACGCTCAAACCCCGCTGCGACGACGCCGTCTTCAAGGCGCGTGGCGAGTGCATCGATCCCCAGGCCGGCCCGCGCAAGGTTACCAGCCTGGAAGAACTCCCGTCCAACCTCAAGGACGTCCCCAACCTGCGCTCCCGCGAGCTCGTCTTTATCAAGGAAAAGGACGGCGCAGTCGTCTCCACGCCGGCCAGTCTCAAGGGTCCGTTGGTCTACGAATTCCGGTTGTCGCACAAATGAGAATCCTCACTTGCCTGATCGGTCTCTCCCTCTGTGCGGCCGCGCAGCAGCCACCGCCGCCGCAGCAGCAGCAGCGCGACCTCAAATTCGAGAGTGAAATCAAGAAGCCCCCCGCCGCTGCCCCCGCCATTCCGCGCAGCTACGCCCTGGTGATCGGCATATCGCGTTACCAGAGCCTGCCGGAATCCGCCCAGCTCTCCTTCCCCGAACGCGACGCCGAAGCCATCTACTCCATCCTCATCAGCCCCGAAGGCGGCAACTTCCGCGCCGAAAATGTTCATCGCCTCATCGGCGCCAAAGCCACCCTCGCCAACGTCCGCAAGGAAATGGAGGAGTGGCTGCCGGCCGTCTCGAAGGAAGACGACCGCGTCCTCATCTACTTCGCCGGCCACGGCTTCGTCCACAAGGGCCGCGCCTATCTTGCGCCCTATGACATCCTGCCGGATAACATTCCCGGCACCGGCTACCCGATGGACGATCTCGGCCAGGCCTTCGGCTCCAAAATCAAAGGCAAATGGAAGGTGATGCTCGCCGACTCCTGCCACAGCGGAGCCATCACCCCCGGCGACGACGCCGCCTTCCTCAACAAGCGCCTCCTCGATCTCAACAAGAGTGTCTTCTCCCTCACCGCCAGCCGCGACCGCGAACGCAGCTTCGAAAGCAAGGAGTGGGGCGGCGGCCACGGCATCTTCACCTACTACGTCGTCAAAGGCCTGGAAGGGCTCGCCGACGAATCTCAGGACGGCATCGTCACCGCCGACGAGCTCGCCGAATACGTCCGCCGCAACGTCCGTGAAGCCACCGGCGGCCAACAGAACCCCACCTCCGATCGCGGCAGCTTCGATTCCGACATGCTGCTCTCTTACCTCCCCTCCGGCGTCACCCCCGGCGCGCCGCCTCCGCCCAAGTTCGGCACCCTGATCCTCGAAGCCAACATGGACGGGGTCGAGATCTTCGTCAACGGCAAGAGCATGGGCGTAGTCGATAAGGGCAAGCCGCTGCGCCTCCCCGGCTTGCCGCCCGGCGTCATCACCGTGAAAGGCGTCCGCATGGGCTACGAGCCCGACGGCCCCCGCGAAGAGATGATCTACCCCGGCCAGGACTCCACCGTCTCCATCAAAATCTCCATCCCGCGCCGCCGCCCTCGCGCCGCCGTGGAGAAGTTCGACGAAGGCCTCGAACAGTACAACAAAGGCAACGCCGAGGCATACCGCAAGGCGGCCTCTTTTTTCGAACAGGCCCTGGCGGCGGACCCGGCGTATAGCCAGGCCGCGCTCTACCAGGGCCGTGTCTACGACGCTCTCTTCGAACAGGAGAAGGCCGCCGCGTACTTCAAGCGCGCTATCGAGATCGATCCCGATTACCTCGAAGCCCGCGCGAGTTACGGCGGCATGCTACTCGGCATGGGCAGCGACGACGAAGCCCTCCGCCAGTTCAACATCGTCACCCAGCGCGACAAAAACAACCAGCTCGCCTTTTACCTCCAGGCGCAGGCCTACCAGAACAAAGGCCTCTTCAACGAGGCCGTCGAAAGCGCCCGCCGCGCCATCCAACTCACCCCCAACAACGCCGAAGCCCACTTCGTCCTGGCTGAGAATCTGCGCCGCCTCAAGCAGAGCGCGGACTCCTCCGCCGAGTACGAGACCTACCTCCGCCTCAGCGACTTCGACTCCAAACTGGCCGGCAAGCTCAACTACTACGTCGTCGGCTCCCTCATCGGCTTCGGCAAAAAGAAGCGCGCCGCCCAGCGCGACATCTGGAAAGACCAACGCAATATGGCCTACTTCGGCCTCTGCGAAAACGCCAAGAACCGCAAGCAGTACGAGGCCGCCATCGGCTTCTGCCAGCGCGCCATCACCTACGATCCGGAGGACGCCTTCTCCCACTACCTCCTCGGCCTCAACTACGCCTACCTCGCCCAGCAGACCGGCTCGCTGGAGATGCTTGCCGCCGCCCGCAAGAGTTTCGAGCGCATGCTCACCCTGAACCCCGACCTCAGCGAAGCCGACTTCGCCCGCAAGAACGTCGCCGCCATTGAAATCGCGCTCAAGTCCCGCTAAGCCCCCAAAACCTGACAAAATATCGGCATGTTCACCCGCCGTTCCCTGATGGCCAGCGCCGCCGGTCTGGCTGCCGCCGCGCAGGCCGCAGAACCAGTGCGCTTACCAAAGAAAGTGCGCGTCCCCATGTGGGGCCTCGACGGTCACACCAGCGAGATCGTGCGCCCGCTGCCCCAATACCCCGACGTCGAACTCGTCGCCGTGCAGGACGCCAACGAAGCCGCGGCCACCCGCTTCGCCAAGGGCAAGTCCCGCGTCTACACCGATCCCATCAAAATGCTCGACGCCGAGAAACCCGATCTCGTCGCCGTCTGCAACAACGACGGCGAGCGCGCCTCAGCCATCATTGAAGCCGCAAAACGCCGCCTGCCAGTCATCGCCGAAAAGCCCCTCGCCATCAAACGCGCCGATTTCGACAAGCTCCGCCAATTGGTGGAAACCAACGGCGTGAAGCTAGGCATGCTGCTGCCCATGCGCTTCGACCCGCCGTTCCTCGCGCTCAAGCAGATCACCGAATCCGGCGAGATCGGCGAAGTCATCCAGATCTCCGCGCAGAAATCCTACAAGCTCGGCAAGCGCCCGGAATGGCAGCGCCGCCGCGATCAGTACGGCAGCACCATCCTCTGGATCGGCATCCACATGATCGATCTCATGCGCTGGACCAGCGGCCGCGAAATGAAGGCCGCCAGCCCGTTCCAGGGCATCGCCGGCGACCTCCGCGCGGG
>CAYVDY010000205.1:4243-10597 GCA_964450255.1 uncultured Candidatus Solibacter sp. | reverse complement strand
GGAATTCTTCCCCTTCGGCTGGGCTCCCGCCTCATCTTCACGCTGAACCAAAACATCCGCTAACTCCCAGGTCCGGGCTTTCTCTCGCGATCGCGTCTCCGGGAATATTTCCCGTACACTGTGAATGAAATGCGCCCAACGACACTGCTGAAATGTTTGGCGATTGCTGTCTGTGTGATGGAGTCCGCACAGGCCGAGGATTGGCCGGAGTGGCGCGGCAAGGGGCGGCTGGGAGTCTGGAATGAATCGGGCATCATGGAGAGGTTTCCGCAGAATGGTCTGAAGGTGGCTTGGCGCACGCCGATTCGGGCAGGGTTCTCCGGGGCAGCGGTGGCAGCGGGCCGAGTCTTCGTGACCGACTTTCAGAAAGGTACCCGATCAGATGGCATCGAGCGGTTGCTATGCCTCGACGAGAAGACCGGCACGGTCCTCTGGACGCGCGAGTGGAATGCGGATTACCGCGGGATCAGCTACGGGTATGGGCCGCGCGCAACGCCGACGGTGGATGGTGATCGGGTTTACGTCGTGGGCGCGAGCGGGATGCTGCTCTGCCTGAAGAGCGGGACCGGCGAGGTGATCTGGCGCAAGGACTACGCCCGGGACTACGGGACGCAACTGCCCGTGTGGGGGATCTCGGGAGCGCCGTTGGTCGACGGCGAGCGCCTGGTAGTGATGGCCGGCGGCCGGCCGGATGCACTGGTGGTGGCGCTCGACAAACTCACAGGCAAAGAGGTCTGGCGAGCGTTGGCGCCGGGCGATGACATCGGCTATGCCCAGCCGGTACTCGCGCACGCGGGTGGGATCCGGCAATTGATCATCTGGCATCCGGAGGCTGTGTATTCGCTCGATCCTGCGACGGGGCAGACGTTCTGGCAGCAGCCGTTTCGTGTGCACATGGGAGTGACGTTGTCGACGCCGGTGCTGGAGGGAGGGCGGCTGCTTGTCTCGTCGTTCTACAACGGTTCGATGCTGCTCGAACTGAAAGGGAAGCGCGCCCAGGTTCTCTGGAAGGGCAAGAGCGACAGCGAGATCAAGACGGACGGTCTGCATACGGTGGTGAACACTCCAGTAATCGACGGGGATTTCATCTATGGTATCTGCAGCTATGGGCAATTCCGTTGCCTGCGCCTGATGACCGGAGAGCGGGTCTGGGAAACCCTGGCTGTCACGAAGGAGAAGGCGCGCTGGGCGTCGGGCTTCATCGTCCGGCAAGGCGACCGGTACTTCATCAACAACGACCGCGGAGAGCTGATCATCGCTAAGTTGTCGCCGCGAGGCTATGAGGAGATCAGCAGGACGGCGTTGATCAAACCGACGTCCAATTCGGGAAACCGCAGGGAACTGAGTGCGGTGAATTGGTCTCATCCAGCGTATGCAAACCGGCACATCTTCGCGCGGAACGACGAGGAAATTGTCTGCTACTCGTTGGCGAAGGAGTGAGCCCAGGCGGCAGATGGGCAGTCGAGCCAGATCCAGTCGATGTAGTCAGTGATGGGAGATTCCACGCCGGGTTCACGCGGCCGGCGCGCCGCTTGGCCGCGGTGTTATGTGCGGTGTATGACGCTAGCCAAGGATGCGCCGAAGTCTCGACCCGTCCAGGGGCCGGATCTCGGGCGCATCCTTGCTATTCCCCAGATCGGCGGTCTTCATCGCAGCTATCCGCGGCGCGCGGCCTGGGATCTTTCCGAACCTGCCAGGTCGCCTGAACCGTCGTAGTTCGACTCGATTGCGGATGCGGTAACCGCACCGCGTTCCATGCCGGCATTAACCTCCCGGCTTTGAAGTTGAGCGACGGCATGGGACACGGTATTCGCGACAACATTGTGCGCACTGTGCTGTAGGTCAGATGCGTCGCAAGCGCCGTCCAGCAGTTGGAGCAAGGGTGCGTGACGGTTCGCGCTAAAGTGATGACGCGGACCGTCGTCCCTGCCGGCCAACGAATTGACGTTAATGCTGCGACCGGATCAGAGGTTCCGTCGTTGCCGTCCCCTGACTGAGGGTTTTTGGGGTTGAGCCGCACTCCGTAGTGGCCGACCGACTCCTCCATAGGAAGAAGAACACCGCTCCCAACACCCCATAAGTTGCAGCCCAGAACCAGGGTGTCCACCATGCAATCCCGTCTATACGGTAGTCCGAAAGCGGCCAAAGAAACCGGGTCGCGTAATAGCTCAGGCTGTGTGTGGGAACGTCGATCACAATGTGAAGCAGCCAGCCGAGCATTGCGAACAGAACTCGGCGCGCCAGAATGGTGGCGAGGGCGAACACCAGCAGGAACATGACGAGACTGTGCCCTGCCGAGTAGAGTGGCAAACCGATGTGCACGTGCGGCAGGACATGACCTTCGGTGGAAACTGAGCTCGGGTTGCCCACCAACCACAGCCACAACCCTGCAGCAAATGATGGCCCGAATGCCAGCACATCCGGGAACACCGCCCACCACACCGTCCAACTCAGGGGCATGCGAACCGTGGTCCATCTATTCGCACTGATTACAGCCGCAGACGCCCACAGGCCGTGTGCAATCGCCTCCATGTGACTCCCGACAACCTGCTTTAGGCTCGGGTCTGCGGCGGAATCTCCGAGGCCACCACGGTCACCGTGCCGTCCCCGATGGCTGACGCCGGCAGCGACACCGAAAGAGGCGCTTCGTACATCTGCGGCCGGAACGGCAACGACAAAAGTACTTTGCCACCGGCGCGGACCTCGTAGGATTGGAGAGGCGCACGGCCGGCGAGGGCCGTCGACCATTCCACGATGACACGCTCGCTGTCGCGCTTCAGGTTCACCGAGACCGGTTGCACCAACGTGTTCGTCTTCTCCTGGAAATAGTTGGTTGCTGCACCGTGCCGTACTTCGGAGTCCTTCTCGATGCGGGTGCGTTCGATTGCAGAGGGCAGATCTTTCATTGCGGCGGTCAGATTGGCCACCATCTGGTCGGCCTCGGGCTTCTCGCGATTGATCATGCCCGTACCGATAATGGCGCACGAGACGCCGGCAAGCGATAGAGGGTAACGCACGAGATCGGAGTAGGCAACGGACTCTGGCTTGCCCACGGAGAGGATGACGTCGTCGGGTGTACGTGAAAAGCGTGGCTGTTTGCCATAATATGCGCCGTCGGCAAATATCTTCATTGCGATCACACCCAGTCCCCGCGAGATAGCCAACGGCAAAACGTTGTTCTGGTGCGAGCTGCACAGTCGGTCGTTCGCGTTCAGCGCAACCAGCACCGTGTCGATCACATTCTCCGAGTCGCGCCGGATGGCACTCATCAGCACCGGAGAGCTCTGGTGTCCGGTAATCCCGATGTGCCTCACATAGTGTCTATGCTCGGGATTCAGGCCGGTGTAGTTGGTGCCGTCACGGTAGTCGAGCAGGCCGGCGAGGGCGCCGATTCTCTCGGGGCGCTTCGAACCGCGCTCGGCAAACCCCTCGTAGACTTGGTTGACTTGTTCCATCGTGGTCAGATTGTGGATCTGGATGGAGTCCACGTAGGCGCCCTCGGGGATGAATCCTTTGCCATCGCCGAACATCTGCGTGAGGGATCGTTTCAGTTCGTCGATGGCAGTCAGGCCGGTGCCACCGGGATCGACGGCGTAGCGTCGTCCGGTTTTCGTCGCGACGAAGAGTTTCTGTCGCAGCACCCGATCGTAGCTCGTATCAGAGAGTGTCAGATGCAGACGGCGGAACGCCTCGCCGTAATTCGCCTGGCTTGGCCCGTAGGCGTTGGCGGTGTCGAGATAGTCGAGCCCGAGCTGAACGGCACGAACAATGATATCGGCCGGATCGATGCCGGGCTTGGTCCATTGCAGCGACGCCTGGCCGCCCAGGGCAAGAGGCACCACAGTTCGCCCGGTGCGCCCCAAGAGCCGACTCGGAAACGTGGTGGCCGCCTGCGCGAACAGCCGCCCGGGGCCCAAGACACCGGCGGCGGGAACCGCGCCCAATACACTGAGAATTTCACGCCGAGAGATCATCCTGCCTCCTTATTCATACTTTGGCATCTGCTACTGCCTATTCTAGACTCTCAACGTCAATCGCGTTCGCACCGCTCCGACACGGCAGGCGGAGATCGAACATGCTACTCCCCCTGGGGAAGCTCGGGGCATCGTCAAACCGGAATCCACCCTGCAAGTCCACCAGGTGCTCGATGCGGAATGGATCGAACCGAACAAGCGCCGGCCGATCGTTCAGATCCTCGGCATGGAGCTTCAAGCGTCGATGCACGGACGAAGATAGACTTGGTCTGGACTATATGATGCGCCGATTGGTTCCCATTCTATTGCTGGCTACGCTGCCGGCTTTTCCCCAATCCACCCGTGTTGGTATCCGCGGCTCGCATTTCACCATCAACGGACACTCGACCTACACGGCAGCACAGGGTTTCCCGAATGCCGATCCGAATCTGTATGGGACGCTTGTGAATATTCGGGCCGTACAGGCCGCGTTTGAAGACGCCAACTATCCTGCGCGGGGCAGTCGCCAGAATCCTTACGCGACCAACGTGATGGGCCCCGTCTGGTTCGACTATCCCGACGGGCCGTATGACCCGGAACGGAACGTCAGGGAGTTCATCGAGGCACTCCCAGATTGGAGGCGCTGTGGCATTCTTGCGTACACGATCAACCTCCAAGGTGGCGGACCCGTCGACGGCAATTATGGCGAGAACACGCCATTTCAGCCCCATGTAAACACCGCGTTCGAACAAAACGGCCGACTGAAGGCGGCCTATCTCGATCGCGTTCGCCGGGTGATTGCTGCCGGTGACCGGCTGGGCATGGTAGTGATTGTCGGCCTTTACTATCAAGGCCAGAATGCACGCCTGGACGAGGCACCTGACGGTGCGGCGATCCGGAGAGGCATCATCGAATCAGTCCGCTGGCTGAAATTTCTCCCGCACCGCAACGTGCTCATCGAAATTCAGAACGAGGTCGGTGTTCGAGTCTACAGGCATCCGCTGCTGATGCCCGCGGGCGCCGCGGAGGCCATTGAGATAGCGCAAAAGGAGGCAGGAGGTGAGTTCCCGGTCAGCGTCAGTTGGGTGTCCGGTCTGCGCGAGGAACGGGCCCTGCGCCTGGCTGACTACATCCTGTTCCATACGAATGGCCGGACGCCGGAGGGCGTTCACGAAGAAATCGCCACGATGCGGCGGCTCAGCGGATTCCAGAAGCCCGTTCTCATCAATGAAGATGGCGTCAGCGCCTTCAACCTGCATGCCGCGGTGGGGGAGCGCGTCGGCTGGGGCTACTACGATCAGGGCACCAACAATTACCTGGACGGGTTTCAGTCGCCCCCTGTGAATTGGAGGATCAGCTCTCCCGTCAAGTGGCTGTTCTTCGAGCAAGTAGCCCGCCTGACAGGATCGCCCGCTCCTCCGCGCCCCGCCTATCAGAATGCCGATGCACCAAAACTGAGGGTGTTCGGGCTGGAACCGAACCAGGTGGTTAAAGAGCCCATTTGGGTCGAAGCGATCCCAGAAGACCAGCATCCGCGTTGGCCTATCAAACGCGTGGAGTTCTACATCGATGGCAATCCGATCAGCTACCGGCGCAACGCGCCATTCCTGTTGGGGAATGCTGAATGGTGGAATCCGTCGCTGTTGACGCCAGGGCCGCACACATTGCGAGTCGCGGCGTTCGATATGCGCGGACCGCGCTTCTCTGAGACCTGCGCCATCGTTGAAATCCCATTTCGAGTAGTGAGGTAACGCTTGACGAGCGGCGACACTGAGCGCTCAACCAATTCACAAAGGCGCAGAGCACAATGGCCAGTCTACTGACGGCATTCGATTGGCTTCCGGGAGAGACCTCGGGTTTGAATTCTGCTGAAGTCATCGGGCTCCAACGAGACAACAGTGTGCGGGGGAACCTGACGGCAAACCTAAAGATCCTACGATCTGGATCCTTCCTCCAAACACCGCCAGACGATGCTATTCTCCAGCGGAGGGGACGTACCGCGATGAAGTTGATGCTCGCCTTGCTCATCCCGCTTGTTGCACTGGCTCAGCAGCCACCGGCCCGCATCCTTGTTGCCTATCACTCCGATTCTGGCAACACCGAGAAGCTCGCGCAGTCAATCCGCAAGGGAGCGGCTGCTGTGGCGGGCGTGGAAGTCACACTTCGCAAGACCACCGAGTTCAAGCTAGAAGAAGTCGTCAACTACGATGGGATCCTGCTGGGTACGCCCGTGCACTGGTCCAATACGTCCACTGAGGCAAAACGCTTCCTGGATGGCATCGGGAACGCGCTGTGGAAGGCCAAGACCAACGGCGACGGAAAAGTGGCCGGCGCTTTCTGCACGGCAGGCCATGCGGCGATGGGGAAGGACGCAGCACGTTTGGCGATCCTCTCGGCATTT
>CAYVDY010000205.1:0-4233 GCA_964450255.1 uncultured Candidatus Solibacter sp. | reverse complement strand
CGATTCATCGTGGTCGGCGGCGTGGAATCCGAGGGCTTTGGCACCTTGGGTCCGGAGGCGACCACCGGCCCAGCGGACCCAGGCGTGAGCGACAAGGAATTGGAGGAGGGGCGTCGCTTCGGCGAGCGCTTCGCCCGACTGACGCGCCAGCTTCGATCCTCCCGGTAGCGTCCGGGGAGTTCGCCATTGACCCCGTGTACCTCCCGCGAATCTCGCCTGCCGCAGGATGCCGGAGCAAGTGAGCAGCAGTGGTCAGTTTCGACACTGCACCGGATCCAGCACCTCGCCCATCTTTCGCTCGATCGGATCTCACGGCAATTCGGAATCCTCGCAAGTGAGCTCCGCATCCTCCCGATAGGTCCACCAACCCACCCTTCGGCAACATTCAGTTCCCGACTTGAACGTAAGTGGTATGGCTGGCGCAAAGGCCCGCTGGATGCCATCAGGAAGCAGAACACCGCGCCCCAATTGATGAGTGTGCCGGACATATGTGCTCGCCATCTCAAGGGTTTATTGGTGGGTGGTGCATTCGGTCAGTCAGAGACCCCAATTCACGGGCACGCTCCGGCGGACAGTCCGAAACACATCACGTGATTCAGAACGTAGAAGGGCTGGCATCCCAAGATCTGGGTGCCGGGAATAATCGGGGCACATTCTGGCCTCGCAAACAGCCCCAATAGGACTACACGAGCCCGGAGCAATTCCTCGCAAGTGCAATTCGATCAACGGGATGTATTGAATGCGAGGGGTTTAGCCGTGACGATAAGCGGCCCTGAAAAGGCCGGAGGCGACCAACAGCCGTAAGTTGGTGAGTTCGGTTCGCTGAGACTTGCTACACGGTCGAAGCTGGGCCGGGGATCCATCTAGGGTACTCTCGATCCCCGAGCCATCGCGATCCACCAGCGTGTGGAGTTTCACGCCGCCCTTGCTGTTGGGTAACGCGCCCAATCGAAGACCTGCGGGCAAACCTGGATCGTCGTCGGGTCCAGGATCAGGAGCTTACGTTTGAGTCGGAACTTCTTACGGCCCCGTTGGAGCACCTCGTCGCTGGCACGCTAATTGAAACGCCAGACGACCGCCCTGTTCAGCTGCCTGGGCCAGTGCCCACGGACATAGGCTGGGGTGCATTTTCTGGAGTTCCTACACACGGATGTGCTGCGGTTTCCCCTCACATGAGACCAGACCACCGGTGATCACAGACAGGGTTTGTGCTCGGCCGAACTGGTAAACCAACTTTGCGACGAACTGTCTCCAGGAGTTGAAGCCACAGGTGTTCCGCTCGACTTTGTGTTGGCGGACGACCGCTTCGAATTCCAGGCGGGGAAGCACTCCAGTAACTGGGCGAGGATGTAGCATTCTCGATTCAAAGCCGGAGTCTCCGGTAGGCCGCTTTGGTTTTGGCGAACCTCAATCAACCTACCAGGATTACCGCCGCATGCCCCTCAGCCGGATTTGGATTGGTCTGGAGTATACTGGCCATGGCTGGGCGCCAAGAACGGACGTCCCGACCAGAATCGAGACAGGAGGCTGATGAACATGAGCCAAGACCGCAGAGCATTTGTGGCGTCCACCCTGGCCGCCGCACCCCTATTCATTCCGAGGAGCGCCTGGGGGGCCAATGATCGCCTTGCGTTCGGGCTCATTGGGGCTGGCGGACGCGGCCGATATTTGACGGAAAGCTTCATGAAGCTCGGTGCCGAGTGTGTTGCCATCGCGGAAGTTTACGACAACAACATGTTGGCGGCAGCGAAGGTTGCGCCCCAAGCCAAGCAGTATGTGGACTATCAAGAACTGCTCACTCAGAAGGGTCTCGATGCGGTAGTGGTCGGAACACCCGATCACCAGCATTGTCCCAACCTGCTGGCTGCGCTGGCGGCAAAGAAGGACGTCTACTTGGAAAAGCCAATGTCTCATTCGCTGGAACAGAGCCAGCAAATGGTCAAGGCAGTACGCGCGAGCAAGCAGATTGTCCAGATCGGCATGCAACGGCGAAGCGCACCCTCGGTCATCAAGGCGAAGGAACTCGTGGACAGCGGCGTGCTGGGCAAAATCACCATGGTCAAACCCATGTGGAACTGGAACGTTTCCAAGCCGCTCAACGACACCCCGCTTCCCGGCAGAATCGACTGGGACCGATTCCTCGGTCCGGCTCGCAAACGGGAACTGCAGCCGATGCGATTCCGCTCGTGGCGGCTCTTCTGGGACTATTCCGGTGGCAACATGACCGACCAAGGCACCCACCTGATGGACGTCGTGCAGTGGTTCACGAACTCGCCTGCGGCTTCTTCGGCCCTAGCCTACGGGCAGATCGCCAAGAGCACTGGTTCGGAAGTGCCCGACGTTTTCTGCGCGATCTTCGAGTATCCGGCATTTATGGCCACGTGGACCCTGAATTACACGAACTCATACGACAACGACTGGTCCATCCAGTTCCAGGGAGATGAGGGCACCCTGGTCATCAGCAACGACGGATACAGGGTTTGGAAAGAGCCGTGGCGTGAGGCGAGCAACCGGGCTCCCGTATTGTCGATGGCCGCGCCGGTGCCCATCGAAACGCACATACAGAACTTTCTGGATTGCGTGAAGTCGCGCAAGGAACCGAACGCCCCGGTGGAAGTAGGCGCCAGCGCGGTTTCGGCACCTCACTTGGCGAACCTTGCGTTCAAGCAGAACCGACGCGTGCAGATGCCGACATTCGGTTGACCCTGACGGAACGAGCAGAAAGCGGAAGCCTGGCTGGCCCAGCAGGACGGTGACGTGGGCCGAGAGGCGGCCGAACTTGTTCTTGAGAGTCCTGCAAGCGCCGCGTTAGACGAAGTACATCGCCACTTCCTTGTAGTCGTGGCAGCTGATTAGATGCAACGCCGATGCACCGGTTTCCGGATCGGAGACACCGATCCGGGCATCCCCGGTCGAGCAGCAGGGCGACGGTTTCTAGCCTGCATGCTTCTCGGAATTCGCCATACTACGAGCAGACGTGAAGACCATCCTCGCGCTGCTCGTGGCTCCTACATCGCCCGCTGTCCGTGGGACTCTCGGTGCAAACCGTGGGTTCCTCTTTTCGTGCATGCCTAGCGCCGGGCGCCTCCCCCGCCGAGCCATGCGCGCCGTGCGAATTCTCGAGGTTCATCAGGCAGATGTCGGCGATATGGCCCAGTGACTTTGCGTCGATGCCCGTGTCGCACGCCCCAAGGCTCCGGCCGCCAGGACAAGGACGCACGTCCCGAGCGCCGGCGAGCTTTCGGTGTCGGTTTGGTGCCTATGACATTCGACCACGAGCGAGAATCGCGGGAGCCAGTGAGAAACCAGAGAAAGCGTTCAAGTCTCATCCAATGATAGCGTTACAGAAAAGTGCTGACTTTTCAAAGAGTTAGATGCGCAACTGGCTCGAATCCCTGTCTCCCAGCCAATCCCAACCCAACACCCTGCCGGTAGTTTTCGAAGTGGCGGAACCCGATCTCAACATTCGGGCTGGCGGACTGTGATAAAAAGTCTCATGACCCGTGTACTGCTGCTCCTGCTGGCGCCGCTACTCTGCGCTGCTGACTTTGAGGCTTCGGAGTTCCACGCGCGTCGTGCCCAAGTCTTCGATCGGATCGGGAATCGAGCCGTCGCCGTCGTGCAGGGAGCGGCCCTGCCCGAAG
This sequence comes from uncultured Candidatus Solibacter sp., assembly GCA_964450255.1. Lineage (GTDB taxonomy): Bacteria > Acidobacteriota > Terriglobia > Bryobacterales > Bryobacteraceae > Paludibaculum. Next base: position 589 of record CAYVDY010000205.1, on the reverse strand, counting down.
GGTTTGGGGTCTTTCGGCAGGCGAACGACTTCTACTACCTGACCGGCCTGGAAGTGCCGCACTCCTATTTACTCCTCGATGGCAGAACCCGCAAAACGACGGCGTTTCTTCCGCATCGCGATGCGGCCCGCGATAGCAACCAAGGCAAGACGCTGGCGCCGGAGGATGCCGATGAGGTCAGGAAGATTTCCGGCGTCGACGCGGTATTCGGTGTCGAGGCGCTGGCGGCGCAACTGGCGTCGATGCAGATCAGACTCCCCGCTCCAGCCTTGTACGCACCTTGGAGCCCGTTGCAAGGGGTGATGGGGAGCCGCGACGAGGTGTTGCGAGCGGCCGCCGACGTTGCCTCCGATCCCTGGGACGGCCGGCCAACGAGATCGGCTCAGTTCCTTTCTCTGCTGAAGACCCGTGTACCGTCATTCGAATTCCGCGACCTGTCACCAATCCTCGACGAACTCCGCCTGGTGAAGAGCAAGCGTGAGATCGAACTCATCCGGGAGGCCTCGAGAATTGCAGCGCTGGGCATTATGGAAGCGATGCGCAGTACCAAGGAAGGCGCGTTCGAGTACGAGCTGGACGCCGCGGCGCG